>NZ_CADFEH010000024.1:0-130777 GCF_902833155.1 Burkholderia sp. BCC1047 | reverse complement strand
CAGCGGCGGCGGCGGCGGCCACGGCAACGGCGGTGGTGGCGCGGGCAACGGCGGCGGTAACGGCAACGGCGCCGGTGGCAATGGCGGTGGAAACGGTAACGGCGGAAGCGGCGGCGCCAACGGCACCGGCGGCCACGGCAATGGCGGCGGCAACGGTAACGGCAATGGCAGTGGCGGCGCCGGCAACGGCGGGGCCAACGGCGTCGGCAACGGCCGTGGCGCCGGCAACGGCAACGGCGGCGGTCCCGGCAACGGCGGATCGTCGGGCGGCCGCCACTGACCCGAAGGCGTTGCCCGGTCGAAGTCGGTCAGAGCATCTCGAGCGCGCGCTTGCTGCGCGGCGGACGGAAATACGCGTCAAGCTGCGCGTGCTCGTCATCGCTCAACACGACATCGAGCGCGGCGCGGTTGTCGCGCACGTGCTCGATCCGCGACGCCTTCGGAATCGCGAATACACCCGGCTGCGCGAGCACCCATGCCAGTGCGACGCGCGTCACCGACACGCCGCGCAGCCGCGCGATGTCGTCGAGCGGCGAGCGTTTCGGCAGCCGCCCGTGATCGACCGGGCTGTACGCCATCGCCGGGATCCGACGATCGGCCAGCCACGGCAGCAGGTCGAACTCCGGGCCGCGTCGCGCGATGTTGTAGAGAATCTGGTTGGTGGCGCACGCCCCGCCGCCCGCGTCGTCGACGAGTTCGGCCATGTCGGCCGTATCGAAGTTGCTCACGCCCCAGTGCCGGATCTTGCCCGCACGCTGCAACGCGTCGAAACCCTCGACCGTTTCCGCGAGCGGCACCGAACCGCGCCAGTGCAGCAGGTACAGGTCGACGCGATCGGTACGCAGGCGCTTGAGGCTCGCGTCGCACGCGGCGACGACGCCGCGCCGGCTCGCATGGTGCGGATAGACCTTGCTGACGAGGAACACGTCGTCGCGCAGGCCCGCAAGCGCGTCGCCGACCAGTTCCTCGGTCGCGCCGTCGCCGTACATCTCGGCGGTATCGACCAGCGTCATTCCGAGTTCGACGCCCTCGCGCAGCGCGGCGATCTCGTCCGCGCGCCGCGCCGGCCGCTCGCCCATTTCCCAAGTGCCCAGGCCCAGCTTCGGAATCGTCTCGCCGTTCGGCAAAACGACCGTAGCGATCGTGTCTGTCATGCGTTTCCTCGTGGCGGATTCGTGGCCGCACACCGCGGCCGAAGCATCGGATACGACGCATCAGTGTAGTCAATCGGTGCGCCCCCGGCCTATTACGCGGCAAAAACCGGCTATAACGGCGCGGCATGATGACTTAGAATGGCCGCAACCTGATCGATACCCATTGTATGAAGGCACCCACGGACGACCGCTGGCAGGACCTGCGCCCCGACCCCGACAACGATACGCCGCTCTACCTGCAGCTCGCCCGCAAGCTCGGCGATGCGATCCACGACAACCGCTGGACGGCCGGCGAGGCGCTGCCGTCCGAGCGCGTGTTGTCCGAAGCGCTCGGCGTGTCGCGCATCACCGCGCGCAAGGCGATCGCGCTGCTCGTCGAGCAAGGCCTGATCCGTCGCACGCAGGGCGCCGGCAACTTCATCCAGCCGCGCTACGAGGATCCGCTGTCGCGGCTGTCGAGCTTCAGCGAAATGCTCGAGCGCCGCGGCTTCAAGCCGAGCTCGCAGTGGCTCGCGCGCGAAATCCAGCCGGCCAACCGCGACGAAGTGATCCAGCTCGGGCTGTCGCCGGCCGCATCGGTTACACGCCTGAAACGTCTGCGTCTCGCCGACGGCATCGTGATGGCCGTCGAGAACTCGACGTTCCCCGCGACGCTGATTCCCGATCCGCAGGCGATCGTCGGCTCGCTGTACAGCTATCTCGAAGCGCGCGGCACGCCGATCGTGCGCGCGCTGCAGCATTTCCGCGCGGTCAACGCGACCGACGAGATCGCCGAGCAGATGGGCATCGCCCCGCACGACGCGCTGCTGCTGATCACGCGGATCGGCTATACGTCCGACCAGCGCGCGATCGAACTGACCGATACCTACTGCCGCAACGACTACTACGATTTCGTCGTCGAATTGCGCAAGTAACGCGACGCGCGTCGGCCGCGCTCACAGCCAGCGCGCGTCGTCGGTGCCGAGCGGCACGGGCGGCCGTGCGAACGACGGCGGCGTCGCCGACAGTCGCTCGGCCGGCCGCACGGTGTCGAGCACGCCGAACGGCGACGCGATGCGGTCGATCCGGTCGCGCACGTCGGCCAACGCGAGCTCGGGCGCGTGCAACCCGTCCGGCACCGCGCCGAACGACTGCAGCCAGCGCCCCGTCTGCGCGAGCGACATCCGCACGTGCCAGCTTCCCCCTTCGCGCGCCCGCCGCGCGAGCGCGATCATCGCGCCGAACGCCGCGAGATACCCCGTTGCATGATCGAGCGCCTGGCACGGCAGATGGCGCGGCCCGCGCGCCTGCGCGGCCTGCTGCTCCTGCCATGCGATTCCGCTCGCCGACTGCACGAGGCTGTCGAACCCGCGCCGCTTCGCCCATGGCCCTGCATGCCCGTACGCCGACACCGACACGTAGACGATGCCGGGCCGCCGTTCGGCCAATGCCTGCGGCGCGAAACCGCGCGCCGCGAGCGCGCCGGGCCGGTACGACTGCAGAAACACGTCCGCCTCGCGCGCGAGCGCGTGCAGCGTATCGACGCCTGCCGCGTCGCGCAGATCGATCCACGTCGAGCGCTTGCCACGCCCGTTGTCGATCACGAGCGGCGCGATGTTCGGCAGGTGCGGACCGTTGACGAGCAGCGTCTGCGCGCCGTGCGACGCCAGCGTGCGGCCTGCGACCGGGCCCGCGATGATGCGCGTGAGATCGAGCACGCGCACGCCGGTGAGCGGCTGGCCGGCTTCGCCGCGGCCGATCGGCTCGGCCGGTGCGTCGCCGATCCGCTCGATCTCGAACAGCGGCAGCGACGCGATCGCGTGCGCCTGCTCGTGCGCCGCCCATTCATCAGGGGTTCTGATTAATGCCGCGCACAGGCCGGCGTCGGCCAGCGCGGTATCGAGCGCCGCGCCGTCCCACGTACGGATCGCGGCGGCGACGTCGGCGGGCTGCGGGCCGCAGCCGAGCACGTCGAGAATGCCGTGCAAATGATGCGGGAAATTCGCATGCAGCTGAATCCATCGTCCGTCACCCGTCTCGAAGAAGCCGGTCACCGGATGGCGCAACTCCGGCGGCGGCCCGTCGTCCACGCGCAGGTAGCGTTCGCTGCGGAACGCGACGAGCGCGTCGCGCACCGACACGTCGACCGATTGCGCCACGCCCGTTCGCAGCCGATGGCATTCGGCTGCCGCGAGCCCGGCCGCGGCGATCGTCGCGGCGGCGAGCGTGCCGACATGAAACGTCGACGGCAGCGTCGGGTCCTGCCCCGTCACGGTCGTGCGGGCCAGCGCGTCGCGCTCGCCACGTGCGAGTTGCCAAAGATGCGCCAATGCGGATTCGGGTGTCATGGTGGAAGAGACGCCGTTGAGGAGACGGAATCGAGTCTAGAATTCGCGACAGGCGCGATCAATCTTGATTGCGCGAATCAATACATAACGAATAGTCGTAACGGGCCCGCACTTCATGCGCGGCGACAGGAGCCACCGGCATGACATCCGTCAGTGCGCAGGAAGCCGCCGGCATGCTCGGCGTCAGCGTGAGCACGCTCTACGCGTACGTGAGCCGCGGCCTGCTGCGCTCGCTGCCCGACGGCGCGACGAAGCGCCGCCGCTACGACGCCAACGAGGTGCGCCTGCTCGCGCGCCGCCGCGCCGATGCGAAACGCGCGGGCGGTGTCGCCGAACGTTCGCTCGACTGGGGTGTGCCCGTCCTGGAATCGCGGATCACGCAGATCGCCGACGGCCGCCTGTGCTACCGCGGCGTCGATGCACTCGCGCTGGCCGACGCGGCGACGCTCGAAGAAACGGCCGCGCGGCTGTGGGACTGTCCGCCCGCGCGGCTGGCCGCCGCGTCGCTCGCTTCCAGCGGTTTCGATGCGGCGCAGTGGGACGACTGGGCGCGTCGCTGGGCGCATCTCGCACCGCTCGAACGCACGCTGGTGCTGCTGCCGGCCGCGGCCGCATCGCTGCCGCGCCTATGGGCGCAAGGGCGCGATGCGCAGCTCGATGCCGCGGCGGCGCTGCTGCGCGTCGCGACGGCCGCGCTCGCCGGCATCGCGCCGGGCGACGCGCCCGTGCACCGCCAGCTCGCGGCCGCGTGGCGCGTGCGGCGGCGCGACGAAGCCGACCTGCTGCGGCGTGCGCTCGTGTTGTGCGCCGATCACGAACTGAATCCGTCGACCTTCGCGGTGCGCTGCATCGCATCGACCGGCACCCATCTGTTCGGGGCGATCTCGGGTGGGCTCGCGGCGCTGTCGGGGCCGCGTCACGGCGGCGAGACGTTCCGCGCGGGCACGCTGCTCGACGAAGCGGCCCGCGCCGCCGATCTCGACCGCTACCTCGCGCTGCGGCTGGCGCACGACGAACGCGCGGACGGCGGCCGCACCGCCCTGTCCGGCTTCGCGCACCCGCTGTACCCCGACGGCGACCCGCGCGCACGGGCGCTGCTCGATGCGCTGCATGCGACGGCGCCCGACCGGCCGGCGCTGCGCGCGGCGCGCGCGCTCGCCGCACGCGTCGAAGCGGCGACGGGCCTGCGGCCGACGATCGATTTCGCGCTCGCGGTGCTGGAGCGCACGCTCGCGCTGCCCGACGGCGCGGCGTTCACGCTGTTCGCGGCCGGCCGCACGGCCGGCTGGATCGCGCACGCGCTCGAACAGTCCGCGGACGGAAAGTTGATCCGGCCGCGCGCACGCTACGTCGGCAGCGACGCGGCCGGGTGACGCCGGCCGTCGCGCCATGCGGCGAACGGGCGCCACCACGCGGGCGCGGTGCGCACGGCCGACACCGCCAGCGGCCCGAACGCGAACGTCGCGCCGCGCGACCCGGCGCTGACCCACGCGCGCGTGCCGGGCAGCAACGTCAACGATTCGCCCGCGCCCAGCCAGTGATCGTCTGACCGGCCCTCGACGGTCACCCACACGTCGCCTTCGACCACCTCGAGCAGCGTACGATCGACGATCCACCACCGTCCGGCCGGCTCGTCGCCGTCCATTACGTAAAGTCGCAGTTCGCGCATCGCAGCCTCCTGGTCGCACCGGTTCGATGACACCAGTATTTCGGAGAGCGGCCGCACCCGGACAGATACGGCCGCGAACAGTTCTGGCTGAACTGTACTGGCCGCCCGACGGGGACAGGCAGCCGGCCGCCGCGCCGGCCCGGGCCCGGCCGGGGGCGCACGACATACCACACCGAACCTGCACGGCGCGGCGGCTTTCCCTACAATGTCGGCTGTCCCGCGCCGCCGCCCCTGCCCTCATGTTCCAAAGCCCGCCCGCCGCCGCTCCCGGCGAAAAGAACCTCACCGTGATGCTCTGGCTCGTTGCGACGGGCTTCTTCATGCAGACGCTCGACGCGACGATCGTCAACACGGCGCTGCCGTCGATGGCCGCGAGCCTCGGCGAATCGCCGCTGCGGATGCAATCGGTCGTGATCGCGTACTCGCTGACGATGGCGGTGATGATCCCCGTGTCGGGCTGGCTCGCCGATACGTTCGGCACCCGGCGCGTGTTCTTCAGCGCGATCCTGGTGTTCTCGCTCGGCTCGCTGCTGTGCGCGAACGCGCATACGCTGACGCAGCTCGTCGCGTTCCGCGTCGTGCAGGGCGTCGGCGGCGCGATGCTGCTGCCGGTCGGGCGGCTCGCGGTGCTGCGCACGTTCCCGGCCGAGCGCTACCTGCCCGCGCTGTCGTTCGTCGCGATTCCGGGCCTGATCGGCCCGCTGATCGGGCCGACGCTCGGCGGCTGGCTCGTGAAGATCGCGTCGTGGCACTGGATCTTCCTGATCAACGTGCCGGTCGGCGTCGCGGGCTGCATCGCGACCTTCTATTCGATGCCCGATTCGCGCAACCCGGCCGCCGGCCGCTTCGACCTGAAGGGCTATCTGCCGCTGACGATCGGGATGGTCGCGATCTCGCTGTCGCTCGACGGGCTCGCCGATCTCGGCATGCAGCACGCGGCCGTGCTGGTGCTGCTGATTCTGAGCCTCGCGTGCTTCGTCGCGTATGGGCTGTACGCGGTGCGCGCGCCGCAGCCGATCTTCTCGCTCGAGCTGTTCAAGATCCACACGTTCAGCGTCGGGCTGCTCGGCAACCTGTTCGCGCGGATCGGCAGCGGCGCGATGCCGTACCTGATCCCGCTGCTGCTGCAGGTGAGCCTCGGCTACTCGGCGTTCGAGGCCGGGCTGATGATGCTGCCGGTCGCGGCGGCCGGCATGTTCTCGAAGCGGATCATCACGCGCCTGATCACGCAGCACGGCTACCGCAAGGTGCTGCTCGCGAACACGATCATGGTCGGCGTGATGATGGCGAGCTTCGCGCTGATGCGCGACACGGTGCCGGTGTGGGTGAAGGTCGTGCATCTCGCGCTGTTCGGCGGCTTCAACTCGATGCAGTTCACCGCGATGAACACGCTGACGCTGAAGGATCTCGGCACCGGCGGCGCGAGCAGCGGCAACAGCCTGTTCTCGCTCGTGCAGATGCTGTCGATGAGCCTCGGCGTGACAGTCGCCGGCGCGCTGCTCGCGACGTTCACCGGCATGCTGCGCACCGTGACGCCGAGCAACACGCTGCCGGCGTTCCATGCGACGTTCATCTGCGTCGGGATCATCACGGCCGCGTCCGCGTGGATCTTCGCGCAGCTCGCGCCCGAGATCCGCAGCACCGCGCGCAAGACCGACCCGTCCGAGCGCGCGTGACCGGCGGCGCGCGCCGAATCGGGCCCGCGCGCACCATCGCGGTGCAACGCGGCCCGGCACGCGTGCGCGTATCGACCGCGACCGGCGGCCGCACGTGGCGCCCTGCCGTGCATGCTTCTTGCTCGCCTATTCTGTAGGTAAACTGGCAGTCTTCCTTCGGCCGACATCATGAGCATGATCGAAATCGATCCCCCCGGCTTTCAGCCGCCCCGCCCGGTCGCCGGCGACGACGGGAACCGGCGCACCGTGCTGTACGGCGGCTACACCGTGTTCAGCGTGTTCCAGCCGGTTTTCTCGGTGTCGCACCGGCGCGCGATCGGCTATCACGCGTCGCTGCGCGCGCACGACGAGGAAAGCCGCCAGGTGGCGTCGCACGAGGTATTCACGCAGGCGGCGCGGCGCGGCGACCTGCTCGAGCTCGGCCGGCTCGCCGAATCGTTGCATCTCGGTAACTTCCACGCGTTCGACAGCCACGACGAATGGCTCTTCCTGAGCCTGCATCCGGCCGCGCTGATGGACACCATCTACGGCGACGCGCTGCTCGCGAACCTGAAGGCGCTCGGGCTGCCGCCGCACCGCGTGGTGCTCGAGGTGCCCGAGCAGGCCGGCGGCGAGACGCCGCGCTATGCGGCGATCATCGACGGGCTGCGCAAGGCCGGCTTCCTGATCGCGCTCGTCGGGTTCGGCGCGAAGCACTCGAACGTCGATCGCGTGTGGCATCTGCATCCCGACATCGTCACGCTCGACCGCGGCATCCTCGCGCAGGCGAGCGAGCACTCGCATCTCGAACGCGTGCTGCCGGGGCTCGTGTCGCTGCTGCACGAATCCGGCCAGCTCGTGCTGATGGGCGGCCTCTCGACCGAACGCGACGCGCTGATCGCGCTCGAATGCGACGTCGATTTCGTGCAGGGTCAGTACTTCGCGGGGCCGAGCGTCGATCCCGTGCAGCCGCAGGCCGCCGCGGGCTGCATGGATACGCTGTCGGCCGCGCTGCGGCTGCGCGTCGCGCAGCGCGAGCGCACGCAGGCGGAACGGCTCGCGCCGTACGTCGCCGCACTCGAGGAAGCGAGCCGCCGGCTCGGCGCGGGCGAATCGCTCACCGATGCGGCCACCGCCGTGCTCGGGCTGCCCGAGACCGCGCGCTGCTTCCTGCTCGACGCGTCGGGCCGCCAGATCGGCGACAACGTGCTCGCGCGCGGCAGCGTGTCGCAACGCGCGAAGCGCTTCCGGCCGCTGCTGCATTCCGAAGGCGCGAGCTGGGAACGCCGCCCGTATTTCATCGACGCGATGCGCGCGCCGGGCCGCGTGCACCTGACGCCGCCCTACCTGTCGATCAACGAGGCGCACCTGTGCGTCACCGCGTCGATCGCCGCGCCGGCCGCGACCGGCATGCAGGTGCTCTGCGTCGACATCAACTGGGAAGCGGCGCTCAGCCGCGAGTAAGCGCGCCGGCGCGCCGCGTTCACGCGTCGCCGCCCGCCTTGCGCACGATCAGCCGGTGCACGCGCTTGCCGGACGACGCGCTGACGACTTCGTGTTCGTCGATCACCCGCACGCCGGCGCCCAGCGCCGCATGCATCCGCGCCGAGTCGAGCGGCGTATAGAGGCGGCCGCGCTCGTCGCGCAACACGCCGTGTCCGGCCACCCGCCAGCTCAGGTACAACGTGCCGCCCGGCATCAGCAGATCGGCCAGCCGCGCGGCGGCGGCGGCCGCGTCCGCCTGTTCGAGATGCATGACGACCGTTTCGCACAGCACGTTGCGAAACGCGCCGGACGGTACGCCGGCCAGCGCCGGCAGCGCGGCCAGCTCGAACGTCAGCCCGCGATGGCGCCGCCGCGCCTCGTCGAGCAGCGCGGCGCTCGCGTCGTAGCCGCGCACGTCGAAGCCGCGCGACGCGAGCCAGGCCGTGTCGCGCCCCGCCCCGCAGCCGACGTCGGCGGTCGGCCCCGGCGTGAAATACTGTTCGAGCAGCGCGTACATGTCGTCGGGCGCGGCCTGGTCGAGCCAGTCCTGCGCGTATTGCGCGGCATGGGTGTCGTAGGCATCGAGAGTCGGGCGATCCGCCATGGCGAGTGCTCCGCAAAGGCGTCGTATGACGCACTCCGCATCTTAGTCGCTGCGCGCGGCCCGCGCCGCCGAATGGTGCGACGCCGGGTTCGACGCCGGCCTACGCGGCCGGCACGTGGCCCGCACGCGGCGCCTGCGGCCAGGTCGGCCCACCGCGCATCGCCGCGCCAAGCCCGACGCGCCGCCGCGCGTTCGGCGTCGTGGACGTGCGCGCACCGTCGCGCATTGACCGGCGCGGGCGCATCGCCGCGCCCGCGCCGAACACGCAGACCGGCCCGGCCGGCCCGTCAGACATGCGAATGCGCGCCGCCATGCACGGGACCGGCGCGCCGCTCGACTTCGCGGCGCACGTCGCCGCGCAGCCCCGCGAAGAACGCGACCTCGGCGACGACGAACAACGGCCCGACGATCAGGCCGACCAGATCGTCGACGAATGCCGGCTTGCTGCCTTCGAACCAGTGCCCGACGAACTGCACGATCCAGCCGACGACGAACGCGCCGACGCCGATGCCGAGCCATTGCACGGTCGGCAGCGGCGCCAGCGACTGCGCGGCCCACAGGCCGAGCGCGAGCAGCACGGTCATCACGATCCCGAACCGCAGGTCGAGACGCAGGTAGAACAGCGCGGACACGACGGCGAGCAGCAGCGCCGGCGACAGCGCGACGCCGGCCAGCGTCCCGAGCGCCGGCCGCGACAGCAGCACCTCGACCGCGAACACGATCATCGGGATACCGACCAGATGCGTCGCGATGTTGCGCGCATCGCGATGGTAGGCCGCATACTGGGAAAGATGGTCTTCGAGGGTCTTCATCGCGTCTCCTGATCGGTTATTGAGCGCTATGATGCGCGTCACGCCCGAGAACCTCTGTCAGCTACCCGACATCGCGTGCCCATGCCTGCCTCGCTCGCCCCGTACCTGCCGCAGCTCGAAGCGAACCCGTGGTTCGCCGCGCTGCCGCCCGCGCTGCGCGCGGCGCTGATCGCCCGCGCGACGCTGCGCCGGCTGCCGTCCGGCCACGCGCTGTTCCGGCGCGGCGACCCGCCGTGCGGGCTGTACGCGGTGCTGGCCGGTTCGCTCACGATAGGTGCGGTCGATCCGCAGGGCAAGGAAACGCTGCTGACGGTGGCCGAGCCCGTGACGTGGTTCGGCGAGATCGCGTTGTTCGACGGCCAGCCGCGCACGCACGACGCGATCGCGCTCGACGACGCGCTGCTGCTGCACGTGCCGCAGGCCGGGCTGCTCGCGATCCTCGAGACGACGCCGCAATACTGGCGGCAGTTCGCGCTGCTGATGGCGCAAAAGCTGCGCCTGAGCTTCCTGACGGTCGAATCGATGAGCGTGATGCCGGCCGCGCAGCGGCTCGCCGCGCGGCTGCTGATGATCGCCGAAGGCTACGGCGGCATCAGCGCCGGGCGCACGCACATCCGGCTGTCGCAGGAAACGCTCGCGTCGATGCTGTCGCTGACGCGGCAGACCACCAACCAGTTGCTGAAGGCGCTGCAGGCGGATGGCGTCGTGCGGCTGCACGTCGGCGAGATCGAACTCGTGGACATCGACGCATTGCGCCGCGCGAGCGGGCTCGGCGACGGCCCGTACTGAACGACGCGCAACGACCTCTATCGGCCGCGATTGGCCGCGATTGGCGCCATGCGCTGCCCGCGGCCGCCGAGTTGCGCTATCGTGGCGACTCGTTCCGTCCGCCGCGCGCACCGCCTTGAACACGTCGACCGTCCCCGCCTCCGCCCGCCATCCGTGGCCCGTCTTCATCGCATTCCTGCGGCTCGGCCTCACGTCGTTCGGCGGCCCGGTCGCGCATCTCGGCTACTTTCGCGCGGAATTCGTCACGCGGCGCGGCTGGCTCACCGAGCGCACCTATGCCGATCTCGTCGGGCTGTGCCAGTTCCTGCCGGGGCCCGCGAGCAGCCAGGTCGGGATGGCGATCGGTCTCGCGCGTGCCGGCTATGCGGGCATGTTCGCCGCGTGGCTCGGTTTCACGCTGCCGTCGGCGCTGATGATGATGCTGTTCGCGCTCGGCGTTCATGCAACGGGCGCGCCGATCGAAGCCGGCGCGTTGCACGGGCTGCGCATCGTGTCGGTCGCGGTGATCGCGCAAGCCGTGTGGGGCATGGCGCGCACGCTGTGCCCGGATGCGCGGCGCGTCACGCTGATGGCCGCGGCCGCGTGCGTCGCGCTGCTCGCGCCGGCCGCGTGGACGCAGGTCGCGGTGATCGTCGCGGCCGGCGCGGCCGGCCTTGTGCTGTTGCCGCAACCGGCGCCCGACGCACACGAACCGTTGCCGCTGCACGTGTCGCGCCGCACAGGCGTGCTGTGGCTCGCGCTGTTCGCGGCGCTGCTCGTCGCGCTGCCGTTCGCGGCCCACGCGCTGCGCTCGGACACGCTCGCCGTCGTCGATGCATTCTTCCGCACGGGTGCGCTTGTGTTCGGCGGCGGCCATGTGGTGCTGCCGCTGCTGCAGGCGGCCGTGGTCGCACCGGGCTGGGTGAGCGATTCGGCGTTTCTCGCCGGATATGGCGTCGCGCAGGCCGTCCCAGGCCCGCTGTTCACGTTCGCGGCATTCCTCGGTGCGTCGCTGCGCGATGCGCCGAACGGCTGGCTCGGCGGCACGCTCGCACTCGTGTCGATCTTCGCGCCTTCGTTCCTGCTCATCGCCGGCACCGCGCCGTTCTGGGAGCGCCTGCGCCGCAGCGCGCACATGCAGGCCGCGCTCGCCGGCGTGAACGCGGCCGTCGTCGGGCTGCTGCTCGCCGCGCTCTATCATCCGGTCTGGACCGACACGATCGTCGCGCCGCGCGACCTGGCCGCCGCGCTGGTCGCGTTCGTCGCGCTGGTGTTCTGGCGCGTGCCGCCGTGGGCCGTGGTGATCGCGAGCGCGGCGCTCGGCTGGCTGCTCGGCATGGCCGGTTGAGCCGGCGAACGCCGCACGTTCGGGCGCGCAAAAAACAAAAAGCCCTCGAAACGAGGGCTTTGCTTCGATGCCGCGCGCCGTGACGGCGCGCAGGCGCCGGACTTACGCGAAGTTCTTCGCGGCGAAGTCCCAGTTCACGATGTTCCAGAACGCTTCGACGAACTTCGGACGCGCGTTGCGGTAGTCGATGTAGTACGCGTGTTCCCACACGTCGATCGTCAGCAGCGCCTTGTCGGCGGTCGTCAGCGGCGTGGCGGCGTTGCTCGTCGACACGATGTCGAGCGAACCGTCGGCCTTCTTCACGAGCCATGCCCAGCCCGAACCGAACGTGCCGACCGCGGCCTTCGTGAACGCTTCCTTGAATGCGTCGTACGAACCCCACTTCGCGTTGATCGCGTCGCCCAGCGCGCCCGTCGGTGCGCCGCCGCCGTTCGGCGACAGGCTGTTCCAGAAGAACGTGTGGTTCCAGATTTGCGCGGCGTTGTTGAAGATGCCGCCCGACGACTTCTTCACGATCTCTTCCAGCGGCAGGTTCTCGAATTCCGTGCCCGGGATCAGATTGTTCAGGTTCGTCACATAAGCCTGATGGTGCTTGCCGTAGTGGTACTCGATCGTCTCTTTCGAGATGGTCGGCGCGAGTGCGTCTTCAGCGTACGGGAGCGGCGGGAGCGTATGAGCCATGGCGATTCCTTCGTTGAGTATGTAGGGAGGCTGTGTTGGATGCTGCCGAGCGTCCGATTGTAGGCGAGGACGAATAACCCCGCAAACTCACGGGCCATTTATCCGCGGTATGCGGAAAAGCGCTGCTGGCGCAACGCCGGGCAGGACGAACCCGACGATGCGCAGCATCCGTTCCCGGTCCCGCCGCACGCGTGGCGACGCGTCTCGCGTTTCGCTCGCGCCGCTTGGGTCAGATCGTATCCGTCAGCCGTGGCTGCACGTCGGCGAGCGACACGTCGGCCGAGCCTTCGGCGAGATGCACGGTCAGGCGCCGCTGCGGCTTCAGCGCGTTCGGCGCGCGCACCGCGCGGCCCGTCTGCGCATCGATCAGCGCCGCATAGCCGCGCTCGAGCGTGCGCTGCGGGCTCAGCACCTCGAGCCGTGCCGCACAGGCCGACACACGCGCGGAGTCGCGTTCGTGACGGCGCTGCACCGCGCTCGCGAGACGTTGCGACAGCGCGGCGAGCGCGTGGCGCGCCTGGGACGGATCGGGCCGCGCGCGCTGCCAGCGCAGTTGCGCGAGCGCGAAACGCGCACGTGCATCGCGCACCGGCCGCGATGCCGCGGACGCGAGCCGCACCGCGAGCTGCTCGACGTGCGTACGCTGCCGCTGCAGCCGCTCGGCCGGGCTCACGAGCCGCCGCGCAAGCCAGTCGAGCTGCTGCGCGCGCTGTTCGAGCCGGCGCGCCATGCCGCGCGCGAGCGCGCGCTGGCGCTCGTCGACCTCGCGCAGCAGCAGCGCGCGCTGCGGGCTCGCGAGTTCGGCCGCACCGGTCGGCGTCGGCGCGCGCAGGTCGGCCGCGAAGTCCGCGATCGTGAAATCGGTTTCGTGCCCGACGCCGCTGACGACCGGCAGCTCGCTCGCCGCGATCGCGCGCGCCAGCGCTTCGTCGTTGAACGACCACAGATCCTCGATCGAGCCGCCGCCGCGACACACCAGCAGCACGTCGACCTCGCGCCGCGCGTTCGCGGTCGCAACCGCCGCGACGAGCTTTTCGGCGGAACCGGCGCCCTGCACGGGCGCCGGATAGACGATCACAGGAATATGCGGCGCGCGCCGGGCGAGCGTGGTCAGCACGTCGCGCAATGCGGCGGCCTGCAGCGACGTGACGATGCCGATCGCGCGCGGATGGGCCGGCAACGGCCGCTTGCGCTCGGGCGCGAACAGGCCCTCGTCTTCGAGCTGCGCCTTCAGCCGCAGGAACGCTTCGTACAAGCGCCCCTGCCCGGTGCGCCGCACGGCTTCGACGTTGAGCTGCACCTCGCCGCGCGGCTCGTACATCGTGACGACCGCGCGCACCTCGATGCGGTCGCCTTCGCGCGGCGTGAATTCCGCGTATTGCGCGCGGCCGCGGAACATCACGCAGCGCATCTGCGCCTGCTGGTCCTTGATCGAGAAATACCAGTGGCCGCTCGCGGCGCGCGTGAAATTCGACACTTCGCCGGCAATCCACAGCAGCGGAAACGAACGCTCGAGCATCGTCGAGATCGCACGATTGAGCGCTGAAACGGGAATCACTTCGTCGCCGCCGCGCGTCGCGCCGGGTGCGGAAAAAGGAGAATCGGAAAGCATGGGCGGTCGGATGAATGCTGGCGGCGTCACGATAGTCCGACATGCGCGCGGCGTCCAGCGCCGCCGCATTCGCCGCCGTGCGCGGAAGGTGTCCACACTCTGGCATTCGTCCGCGTAAAACGCGCGGAAACCGCGAAAAAAACCAGACAATTCTTCGCAACACGTTGATTTTTATAATCTTTTAAACCTTTCGAAATGATTCTCATCCGATTCGATGCCCGCCGGGCGGGCGTTTGACACGATCGACCGGCGAGTTTTTCACAGAGTTATCCACAGGCCGTCTCGATCCGGCCCCGCGCGCCGCGGCGGCCGGTCGCGCTTGCCGCGCCGGCGTGCGGCGCGCTAGAGTGCCGCCTTCCACGGACCCCGCGGCATGCGCCGCCCAATGGAGAATCCGCCTTGACGAATCCGTCCCTCGCCGCGGCGCCCGACGCGCCGCGCCCGGCCCGATGAGCGCGCCCGGCGGCCCGCTCGCGCGACTCGAAGCGCGCCTGACACGCGAATGGCAGCGGCGCGGCGCGCTCGCCTGGGCGCTCACGCCGTTCGCCTGCGTGTTCGCCCTGGGCGCGGCGCTGCGGCGCACCGCTTACGCGCAAGGCTGGAAGCAGCCGGTCGACGTCGGCGTGCCGGTCGTCGTGGTCGGCAACGTGACCGTCGGCGGCACCGGCAAGACGCCGACCGTGATCGCGCTCGTCGACGCGCTGCGCGCGGCCGGCTTCACGCCCGGCGTCGTGTCGCGCGGCTACGGCGCGAACGTGAAGGCGCCGACGGCCGTCACGCCTGCGTCGCGCGCGGGCGCGGCCGGCGACGAACCGCTGCTGATCGCGCGCCGCACCGGGGCACCCGTGTGGGTGTGCCCGGACCGCGTCGCGGCCGCGCAGGCGCTGCGCGCCGCGCATCCGGACGTCGATGTGATCGTCAGCGACGACGGCCTGCAGCACTACCGCCTCGCGCGCACCGTCGAGCTCGTCGTATTCGACCACCGGCTCGGCGGCAACGGCTTCCTGCTGCCGGCCGGCCCGCTACGCGAGCCGCTGTCGCGGCATCGCGACGCGACGCTCGTCAACGATCCGTACAGCGGCGCGCTACCGCCGTGGCCCGACACCTACGCGCTCGCGCTGACGCCGGGCGCCGCATGGCACCTCGACCAGCCCGCGCTGCGCCGCCCGCTGTCGCAATTCGCGAACGAACGCGTGCTCGCCGCGGCCGGCATCGGCGCGCCGGAACGCTTCTTCGCCACGCTGCGCGCGGCCGGCCTCGCGCCGGCGACCCGCGCGCTGCCCGACCATTACGCGTTCGCCGACAATCCGTTCGTCGACGATGCCGTCGATGCGATCCTGATCACCGAGAAGGATGCAGTAAAATTGGGCGCTTCCTGGCGCGACGCCCGACTGTGGGTAGTCCCCGTCGAAGCCGCGCTCGACCCTCGCCTCATTGCCCTCGTTGTGGAGAAACTCCGTGGACGCTCGCCTGCTTGAAATCATTGTGTGCCCTATCTGCAAAGGCCCGCTCCACTACGACCGTGCCGCGCAGGAGCTGATCTGCAACGCGGACAAGCTCGCGTACCCGATCCGCGACGGCATCCCGGTGATGCTCGTCGACGAAGCGCGCCAGACCGTCGAAGGCACGCCGGTCGACCCGGCCGGCCGCTGAGCCGCCGCGCCGCTCGTCCGGCGCACCGATTCGACACTGGCGGCCCGGCCCCGGCCGGGTCGCCGCACTCCGCCGGGCGACCGGCTTCCGGCGTCGCCCGCCCCGTCCTTCCCAGCGCTCCCCGATGACTCAGCCGCAACCCTTCATCGCCGTCATTCCCGCCCGGCTCGCGTCGACGCGGCTCCCGAACAAGCCGCTCGCCGATCTCGGCGGCAAGCCGATGGTCGTGCGTGTCGCCGAGCGCGCGCGCGAAGCGGGCGCGCAACAGGTGCTCGTCGCCTCCGATGCGCAGAGCGTGCTCGACGCGGCGCGCGATCACGGCTTCGAAGCGGTGCTCACCCGCGCCGATCATCCGTCCGGCACCGACCGGCTCGCGGAAGTCGCGGCGGCCTTCGGCTGGCGCGACGACACCGTCGTCGTCAACGTGCAGGGCGACGAGCCGCTGATCGACCCCGCGCTCGTCCGCGACGTAGCGTCGCACCTGGCCGCGCATCCGGCCTGCGCGATCGCGACCGCCGCCCATCCGATCCACGACGCGGCCGACGTGTTCAACCCGAACGTCGTGAAGGTCGCGCTCGACGCGCAGAGCGTCGCGCTGTACTTCTCGCGCGCGCCGATTCCGTGGAGCCGCGACGCGTACCAGCCGCGCTGGCCCGACGTCGCGGCCATGCCAGCACCGGCTTTCCCGGTCTACCGGCACATCGGCCTCTATGCGTATCGCGCGCGTTTCCTGCGCACCTATCCGTCGCTCGCGCAGGCGCCGATCGAACAGGCCGAGCAGCTCGAACAGCTGCGCGCGCTGTGGCACGGCGAGCGCATCGCAGTGCTGATCACCGAATCCGCGCCCGAAGCCGGCATCGACACGCCGGCCGATCTCGCGCGCGTGCAGGCCCTTTTTCAGCCGGGTTCAAAATAACCCATGGCATAATCAGGCGATTGTGCGAGCCGTCCGCGACCAGCGCGTCCTCGCTTGACCCCGCACGTGGCTCCGCCGGCCGCCGCGCTTCGCTCGAACCGACGCGCCGCATCAGACCGGTCCGCCACGCGCCAGGCAAGCCCCGCGCCCGCCGTCGCCGACGCCTTTGAGTCTCGCCACACGAATCTACATACTTGGAGATATCACCATGCGTTTGATCCTGTTGGGCGCGCCCGGCGCGGGAAAGGGCACCCAGGCAAACTTCATCAAGGAAAAATTCGGGATTCCGCAAATCTCGACCGGCGACATGCTGCGTGCGGCCGTCAAGGCCGGCACGCCGCTCGGCGTCGAGGCGAAGGGCTACATGGATGCCGGCAAGCTCGTGCCGGACGCGCTGATCATCGGCCTCGTCAAGGAACGGCTGAAGGAATCCGACTGCGCGAACGGGTATCTGTTCGACGGCTTCCCGCGCACGATCGCGCAGGCTGACGCGATGAAGGACGCCGGCGTCGCGATCGACTACGTGCTGGAGATCGACGTCCCGTTCTCGGAAATCATCGAGCGCATGAGCGGCCGCCGCACGCACCCGGCATCGGGCCGCACGTACCACGTCAAGTTCAACCCGCCGAAGGTCGAAGGGCACGACGACGTGACGGGCGAACCGCTGATCCAGCGCGACGACGACAAGGAAGAAACTGTCAAAAAGCGTCTCGAAGTGTACGAAGCGCAGACCAAGCCGCTGATCACGTACTACGGCGACTGGGCGCAGCGCGGCGAGGAAAACGGTTTGAAGGCGCCGCAGTATCGCAAGATCTCGGGCCTCGGCACCGTCGACGAAATCCGCGAGCGCGCGTTTGACGCACTGAAGTAAGCAGCGCGTCGCGCACCCGCAAGCCGCCCGTTCCGGGCGGCTTTTTTTTCGCCTGCCGCGACGTGCACGCGCGTGCGCGTGTCGCCGCCGCAAGCGTCCGAGGCTCGACGGCGACGTGATTCGCGTGGGCGGCGCGATCCGGATGCAGCCGAAGTAGCAACGGCACGCGTGCAAGAAAAACGCCCGCGATGCGGGCGTTCTTTCCGTAGGCGGGCAAGGGCGTGCCGGCGCGCTCAATCCTCGCCGTCGCGCTGCATCCGCTGCCGCAGTTCGCTGACCTGCGACTCGACGACGGTCGCGTCTTCCGCCTCCGGCCGCTCGCCGAGATACTGCTCGAGATCCTCGAGCGCGGGGCGCAGGTAGTCGAGCCGCGCATACGCGAAGCCGCGGTCGCGCACCTCGTCGAGCTGCTCGGGCAACAGGATCACGAGCCGCTGCTGCACCGCGAGCAGCCGCTGCCAGCGCTCCGTCTGCAGATAGATCGTCTTCAGGTTGCGCAGCATCCGCGCGATGATCTCGCGGCTCGTCGCGGGCTGCAGCAGCGCGCGCAACGCGCTGTCGACGGCGCCGGCCGCGCGCGCGACGTACGGCTCGAGCATCTCGACCATCTCGGCTTCGGACAGCGAATGGCCGTTGGTCGGGTCGATGATCAGGTCGCCGTCCGGCAGCGTCACGCGCAGCAGGAAATGGCCGGGAAACGACACGCCGCGCGCCGGCACGCCGATCTGCTCGGCGAGCTCCAGGTACAGCACCGACAGCGAGATCGGGATCCCGCGACGCCGTTTCAGCACGGCGTTCAGGTGGCTGTTATCGGGGTCGTAGTAATCGTTGTGATTGCACGCGAAGCCGAGCTCGCGGAAGAAGAAGTCGTTCAGCGCGGCGACGCGGCCCTTCAGGTCCGTATCGTCGGCGAGCCGCCGGCGCAGCCGCGCCGCCAGCATGTCGAGTTCGGCCAGCGTGCCCTGCAGGTCGAGGTCGGGATACGCGTCCTGCGCCAGCGACAGCGCGGCTTCCGTGACGGGCAGACTGTCGTCGTCCGCCACGAGCGTGCTGAAGTAGTCGAGGACGCGGGTCATTGCGGTCGTCACTTGGCGCGCCTTCTGAAGTAAGCGTATTTGAAGCCCATCACCCACAACATACCGAAATATAGTGCAGCAAACAGCACGAGGCACGCGGCCATCAGCGCAATGCGATCGAGCGGCTGCGCGCGCATGCCGGTCCAGTCGAAACTGATCGCGCACCAGTGCATCAGGCCCGCGAGCACGAGCGCCGCGCCGACGAGCTGCACGAAAAAGCGCAGCCAGCCCGGCGACGGCTGGTAGATGCCGCGCTTGCGCAGCCCAAGGAACAGCAGCAGCGAATTCAGGCATGCGCCGACGCCGATGCTCAGCGTGAGGCCCGCGTGGCCGATCAGCGGCACGAACACGTAGTTCGACAGCTGCGTGACGATCAGCACGCCGACCGCGATCTTCACCGGCGTCTTGATGTCCTGCTTCGCATAGAAGCCCGGCGCGAGGATCTTGATCAGGATGATGCCGACGAGGCCGATCCCGTAGGTCGCGAGCGCGCGCGCGACCATCGTGACGGTATGCGCGTCGAACTTGCCGTAGTTGAACAGCGTCGCGGTGAGCGGCGTCGCGAAGAAGAACAGCGCGAGCGCGCTCGGCGCCGCGAGCAGGAACGTGACGCGCAGCCCCCAGTCGAGCAGCGCCGAATATTCGTGCGAGTCGGCGTCGACGTGCGCCTTCGACAGGCTCGGCAGCAGGATCGTGCCGAGCGCGACGCCGAGCAGCGCGGTCGGGAATTCCATCAGGCGGTCGGCGTAATTGATCCACGACACGGCGCCCTGCCCGAGCCGCGATGCGATGTTGGTGTTGATGATCAGCGACAGTTGCGCGACGGACACCGCGAACGTCGCCGGCACCATCTTCGCGAGTACGCGCTTCACGCCCGGATGACGCAGCGCGCGCAGCGGGTTGATGCCGATCAGCGGCACCATGTCGATCTTCTTCAGGCCCGGCAACTGCACGAGAAACTGCAGCACGCCGCCGACGATGACCGCCCATGCAAGCGCGTAGACCGGCACCTTCAGGTGCGGCGCGACGAACACGGCCGCGGCGATGAACGCGACGTTGAGCAGCACCGGCGCGAACGCGGGCAGCGAGAAGCTCTTGTACGTGTTCAGCACGCCCGACGCGAGCGTGGTCAGCGAAATGAACACGATGTACGGGAACATGATCCGCGTCATCGTGACCGCGAGCGGGAACGCCTGGCCGTCGGCGTGCAGGCCGGACGCGACCGCGAACACGACCCACGACGCGCCGGCGATGCCGACGACCGACAGCACGGCCAGCGCCCACGCGAGCACGGTGGACATCGCGTCGACGAGCGCCTTCGTCGCATCGTGCCCCTGCTGGTTCTTGAACTCGGCGAGGATCGGCACGAACGCCTGCGAGAACGCGCCTTCGGCGGACAGGCGGCGCAGCAGGTTCGGGATACGGAAGGCGACGTAGAACGCGTCGGTGTATTGACTGGCGCCGAACGCACGGGCGATCAGCGTCTCGCGGGCCAGTCCGGTCACGCGCGACAGCAGCGTGAAGCCGCTGACCGTCAGCAGGGCTCGGAATAGATTCATGGGGCGCTTATTATACGGACGTTGCGCGACCCGGCCACCGGCCGATGCCGAAAAGCGCGGCCGCCGCCGGCGCTCCAGTTGGCGGACGTTACGTCGAACTTGCCACTCGCTTGATTTTGTTGCTATAATCGCCGGTTTCTGGGCTCGTACATGCACGGCAACTGCCGTTTTCATGTCCCGGCCTCGGTTAAAATCACCGTTTTTTTATGCGCCCCTGGGCAATCGTTCTCAGGGGACGGATCGAAAAGCAGCGCTTGGCCGTCAGGCTCCAAGCTCTGGAAACAGGACAGGATAAGGAACCGTCATGGCTAACTCCGCACAAGCACGCAAGCGCGCCCGCCAGGCCGCGAAGGCAAACTCGCACAACTCGGCGCTGCGCTCGAAATTCCGTACCGCGATCAAGTCGGTTCGCAAGGCTGTTGAAGCCGGCGACCAGGCAAAGGCTGCCGAGCTGTTCAAGGCTGCCGTGAAGACGATCGACACGATCGCCGACAAGAAGATCGTTCACAAGAACAAGGCCGCTCGCAGCAAGAGCCGCCTGGCCGCAGCCGTCAAGGGCCTGCAGGCAGCAGCGTAACTCCGGTGCGCCCGCTCACGCGGGCGTTCCTGTTTCCTGCGATCACGAAAAAGCCCGCCTAGGCGGGCTTTTTCGTTGCCTGCCGCCGGCGCATCGTGCGCGGCGGCAGTGCTTGCCTTGGGGGCGGGCGCGACACGCACCCTCGCCCGTCGGCATCAGTCACTTCTTCGTGTTGTAGTCCGGCAGTTCGCACGCCTCGGTCACGACGAGGTTGTTGTCCTTCGCGAAATTCAGCACGAAATCGAACGCCATCGGCTCGATGTCGCGCAACCGCGAATCGAGGATCACGCATTTGAGGTCGCCGAGCATCGTCGGGCGCACGTACAGCGAATACTTGAGACGCGCGTTCGGCCCGCTCGCCCCCGGCCCGAAGCAGGCCATCACACCGGCCAGACGTTCCGACCAGTCGCTCGGGCGAAACTTTTTCCCGTCTTTCGTGATGCCCTGGATGAAAAATTCGGTCGGAGGGGTTTCAGCCATGTGGTTACCCAAGTGACGGCCCGGCGATGTCCAGGCAACGGCGCCTGGATACGCGAACACAAAGCTGGAGGGTCGGCCGCACGCGCCGATCGATATCCCGAAAACGGAGCGTCGATGCGCGCCGCCGGTGGACTGCACCGGATGTGTGCAGCGCACGGCTTGTGTCCGGCAGAGCGCGAAAAGCCTTGCCTGCCGGGCTGGAGAAAACTTTCGAATTATACCGCAGCGCGCCATCGCGCGTCGTCCCGACACCCCTCTTCCCGCACGGCCGGTCGCGCGCGGCGATCCTGCCCCGCGTCTTTCCACGGCTTTTTCACGGCTCGTCAAAGCACAGAAAATCCTTTATGCTGCTTTGAGTTATCCACACCCGACGGCGGCGCCGTCCGGCCTCGCTGCCGGGTGAGACCCGCCGTATTTCGTTTCATGACCGCCAAAACCATTCGTCACTACCTGCAGTTCAAGGATTTCTCGCTGGAAGACTACGAGTACGTGCTCGAACGCACGGGTATCCTGAAGCGCAAGTTCAAGAACTACGAGACCTATCACCCGCTGCACGACCGCACGCTCGCGATGATCTTCGAGAAGAGCTCGACGCGCACGCGCCTGTCGTTCGAGGCCGGGATCTTCCAGCTCGGCGGCCACGCCGTCTTCATGAGCACGCGCGACACGCAGCTCGGCCGCGGCGAGCCCGTCGAGGATTCCGCGCAGGTCATCTCGCGAATGGTCGACATCATCATGATCCGCACGTTCGAACAGGAGGTGATCACGCGCTTCGCGCAGAATTCCCGCGTGCCGGTGATCAACGGGCTGACGAACGACTACCACCCGTGCCAGGTGCTCGCGGACATCTTCACGTACTACGAGCACCGCGGGCCGATCGCCGGCAAGACCGTCGCGTGGGTCGGCGACGCGAACAACATGCTGTACACGTGGATCGAGGCCGCGCAGATCCTCGGCTTCAAGCTGCGCCTGTCCACCCCGCCCGGTTATGCGCTCGACATGAAGCTCGTGTCGCCCGACAGCGCGCCGTTCTACGAGGTGTTCGACGATCCGAACGAAGCGTGCAAGGGCGCCGATCTCGTCACCACCGACGTGTGGACGAGCATGGGTTTCGAGGCCGAGAACGAGGCGCGCAAGCAGGCATTCGCCGACTGGTGCGTCGACGAGGAAATGATGGGCCACGCGAATCCGGATGCGCTCTTCATGCACTGCCTGCCCGCGCACCGCGGCGAGGAAGTGACGGCCGGCGTGATCGACGGCCCGCAGAGCGTCGTGTGGGACGAAGCGGAAAACCGCCTGCACGTGCAGAAGGCGCTGATGGAGTTCCTGCTGCTCGGCCGCCTCAAGCACTGACGCGCGGCAACGCACACGCGTAAAAAAGCGCCGGTCGACTGATCGGCGCTTTTCGTTTGGATGCGCGAAAACCGGCGCGCGCCGTTACAGGCAGACCGGTTCGGCCTCCAGCTCGACGCCGAACTGCGCGCGCACGTCGGCCTGGATCGCCCGCGCCAGCGCCAGCACGTCGGCGCCGGTCGCGCCGCCGCGATTGACGAGCACGAGCGCCTGGCGGTCGTGCACGGCCGCCGCCCCGAGTGCGCGCCCCTTCCAGCCGCAGCGGTCGATCAGCCAGCCGGCCGCGAGCTTCACCTGCCCGTCCGGCTGCGGATACGACACGACTTCCGGCGCGCGGGCGCGCAGCGCGTCGAACTGCGCGGCGTCGATCACCGGATTCTTGAAGAAACTGCCCGCATTGCCGAGCACGAGCGGATCGGGCAGCTTCGCGCGGCGGATCGCGACGACCGCCTCGAACACGTCGCGCGGCGTCGCCGCATCGGACGCGATGCCGCGCGCGTCGAGCTCGCGCGTGACGTCCGCGTAGCCGAGCCGCGGCGTCCATTGCTTCGGCAGCCGGAACGTCACCGCGACGATCGCGAACCGGCCGCGCCCTTCCCGCTTGAAGAAGCTGTCGCGATAGCCGAACGCGCAGCGCGCGGCGTCGAAGCGCTCGCTGCGCCCCGTCGCCAGCTCGACCGCGACCAGCGAATCGAAATACGCTTTCATCTCGAGGCCGTACGCGCCGATGTTCTGGATCGGCGCGGCGCCGACGGTGCCCGGGATCAGCGCGAGATTCTCGAGGCCCGGCATCCCGTGCTCGAGCGTCCATGCGACGAACGCGTGCCAGTTCTCGCCGCCGCCGGCCTCGACATACCACGCGTCGTCGTCCTCGCGCACGACGCGGCGGCCCGCGATCTCGTCGAGCAGCACGATGCCGTCGAAATCGCGCGTGAACACGATATTGCTGCCGCCGCCGAGCACGAGCTGCGGCAGGCTCGCGACCCGCGGGTCGCGATACAGCGCCTCGAACTGCGCGGCCTGCGTGATGCGCGCGGCGAAGCGCGCGCGCGCGGCGATGCCGAACGTGTTGTGCGCGGCGAGCGGATGGTCGGGAAGCAGCGACAGGGAGCAATCGTCAGGAGGCATCGGCATTCGCGGTCACGTCGACCCGGGCGGCGCATGGCCGGCCTTGGGCAAACGGAGGGGCATCGGTAAAATGGCAAACAGTCCGCAATTATAGCGAGTGCCCGCGCGCGAGCCGGGTCCCGCACCTCAAGGGAGAATGCCATGCCATCGTTCGACGTCGTTTCCGAAGCGAACATGATCGAAGTGAAGAACGCCATCGAGCAGTCGAACAAGGAAATTTCGACGCGCTTCGACTTCAAGGGCTCCGACGCGCGCGTCGAGCAGAAGGAACGCGAGCTGACGCTGTTCGCCGACGACGATTTCAAGCTCGGCCAGGTCAAGGACGTGCTGATCGGCAAGCTGGCCAAGCGCAACGTCGACGTGCGCTTCCTCGACTACGGCAAGGTCGAGAAGATCGGCGGCGACAAGGTCAAGCAGATCGTCACCGTGAAGAAAGGCGTAACGGGCGACCTGGCGAAGAAGATCGTGCGCCTCGTGAAGGACAGCAAGATCAAGGTGCAGGCAAGCATCCAGGGCGACGCGGTGCGCATCTCGGGCACAAAGCGCGACGACCTGCAGAGCACGATCGCGATGCTGCGCAAGGACGTGACCGACACGCCGCTGGACTTCAACAACTTCCGCGACTGACCGGCCGCCGATCCGTCGCGTCATCCGGCCGGGCCCCGCTACGCGGCGCGCCCGGCGCGCGGCCAGCGCCGCGCGTGCTCAGGCTTTCCCGCCGTCCTGCGCGCCGCCGTCCGCGGCCGCCTTCTTCTTGTCGCCGATCCGGCTCTCCTGCCCCGCGAGCAGCTTCGAAATGTTGCCGCGGTGACGCCACACGAGCAGCACGCTCATCGCCAGCACGGCCCACGCGACCGGGTTGTGGCCCGGCATGCCGAACAGGAACACGTCGAATACCGGCGCGAACACGGCCGCCACCAGCGCCGCGAGCGACGAATAGCGGAAAAAGAACGCGACGATCAGCCAGGTCAGCGCGGTCGCGAGCCCGAGCACCGGGTGCACGGCGAGCAGCACGCCGGCCGCGGTCGCGACGCCCTTGCCGCCCTGGAAGCGGAAGAACACCGGGTACAGATGGCCGAGGAACACGGCGATCGCGACCCACGCGATCGCGACGTCGGGCAGGCCGAAGTGCCGCGCGAGCCAGACGGCGATCCAGCCCTTGAACGCGTCGCCGACGAGCGTCAGGATCGCGGCCTTCTTGTTGCCGCTGCGCAGCACGTTGGTCGCGCCGGGATTCTTCGATCCGTACGAACGCGGGTCGGCCAGCCCCATCACGGAACTGACGACGACGGCGAACGACACCGAACCGATCAGGTAGGCAACGAGGGCGGCGAGCAGGATCTGCATGCGGAGGACTCTTCTTTCAACGTATCGGGAAAGGGACGGCCGTGCGGCAAGCCGACAGGCCGAAACGGCGCCCATTCTACCGAACGGGCGCGGGGTGCCACGAAGGTGAAACCCTCAGTCGACGCTCGCGCACTGCACCGGCTGCGCGCCGAGCAGCGACGTGAGCACCGCCGGCGCGAGGCTGACGAGGTAGCCGCGCCGGCCGCCGTTCAGGTAGATCGCCGGCAATTCGAGGATCGTCGCCTCGACGTAGACGGGCATCGTCTTGCGCGTGCCGAACGGCGACGTGCCGCCGACGAGATAGCCCGAATGGCGGTTCGCGACGTCGGGCTTGCACGGCTCGACGCGCTTCGCGCCGATCTGCCGCGCGAGATTCTTCGTCGACACGGTGCGGTCGCCGTGCATCAGCACGATCAGCGGCTTCGCGTGCTCGTCTTCCATCACGAGCGTCTTCACGACGCTGTGCTCGTCGACGCCGAGCTGGCGCGCCGATTCGCCGGTGCCGCCGTGCTCGACGTATTCGTACGGATGCTCGCCGAACGCGACGCCATGGCGGCGCAGCAACTGGGTCGCGGGGGTTTCGGACACGTGTCTGGATTTGCTCATGGCGGCATTTTAATGGCGAACGATCGGCGGGCGCGCAATGGCGTACCCGCGCCGACGGTATACTCGCGGCCCGTTTTCCGCCGGCCCGCCGCATCGCCGTCGCAAGTGTGCCCATCATCGTTGCGAACATCGCGAAGCGCTATTGCCCGTTTGGCTGATTGTGGCGCGCGCGCCCTCATGGCACGATCGTTCGCAAATATCGTCGGCGCCGCCGGCCCCTCATCTGGAGACGCCATGTCCTCGCCCATCCGTTCATCCGAATCGCTCGACGTCGATGCGCTGCTCGCCGCGCTGCCGCGCCGCATCGCCGACGTGCCCGCGCACCGGGCCGCGCAGTCGCCCGCGCATCCGGCGCTGATCGAGGATGCGCGCCGGCTGTCGTACGGCGAGCTGGCGCAGGCCGTCGACGCGGCGGCCGCACGACTGGCGGGCCTCGGCGTGCAAGGCGGCGACCGCGTGATGATCGTCGCGGAGAACTGCGTCGCGCAGATCGTGCTGCTGTTCGCGGCCGCGCGCCTCGACGCCTGGGCGCTCGTGTCGAACGCGCGGCTGTCGGCCGCCGAGCTCGACGCGATCGCCGTGCACGCGCGTCCGAAGCTGATCGCGTTCACGACCGACGCATCGGCCGACGCACGCGCCCACGCCGAGCGGCTCGGCGCGACGCCCGCCGGCGTGCTGCCGGTCGACATCGGCGCGTGGTCGTATCGCGTCGATGCGGGCGCGCCCGCCGAACCGGTGGCCGCCGACGGCGCCGGGCAATGCGCGGCGCTGATCTACACGACCGGCACGACCGGCGCGCCGAAAGGCGTGATGCTGTCGCACCGCAACCTGCTGTTCATCGCGGCGATATCGAGCACGCTGCGCCGCGTGTCGCCGGACGACGTCGTCTACACGGTGCTGCCCGTGTCGCACGTGTACGGGCTCGCGTCGGTGTGCGTCGGCAGCCTGTACGCAGGCGCGACGCTGCGGCTCGCGCCGCGCTTTTCGCCGGAAGCCGTGCGTGTCGCGCTCGCCGACGAAGGCGTGACGATCTTCCAGGGCGTGCCCGCGATGCACGCGAAGCTGCTCGAACACCTGCACACGCACGGCCACGCCTGGCGCGCGCCGCGGCTGCGCTTCGCGTATTCGGGCGGCTCGCCGCTCGATGCGAACCTGAAGGCCCGCGTCGAGCGCCTGTACGGCGTGCCGCTGCACAACGGCTACGGTATGACCGAAAGCAGCCCGACGATCACGCAGACGCCGCTCGACGCGCCGCGCGCGGACAGTTCGGTCGGCGTGCCGATTCCGGGCGTCGACATGCGGATCGTCGCGCCGGACGGCACCGACGTGCCGCCGGGCGAAGTCGGCGAGATCCGCGTGCGCGGGCCGAACGTGATGCTCGGCTACTACCGCGACGCGGACGCGACGCGCGCGGCCGTGTCGCCGGACGGCTGGCTGAGCACCGGCGACCTCGCGCGGCAGGACGCGGACGGCGCGGTGACGATCGTGGGCCGCAGCAAGGAGCTGATCATCCGCTCGGGCTTCAACGTGTATCCGGTCGAGGTCGAACAGGTGCTGAATGCGCATCCGGACGTCGTGCAGGCGGCCGTGATCGGCCGCGCGATCGACGGCAACGAGGAAGTGCTCGCGTTCGTCGAGCGGGTGCCCGGCGCGGCGGCGGACGAGGCGGCATTGCACGCGTGGTGCGCGGATCGGCTCACCGCTTACAAGCGCCCTGCGCACATTCGCGTGCTCGATGCGCTGCCGGCCGCGTCGACCGGCAAGGTGCTCAAGCACCGGCTGCGCGAGCTGGTCTGACGCGGCCGCCGGCGCGCTGCGCGAGTCCGCATTGCAGTCCGCGCCGCGCGAATGCACGCGCGTCGCGTGTCAGCCGCGCGGATGATGCTGCGCGTGCAGCGTCCTGAGCCGCTCGCGCGCGACGTGCGTATAGATCTGCGTGGTCGAGATGTCGCTGTGGCCGAGCAGCAGCTGCACGACGCGCAGGTCGGCGCCGTGGTTCAGCAGGTGCGTCGCGAACGCGTGCCGCAGCGTGTGCGGCGACAGGTGCGCGCGCACGTCGGCCTGCTGCGCGTGACGCTTGATGATGTTCCAGAACTGCTGGCGCGTCATCCCGTCGCCGCGCGCGGTCACGAACAGCGCATCGGCCGCGCGTGCGCCGAGCAGCGCCGGCCGCGCATCGCGCAGGTAGCGTTCGATCCACCCGTGCGCGACTTCGCCGAACGGCACGAGCCGCTCCTTCGAGCCCTTGCCCATCACGCGCACGACGCCTTCGTTGAGGCCGACCTCGACCGTCTTCAGCGTCACGAGTTCGCTCACGCGCAGCCCGCTCGCGTACATCAGCTCGAGCATCGTGCGATCGCGCAGGCCGAGCGGCGTGCCGATGTCGGGCGCGCCGAGCAGCGCCTCGACCTGCGCCTCGGACAGCGTCGACGGGAATCGGGCCGCCTGTTTCGCGGACGTGATCCGCAGCGTCGGGTCGGCGCTCGCGCGATGCTCGCGCACGGCCCAGCCGTAATAGCGGCGGAACACGGACAGCCGCCGGTTCGACGACGTCGCCTTGCCGTCGCTGCGCGCGGCGATGTAGCCGGTCACCATCGCCTCGTCGGCCGAGTCGAGCGGCGCGTCGTGCGTCGCGGCCAGCCAGTGGGAAAACAGCGCCAGGTCGCGGCGGTACGCATCGAGCGTGTTGCGCGCGAGCCCGTGCTCGAGCCACAGCGCATCGCAGAACACGTCGATCGACGCGCGGCTCGCGAGCAGCGCGGGCGATGCCGCGACGGCGTCGATCTCGCTGTCGTTGTCGGCGCGGGGGGAAATCATCGGTTCGCTCATTGGTACGACACGCCCTCGTGCGCCAGCAGCCAGCGCTTCACTTTCTGGTAATAGCCGTTGTCGTCGTGGTTCGCGAATCCGCCGAGGCCGCCCGCCGCGACGACGCGATGGCACGGAATCACGAGCGGGAAGTAGTTCGCGCCGCACGCCTGGCCGACCGCGCGCGGCGCGCTGCCGATCCGCTTCGCGACCTGGCCGTAGGTCAGCACGGTACCGGGCGGGATGTCGCTGATCACGTCCCACACGCGGTGCTGGAACGCACTGCCGACGTCGGCGAGCGGCAGGTCGAAGCGCGCCGATGCGCGCTCGAAATAACGTTCGATCTGCTCGACCGCGCGCTTCGCGAGCGCCGAGTCCGGATCGACCGACTTCATCGATTCGGGCAGATAGACGATCTCGCGCACCACCGCGGCATCCGTGCGGATGCCGACCTTGCCGAACGGCGCGTCGATGACTGCGTTGAACATGGACTTCTCCTGACCGGGATGCGCGCGGCCCTGCCCACGCGCCGACGACACTTTACGCCGCCTTCACGCGGCTCGCAGCGCCCATTCGACATGCTCGCGCACGATCGGCGACGGATCGTCGGCCCGCGCGCGCAGCGCGGCGACGATCGCGTCGCGCGCGGGCGGCGCGAGCCGGTCCGCGCCGGCGCGCAACGCGTTGCCGAGCCCGACCGCGAGATTGCGCAGCCAGCTTTCGTAGCCGATGCGCCGGATCGCGCTGCCCTGCATCCGCGTGTCGAATGCCTCCGCGTCCCACGCGAACAGCTCGACGAGCGTCGCGCGGTCGAGGCCGTGCCGCACGTCGAAGTCGGCGACGGGCGCGGCCTGCGCGAACTTGTTCCACGGGCACACGAGCTGGCAGTCGTCGCAGCCGTACACGCGATTGCCGATCATCGGCCGCAGCGGTTCCGGGATGCTGCCTTTCAGTTCGATCGTCAGATACGAGATGCAGCGGCGCGCGTCGACGCGGTACGGCTCGACGATCGCGCCGGTCGGGCACGCGTCGATGCAGCGCGTGCAGCTGCCGCAGTGCGCGCCGGGCGCCTCGGGCGCGGTGCCGGGCGACGTGTGCGCGTCGGTCGGCAGCGGCAGGTCGACGTAGATCTCGCCGAGAAAAAACAGCGAGCCGGCATCGCGCTGCAGCAGCAGCGTGTGCTTGCCGCGCCAGCCGACCCCGGCCTTCTGCGCGAGCTCGACTTCGAGCACGGGCGCCGAATCGGTGAACACGCGGTAGCCGAACCCGCCGATCTCGTGCTCGATGCGCTCCGCGAGCGTCTGCAACCGGTGGCGCAGCACCTTGTGATAGTCGCGGCCGCGCGCATAGATCGACACGACGGCCGCCTGCGGATCGTCGAGCCGCGCCCGTTCGCGCGCGCGCCAGTCGTGCGGCGCGAGCGCGCCGGGCTCGTCGTCGGGCGTGTCGGCCGCGAGCGTTTCGGCCGGCACATAGGCGAGCCGCACGGAAATCACGCGTCGCGTACCGGCCACAAGTTCGGCCGGCCGCGCGCGTTTCATCCCATGTTTGGCCATATAATCCATTTCGCCGTGGTATCCGGCTTCCAGCCAGGCGGCGAGGCCCGCTTCGGCATCCGAGAGATCGGTGTCGCTGATGCCGATCGCCCCGAAACCCAATTCGCGCCCCCACGCCCTGATGCGAGCGGCGAGCGCAGTCAACGCCGCATCGTCGAGCGCGCACGGCGCCGCGCCTTCGCCATGAGTCGAAGGCCTGTCGGATGCGGCGCGTTCCGGTAGTCGGTTCATCGCACTATTTTACGAGAATGCCAGCCACGTCCAGCCAACCGCCTCAAGCCATGTTGCCCGCCCCGCTCGCGGAGCGCGTGATCGCGCTCGCCGACGAAGCGGCAACCGAGGCCTTCGGCACCCGCTTCGCGCACGCGCTCGACGCGGCGCGCATCGAGCTCGGCCGCGCCCATGCGTTCGACGGGCTGCAGATCCAGCTGGTCGGCGATCTCGGCGCGGGCAAGACGACCCTCGTGCGCGCGATCCTGCGCGGCCTCGGCCATCCGGGGCGCGTGCGCAGCCCGACCTATACGCTCGTCGAGCCGTACGCGCTCGAACGCAGCGATGGGGAACTCGAGGTCTATCACTTCGATCTGTATCGATTCAACGATCCGGCCGAATGGTCCGATGCAGGCTTTCGCGAATATTTCAATTCCAGCGCGATCTGCCTCGTCGAATGGCCGCAACAGGCGGGCGCGCTGCTCGGCGTGCCCGATCTGGTTTTCTCGCTCGACGTGGACGGCGACGGCCGTGCCCTCACCGTCCGGGCGTACAGCGCTTCAGGAAAGGCATGTCTCGAAAGATGTTGATCAAACCGTTCCGCTCGATCGAATCGGCGGCCACCGCGACGCACAACTGGCGGCGCCGTCAGATCCTGCGCGCGGGGGCGTCGACACTGGTGCTCGGTCTCGTCGCGCCGCGGCTCGCGCATGCGTCGTCGGTGCTCGGCGTGCGCGTGTGGCCCGCACGCGATTACACGCGCGTCACGATCGAATCCGACCAGCCTCTGCAGAATAGCCAACAGCTGCTGCAGGGTCCCGACCGTCTGGTCGTCGATCTGAACGGCCTGGACCTCGACCAGGCGCTGCGCGACCTCGTATCGAAGATCGCGCCGAACGATCCGCAGATCCAGTCGGTGCGCGTCGGCCAGTATCAGCCGCACGTCGTGCGGATGGTGTTCGACCTGAAGGGCTCGGTGAAGCCGCAGGTGTTCACGCTGCCGCCCGTCGGCACCTACAAGTACCGGCTCGTGTTCGACCTGTATCCGGCCGTCGCGCCCGATCCGCTGTCCGACCTGATCGCGCAGACGGAACGCAAGGAACAGGCGCTCAACGACACCGCGCGCGCGCAGCAGATGCAGCCGCCGTCCACGCTGTCCGGCCCGGGCACCCCGCCGGCCGGCGCGGGCGCGGGCGACAACAGCGACGCGTTCTTCCAGCGTTTCGCGCAGAACACGCCGGCCACGCCGCATACGCCGCCGGCCGCCGGTGCGCCGTCGACGCCCGCGAAGCCGGCCGTCAAGCCGCCGCCCGTCATCGCGCGCCGCGACGACAACGACGACGACGGCGACACCTACAAGTTCACCGCGCCAAAATCCGGCAAGGGCGGCACGGTACGCCTGCTGACGGTCGCGATCGATCCGGGCCACGGCGGCGAGGATCCGGGCGCGATCGGCGGCGGCGGCACGTACGAGAAGCACATCGCGCTCGACATCGCGAAGAAGCTGCGCGCGAAGATCGACGCCGCGCCGAACATGCGCGCGATGATGACGCGCGACGCCGATTTCTTCGTGCCGCTGAACGTGCGCGTGCAGAAAGCGCGCCGCGTCGGCGCCGACCTGTTCGTGTCGATCCACGCGGATGCGTTCACGACGCCGTCCGCGCGCGGCTCGTCGGTATTCGCGCTGTCCGACCACGGCGCGACGAGCGCCGCGGCGCGCTGGATGGCGAACAAGGAGAATTCGTCGGACCTGATCGGCGGCATCAATATCAAGACGGCGGACGCGGCGGTGAACCGCGCGCTGTTCGACATGTCGACGACCGCGCAGATCCGCGACTCGCTGCGCTACGGCAACTACGTGCTGAAGGAAGTGGGCGGCATCAACAAGCTGCACAAGGGCTCGGTCGAGCAGGCCGGGTTCGCGGTGCTGAAGGCGCCCGACATTCCGTCGATCCTCGTCGAGACCGCGTTCATCAGCAACCCGGACGAAGAACGCCGCCTCAACGACGACAGCTATCGCGACGAGATGGCCGACGCGATCTTCCGCGGCATCAAGCGTTATTTCGCTGCGAACCCGCCGCTCGCGAAGAACCGGATGGCCTGAGCGTCATCCGTTCCCTGCCGCCGGCACGCCGCGCGTGCCGGCGCGTCACGACGCCGCGAAGCGGCTCAGCAGTTTCCCGCCGAACACGTTCACCGCGAGTCCGCCCATTACGAGCGCGGCGCCGATCAGCTGCGATTGCGTCAGATGCTCGTCGAGCAGCAGCGCCGACGACGCGAGCCCGACGATCGGCACCAGCAGCGAGAACTGCGCGACCTGCGCGGCCGGATAGCGCGACAGCAGGCGGCTCCACAGCCCGTAGCCGAGCAGCGTCGCGACGAACGCGAGATAGACGACCGCGAAGATCGACGCGCCGTCGAGCCCGGCGAGCGCGGTCGCGATCCGCCGCGGCCCCTCGAACCACAGCGACAGCAGGAAGAACGGCACGGGCGGCACGAGGCTCGCCCACACGACGAGCGACACGAGGTTGGCCTTCCCGACCTTCTTCGTGACGATGTTGCCGACGGCCCACATCGCGGCCGAGCAGATCGTCAGCAGGAAGCCCGCGAGCGTCATCGCGCGGCCGCCCTGCGCGGCGATCACGACGAGCCCGCCCGCGGCGATCGCGAGCCCGACCAGGTTCTGCACGCGCAGCCGCTCACCGAGGAACAGCATCGCGAACACCAGCGTGAAGAACGCCTGCGACTGCAGCACGAGCGACGCGAGGCCGGCCGGCATCCCGACGTACATGCCGGTGAACAGGAACACGAACTGGCCGAGCTGGATCGTCGCGCCGTACAGCACCAGCAGCCGCCACGAAATCTGCGGCCGCCGCACGAAGAACACCGCCGGCACGGCCGCGAGCGTGAAGCGCAGCGCGCCGAGCAGCATCGGCGGCATGCCGTGCAGGCCGACCTTGATCACGACGAAGTTCACGCCCCACGCCAGGATCACGACCAACGCGAGCAGCAAGTCCTTCGGGGCCATCATCGGCGTCTCCTCGATTGTCGAATTGTCGTTGTGAAGCCGGTCAGTCTACCGGGTTTCGCCGCCGCGCCCGATACCCGCGCGGCGCATATGGAATCGGCGGCGGACGCGGCGGCTTGTGCAGCGCGGCGGACGCAGCACGACGCGTGCCTGCCGCGGCCGCCTCGCGCCGCCAGTACAATGACCGCCAACCCAGCCGTTCCCCACGAGGCCCGCCATGACCGACTCGATCAAAGCCCTGCTGAAGCCGCACGTGCGCGACATCGGCAACCTGCAGGTGCGCCGCACGCTGCCCGCGCTCGCCGCACGCCTCGTCGGCCCGTTCATCTTCTTCGATCACATGGGGCCCGCCGCGCTGCCGGCCGGCACGGGGCTCGACGTGCGCCCGCATCCGCACATCGGACTCGCGACGGTCACCTACCTGTTCGACGGCGCGATCCTGCACCGCGACAGCCTCGGCTCGCTGCAGGAGATCGTCCCCGGCGACGTGAACTGGATGACGGCCGGCCGCGGGATCGTCCACTCCGAACGCACGCCCGACGCGCAGCGCGCGAGCGGCCACACCGTGCACGGGATCCAGACCTGGGTCGCGCTGCCGAAAACGCACGAGGCGACCGAGCCGTCGTTCGAGCACCACGCGGCCGACACGCTGCCCAAGCGCGATGAAAACGGCGTCGCGCTGACGGTGATCGCCGGCGACGCGTTCGGGCTGCATTCGCCCGTGACGACGTTCTCGCGCACGCTGTACGTCGCGGCCGAATTCGCGGTCGGCGGCCGGCTCGAACTCGATGCGTCGCACGAGGAGCGCGCGGTCTACGTGGTCGATGGCGATCTCGCGATCGACGGCACGCCGGTGCCGGCCGAACGGATGGCCGTGCTCGCGCCGGGCGCGACGGTTGCGCTGACGAGCGGCAGCGGTGCGCGCGCGATGCTGCTCGGCGGCGACCGGATCGACGGCGAACGCTTCATCGAATGGAATTTCGTCGCGAGCAGCCGCGACGCGATCGAGCACGCGAAAGCGGCATGGACGCGCCAGGAAATGGGCAAGGTGCCCGGCGAGACCGAGTGGATTCCGCTGCCCGAATCGAAGCCGCGTTGAAAAAGCGGCGCGCCGCCCCCATCCTGACGATATTCGAACGGAAGAGAACGACATGGACACCACGCTTGCCACATTCGAGAAAGACGTCATCGAGGCGTCGCTGGACACGCCCGTGCTGGTCGACTTCTGGGCGCCGTGGTGCGGCCCCTGCAAGACGCTCGGCCCGCTGCTGGAAAAGCTCGAAGCCGATTACGCCGGCCGCTGGAAGCTCGTGAAGGTCAACGTCGACGAGAACCAGGAACTCGCCGCGCACTTCCAGACGCGCAGCATCCCGCACGTGATCGCGTTCGCCGACGGGCGGCCGGTCGACCAGTTCGTCGGCGTGCTACCCGAAGGGCAGTTGCGCGCGTTCCTCGACCGGCTACTGCCGGCGGCCGAGGAAGCCGAGCGCCGCGCCGCGCAGTACGCGATGGCCGAACAACGCTTCGACGATGCACTCACGCACCTCGAAGCGGCGCTCGCGCTGAACCCCGGCTACGACGACGCGCGCCTCGACCTGATCGAGCTGCTGCTCGCGCGCAACGAAGTCGACGCCGCGCGCGCGGAGACCGAGCGCCTGTCGCCGCAGACCGTGCAGAACGGCGACCCGCGCTACCAGGCGATCAAGACCCGTTTCGACGCGCTCGACGCCACGGCCGACCTGCCGCCGACCGACGCGCTCGAGGCACGCATCGCGGCGAACCCGGCCGATCTCGACGCACGCTTCGACCTCGCGCAGAGCCTGATCGCGCGGCGCGCGTACGAAGGGGCGCTGGAGCAGTTGCTGGAAATCGTGACGCGCGATCGCGCATACGGCGACGACCTCGGCCGCCGCACGATGATCTCGGTGTTCGAACTGGCCGGCGATCGCCCCGACCTCGTCGCCGCATGGCGACGCAAGCTGAGCATGGCGCTCAATTGACCTGACGCGCGACCGGCCGGCCTGCAACGGCCCGGCTGCGCGCCGTATCGCCCGCGGCGCGCTCCCCGCGCCGCGGCATCATCCTTCCCTGCGCGCGCGCCGCGCGCTCAGCCGGCCGCCTGTGCCGCGATCGCCCGCAGCGCATGCGCGGCAGCCGCGAAACCGAAGCTCGCGGTCACGCACACGCTCGAACCGAAGCCTGCGCAGTTGAGCCCCGCGACGTGCGCGGCAGCGGACGGCTCCGCGCCGTCCTCGATGTCGCAGGCCGCCGCTTCCGGATAGATCAGCGGCTCGTCCGAATACACGGCGCTGACCTTGAAGCGCGCCTTCGGCCCGCGCGGAAAACCGTGCTGCTTGCGCAATTGCGCGCGCACCTTCGACAACAGCGGATCCTGGATCGTCAGCGCGAGATCGTCGATGCGGATGCGCGTCGGGTCGAGCTGCCCGCCCGCGCCGCCGACGACGATCAACGGCTGCCGTTTCGCGACGCACCATGCGATCAGCGCGACCTTCGTGCGCACGCTGTCGATCGCATCGATCACGTAGTCGAAGCCGCCGCCGAGCAGCGCGTCGAAGTTGTCGGGCTCGACGAAATCCTCGATCCGGTTCACGCGGCACGCGGGATCGATCAGCGCGATCCGCTCGGCCATCGCGTCGACCTTCGGCTTGCCGTAATTGCCGTCGAGCGCATGGACCTGCCGGTTCGTGTTGCTTTCCGCAACGTTGTCGAGATCGATCAGCGTCAGCGTGCCGACCGCGTTGCGCGCGAGCGCCTCGGCCACCCACGACCCGACGCCGCCGATCCCGATCACCGCGACGTGCGCCCGCTCGAACGCGGCGGCCGCCGGCGCGCCGTACAGGCGCGCGACGCCGCCGAAACGCCGGGCGCGATCCACGTCAAGCTGGATTTCCGGGGTCGGGGTAAGATCGGAAGAACGGGGCGGGGCAGCGTCGGCGGAGGACATGGCAGCAAGGAAAACGTAAGTCGTGCAGCCCTCTATTTTGCCTGAACTCCCCGCTCCCCCGCCCCACTGTGCACGCACGATTCTCGCGCGTTAGCTATACTGGCCCCAGATTGAAGCGTTTGCATAACATGACGACTCTCGCCGATCTTCGCATCAACTATTCGCGTGCTTCGCTCGACGAAGCCGATGCCGCCCCCGACCCGTTCGCCCAGTTCGATCGCTGGTTCAAGGAGGCGCTCGCCGCCAAGCTGCCGGAGCCGAACACGATGACGCTCGCGACCGTCGGCGCCGACGGCCGGCCGTCGGCCCGAATCGTGCTCATCAAGGGCGTCGACGAACGCGGGTTCGTCTTCTTCACCAATTACGACAGCCGCAAGGGCCACGATCTCGCCGTGCATCCGCAAGCCGCGCTGCTGTTCTACTGGATCGAGCTCGAGCGCCAGGTGCGCATCGAGGGCCGGATCGAGAAAACCAGCGCGGAAGAAAGCGACCGCTATTTCGCGTCGCGCCCGCTCGGCTCGCGCATCGGCGCATGGGCGTCGGACCAGAGCACCGTGATCGACAGCCGCGCGACGCTCGAAGCGCGCGAGCAGGCCGTCAGCGAACGCTACGGCGACAACCCGCCGCGCCCGCCGCACTGGGGCGGCTACCGCCTCGTGCCGGACGCGATCGAATTCTGGCAGGGGCGCCCGTCGCGGCTGCACGACCGCCTGCTCTATACGCGCGACGCCGCGGCGGCGCCGGGCTGGACGATCTCGCGCCTATCGCCGTAAGCGCGGCGCCGGCGTGCGCCGGTCGTGTCTCGTGTTGCATCCGGGTGCCTGCGCCGCAAGCGGTGGGCGCCGGTCAAGATACTTGGCTGTATTCGATTCAACGAACAAACGGAGAATCCAAATGTTCTGGGAAAAGAAGCTGGCACAGTGGGCGGATGAAGTACGGGCAAAAGCGAACATACCGGCGCGACTCGTGCTGTGGAACGGCGATCAACTCGATTTCGGCACCTTCAGCGCGCCGCAGGTCACGCTGAAGGTGAACAGCGCATCGGCGTTGCCGCTGCTGCTCGAACCGAGCCTCGACAATCTCGGCGAGGCGTACGTGAAGGGCAAGATCGACATCGAAGGCAAGCTGTCGGACATCATCAACATCGGCTACTCGCTCGCGCGCAGCACCGTGACGAGCGCGAGCAAGCTGGCCCGCGTGAAACGCTACTTCAATCACACGAAGAGCACCGACAAGAAGGCGATCCAGTACCACTACGACGTGTCGAACGAGTTCTACCAGCTGTGGCTCGACGAGAACATGGTGTACTCGTGCGCGTACTTCGAGAACGGCGACGAGGATCTCGCCACCGCGCAGATCAAGAAGATCGACCACATCCTGACGAAGATCCAGCTCGAGCCCGGCCAGCGCCTGCTCGACATCGGCTGCGGCTGGGGCGCGCTCGTGCTGCGCGCCGCGCAGAAGTTCGGCGCGACGTGTCTCGGCGTGACGCTGTCGCAGAACCAGTTCGACCTCGCGACCGCGCGCGTGAAGGCCGCGGGGCTCGAGGACAAGATCGAGATTCGTCTGCAGGATTACCGCGAGATCGACGGCCAGTTCGACCGGATCACGAGCGTCGGGATGTTCGAGCACGTCGGCCGCAAGAACCTGCCGCTCTATTTCTCGCGCATCCGCGAGCTGCTGACCGACGACGGCATCGCGATGAATCACGGGATCACGTCGACCGACGCGGAAAGCGGCGAAACGGCGCTCGGCGGCGGCGAATTCATCGATCGCTACGTGTTCCCGGACGGCGAGCTGCCGCACATCAGCCTCGCGCTCGAAGCGGCGCAGCGCGGCGGCCTCGAGGCGGTTGACGTCGAAAGCCTGCGCCGGCACTATGCGCGCACGCTCGATATCTGGACGGAAAACTTCGAAGCGAAAGCCGAGGAAGCGAGAAAGCTCGTCGACGACGAAAAATTCCGCATCTGGCGCGTGTATCTCGCCGGCTGCGCGTATGCGTTCGAGCACGACGACGTGTCGATCTTCCAGATCGTGTGCCGCAAGGCCGGACGCAGCGCGAAAACGCTGCCGTGGTCGCGGCGCTACATGTACGAACACGCGCTGCCGCGCTAGGCCGCGCATCACGCAGGGCATGCATGGGTGACGGCAGGACGCGGCGCAACGCGCCGCCGCAACGACAGCCGCGCGACGACGCCAACGAGTCGCACGCCGACGGGCAATTCGACCTGTTCGGCGTGCCGACGGATGCCGCACGCGCGTCGCCGGCGGACGACGATCGCCCCGCCAGCGCCGATGAGCATGTGACGCCGGACGCGCAGGAGGACGCGCGACCGACGCGGACTGCCCGGCAGACCTCCCGCCCCGCCGCCGACGACGAGCCTGCGCCATCATCCGGCCTGCTATGGGACGAACCGCCCCCGCCAGCCGCCGAGCAGAAGAAAGGCCGCCGCAAGCGCGGCGTACTGCCCGCGCCGATCTCGGCGGACGTGGCCGACGCCGCGGCAGGCCTCCCGCCGAACGTGCGGCTCGGCACGTCGTCGTGGTATTTCCCCGGCTGGAACGGCATCGTCTACGACGGCGATTTCGCGCAGACGAAGCTGTCGCGCGAAGGGCTCGAAGCGTACGGCGCGCATCCGCTGCTGAAGAGCGTGAGCCTCGACCGGTCGTTCTACGGGCCGCTGTCGGTGGCCGACTACCTGCGCTACGCGCAGCAGGTGCCCGACGATTTCCGCTTCGTCGTGAAGGCGCCGGCCGCGGTGACCGACGCGGTGATCCGCGGCCGGCGCGGCGAGCCATCCGGGCCGAACCCGACCTTCCTCGATGCCCAGCTCGCGACCCGCGAATTCGTGCAGCCGTGTCTCGACGGGCTCGGCCGGAAAGCCGGCGTGCTCGTGTTCCAGTTCTCGCCGCTACCCGATCAGCTGCTCGCGGAGCCGGCCGCGCTGATCGACCGGCTCGCCGCGTTCTTCGCGGCGCTGCCGCCGCTGCCGCCGGACGCCGACGGCCCGCGCTACGCGATCGAGATCCGCGACGCGAGCCTGCTCACGCCGCGCTTCATCCGCGCGCTGGCCGCGCTCGGCGTGCGCTACTGCGTCGGCCTGCACGCGCGGATGCCCGACCCGCTGCGCCAGGCCGCCGCGCTCGCGCTGCTCGACGGCGACGCGCCGGGCCCGCTGTTCGTGCGCTGGAGCCTGCACGGCGGCTTCAAGTACGAGCAGGCGAAGGCGAAATACGAGCCGTTCGACAAGCTCGTCGACGAGGATCCGGCCACGCGCTCGGCGCTCGCCGAACTGGCCGCGCGCTACGCGCTGGCCGGGCAGCCGGTGATCATCACGATCAACAACAAGGCGGAAGGCTCCGCGCCGCTGTCGTGCATCGCGCTCGCCCGCGAAATCGCCGCCGCGTGCGCGCAGTGGCGCAACGAGGCGGCTTGACGTTGGTTTCGCCGGCTTGCGCCGCCGTCGCTCAGGCGCCGCGCAGCGACTTCAGCCGGTGCGAGAACTTCTGCCGGAATTTCGCGAGCTTCGGCCCGATCACGACCGAGCAATAGCCCTGCCCCGGGTTCCGCGCGTAATAGTTCTGGTGATAGTCCTCGGCCGGCCAGTAGTTGCCGTCGAGCGGCACGACCTGCGTGACGATCGGCTGGCCGAACACCTGCTCGCGCTCGAGCTCGCGGATCACGTCGAGCGCCGTGTCGCGCTGCGCATCCGAATGCGTGAACACGACCGACCGGTACTGCGTGCCGACGTCGTTGCCCTGCCGGTTCAGCGTGGTCGGATCGTGCGTCGCGAAGAAGATCTCGAGGATCTCGCGATAGCCGATGCGCGCCGGATCGAACGTCACGTTGACGACTTCCGCGTGGCCCGTGTCGCCTTCGCAGATGTCGCGATAGCCCGGGTTGCGCGTATGGCCGCCCGCATAACCCGACTGGACGGCCGTCACGCCGTCGACGTCGAGAAACACGGCCTCCGTGCACCAGAAACACCCGCCTCCGAGCGTCGCGGTTTCAAGCATCTCGTTCCCCATGAAATCAGTCCCTCGTGGATGAAGGCAGCCGGCACGCCAGTACCGGCGCCATCGTTTCGCGTCGCCGCCGCCCGCCCGCGGTGCGGGACGCGGCGGCACTCCGGCAAGTATCTCACTCGCGCGCGAAACTGGCAGATCACGCAGGTGCCGCGCCCGACTCGCCTGCACGATTCTCGTCTACACTTAGGCACGCGCTAGCGCGGCGGCAAACCCGCCGTCACGCGCGCAGCGTTCGATGCATGCCCGACCCTGATGCAAACATCATCTGCCGGAACATCGCTATGCATGCCTTAACAGAATTCACCCGCGTCACCCGCCCGGTCGCTACCGCGTCGCGAGGCGCCGCTTCGGCTGCTTCATCACGTTGCCGCCCGTCCGCCCCGCCGCCGGTGCGGCGATCCGGCCTGTCACCGTCACCCGCTTTCCCCGCTTTCACGATCTGATGCACGGCGCCGCGCGTGGCACCGACACGTGCGTCCGTGCGTCGATCGCACCCGCCGGCACGATGCACGCCGCGCGGCCATCCCGACCCGCACGCCCGCAACGAACGGCCGTGCGTTCACGATCCCAACCCATCGAGGAGGCATCACCATGAGCATGCGGCCCGACCCGACGTTTCACGCTTCGCCCGAGCTTGCGATGCAGGCGCCGGCGGAAGAGTTTGCCTATACGTTGTTGCTGAGCCCCGATTTTTCCAGACCCGACGCGCTCGCCGTGATCGACGTGAAGCCCGGTTCGTCGACGTACGGCAAGATCGTTCATACGGTGACGATGCCGAACACCGGCGACGAGTTTCACCATTTCGGCTGGAATGCGTGCTCATCGTCGCTGTCGCCGCTCACCGGCCATGCGTTCCTCGAGCGCCGCTTCCTGATCATCCCCGGGCTGCGCTCGTCGCGCATCTACGTGATCGACACGAAGCCGCATCCGACGCAGGCGCGCATCCACAAGATCATCGAACCCGACGAGATCTTCGCGAAAACCGGCTATTCGCGGCCGCACACCGTGCATTGCGGCCCCGAGGGCATCTACGTGAGCACGCTCGGCGGCGCGGGCAAGGACGGCACCGACGGCGCGCCCGGCATCTTCATCATGGATTGCGAGACCTTCGACGTGCTCGGCCGCTGGGAGATCGACCGCGGCCCGCAGGACAAGCATTACGACTTCTGGTGGAACCTGCCGCGCGACTACATGGTGTCGAGCGAATGGGCGCTGCCGCCGCAATTCGAAAACGGGATCGTCCCCGAGGATCTGCTCGCGAACAAGTACGGGCACCGACTGCATTTCTGGGACCTGCGCGCGCGGCGCAACGTGCAGACGGTCGATCTCGGCGCGCAGCATCAGATGGCGCTCGAGGTACGGCCCGCGCACGACCCGGTGCGCGAATACGGATTCGTCGGCGTCGTGGTCGACACGACCAATCTCGAAGGCTCGATCTGGACCTGGTGGCGCGAAGGCGGTCAGTTCCATGTGAAGAAGACCGCGACGATCCCGGCCGAGCCGGCCGCGGCCGACGAGCTGCCGCCGCTGCTGCAAGGATTCGGCGCGGTGCCGCCGCTCGTGACCGACATCGACCTGTCGCTCGACGACCGCTTCCTGTACGTGTCGTGCTGGGGCACCGGCGAGATGCGCCAGTACGACGTGTCGGACCCGCACAACCCGGTGCTCGCCGGGTCGGTGCGCATCGGCGGCATCGCGCGCCGTGCGCCGCACTCGAACGGCCGCGCGTTCGCGGGCGGCCCGCAGATGGTCGAGATCAGCCGCGACGGCCGGCGCGTGTACTGGACCAACTCGCTCTATTCGACGTGGGACGACCAGTTCTATCCGGACGGCGTGCCGGCCGCGCAGGTGCTCGCGCACGCGGGGCCGGACGGCGGGCTGACGCTCGCCGACGACTACTGGGTCGACTTCCCCGACGGCTATCGCGCGCACCAGATCCGGCTCGAAGGCGGCGACTGCTCGACCGACTCGTTCTGCTATCCGTCGGTCAAGCGTTGAGCGCCGGCCTTCCCGCGCCGTTCGCGCTGTGGGCGGCCGTGCTCGCGAGCGGCGTCTATCACGGGCTCAACCCGGCGATGGGCTGGCCGCTCGCGGTGTCGAACGCGCTGATGACGCGCCGCGGCCGCGCCCTCGTCGCCGTGCTCGGCTATCTCGCGGTCGGTCATGCGCTGGCCGTCTTCGCGGTGATGCTGCCGTTCGGGCTGCTCGCGGCGCTGCTTGCGTGGCAGTCGGCGATCCGGATCGGCGCGAGCGCGCTGGTGATCGGCTTCGGCGCGGTGCTGCTGATCCGGCGCCGGCATCCGCGGGCGCTCGCGCGGATTCCGCCGGCGCGGCTCGGCCTGTGGTCGTTCGCGGTCGCGCTCGCGCACGGCGCGGGGCTGATGCTCGTGCCGATCTACCTCGGTCTGTGCGGGCTGGATCGCGATGCCGGCCACCGCGCGGCGGCAACGCTCGTCGATGCGCATCTCGGGATGGCGCTCGTCGTCGCGGCCGTGCATGCGGCCGCGATGATCGCCGCCGGCGGCGGGCTCGCGTGGCTCGTGTACCGCTATCTCGGGCTGAAGTTCGTGTCGCGGAGCTGGTTCAATCTCGATACGGTGTGGGCGTCGAGCCTGATCGTCACGGGGGCGTTGTCGCTCGGGCTGGCGGCGGCGCGATAGCGCGGGTAACGCGGGTCGCGTACCGGGCGGGGCAACATGGTCTCGGCTTGAACGGCCGCACCGTTGAAAAACGCGACAGAACGGCGATGCCGGCCGCGCGTCGCAGTGTTCGCTACGTCACCCTGCCGTCGCGATGCGCCGCCCGACCGGGCCCGGCGGCCCCGATTCCGCTAAAATCGGGCCATGCGCACCCGTTCCCCATCTACCGCCTTGTCGTCTTTCGTCCGCCGCGCCCGTCACGCCCGTGCCGAGTCGCGCCCGCCCGTCCCGTTCCGGATGGCTGCCCGATGACGAGCCACGCCAATCCGCCCGATTTCGACGCGGCCGCGTTCCGGCAAGCGCTCGGCCAGTTCGCGACGGGCGTGACGGTGATCACGACGCGCGCGCCGTCCGGCCAGCTGATCGGCATCACCGCCAGCTCGTTCAATTCGGTTTCGCTCGATCCGCCGCTCGTGCTGTGGAGCCTCGCGCACAAATCGGCGTCGACGCCCGTGTTCCGCGGCAACAGCCATTACGTGGTGAACGTGCTCGCGGCATCGCAGCTCGACCTGTGCAAGCGCTTTTCGACCTACAAGGGCGACCGCTTCGAAGGGATCGCGCATGCTGCCGGCAACTCCGGGATGCCCGTGCTCGACGGCGCGCTCGCATGGTTCGAATGCCACAACCGCAGCCGCTACGACGAAGGCGACCACGTGATCTTCGTCGGCGAAGTGGAACGCTGCGGCGTGCGCGCGGTATCGGACACGGCGCCACCGCTCGTGTTCCACGGCGGCGGCTTCCACGGCCTCACACCGCTTTGATCGCCCCCGTGCGCGCCAGCCCGACCGGCGCGCCCGCTTCGTCCTTCAGCGTCTGCAGCACGATGTTCGAACGGATGTCCATCACGCCCGGCGCCTTGTACAGGCGGTTCAGCACGAAATCCGAATAGTGCTTGAGGTTGTGCGCGAGCACGCGCAGCAGATAGTGGCTCTCGCCCGTCACGACGAACGCGCCGACCACCTCCGGCCATTCGCGCAGCGCTTCCGCGAAGCGCTCGTGCCATTGATTCTCTTCGTTGCGCATCGACACCTGCACGAACGCCTCGAGCTCGAAGCCGAGCTTCTCGCGGCTCAGGCACGCGCGATAGTGCTCGATCACGCCCTGCTCCTCGAGCAGGCGCATGCGGCGCAGGCAGGCGGATGGCGAAAGCGAGATGCGTTCGGCCAGGTCGAGATTGCTGATTCTGCCCTCCTCCTGCAATACCGCCAGAATCCGGCAGTCGGTGGCATCGAGCGTGATCGCGTGCATTTTTGGTCCCCGTTTTCCCTCTGAGTCGAATTATCTGCCAATCCGGCGGATTGTCCATGTTTATTTCGCAAGCACTTTCTGCGAGCGTCCACCTATCATTCGAAGCATCGATTCACGCTTCGTCATGCCATGGACACACTCTGGGACATTTCGCCGCCGGTCAGCCCCGCCACGCCCGTGTGGCCGGGCGATACGCCGGTTTCCGTCGAACGCGTGTGGCGGATGGAGGCCGGTTCGCCGGTCAACGTCGCGCGGCTGACGCTGTCGCCGCACACGGGCGCGCACTGCGACGCGCCGCTGCACTACGACGCCGACGGCGCGCCGATCGGCGCGGTGCCGCTCGACACCTATCTCGGCCCGTGCCGCGTGATCCATTGCATCGGCGCGTCGCCGGTCGTGCGGCCGGCCGATGTGGAAGCCGCGCTCGACGGCGTGCCGCCACGCGTGCTGTTGCGCACTTATGCGCGCGCCGCGGTCGAGCAATGGGACAGCGATTTCTGCGCGGTCGCCCCCGACACCGTCGACCTGCTCGCCGCGCACGGCGTGAAGCTGATCGGCATCGATACACCGTCGCTCGACCCGCAGGAATCGAAGACGATGGATGCGCATCGCCGCGTACGCGCGCACCGGATGGCGATCCTCGAAGGGATCGTGCTCGACGACGTGCCGACCGGCGACTACGAACTGATCGCGCTGCCGCTGAAATTCGCGACGCTCGACGCGAGCCCCGTGCGCGCGGTGCTGCGTGCGCTGCCCGCGCAGGCTTCCTGATTACCCGACCTACGACCCCACATCATGATGATCAAGACCCGTGAAGATGCGCTCGCGCTCGACCGCGACGACCCGCTGGCCCCGCTGCGCGACCAGTTCTCGCTGCCCGACGGCGTGATCTACCTCGACGGCAACTCGCTCGGCGCGCAGCCGCGCGCGTCGGCCGCCCGCGCACAGCAGGTGATCGGCGCCGAATGGGGCGAAGGCCTGATCCGCAGCTGGAACACGGCCGGCTGGTTCGCGCTGCCGCGCCGGCTCGGCGACAAGCTCGCGACGCTGATCGGCGGCGCGCCCGGCGAGACGGTCGTCACCGACACCATCTCGATCAACCTGTTCAAGCTGCTGTCCGCGATGCTGCGCCACCAGGCCGAGCGCGCGCCCGAGCGCCGCGTGATCGTGTCGGAGCGCTCGAACTTCCCGACCGACCTGTATATCGCGCAAGGTTTGATCGAGCAGCTCGGCGGCAACTACGAACTGCGCCTGATCGACGATCCGGCCGACCTGCCCGGCGCGCTCGGCGCGGACACGGCCGTCGCGATGATCACGCACGTGAACTACCGCACCGGCTACATGCACGACATGCCGGCCGTCACGCAGCTCGTGCACGACGCGGGCGCGCTGATGTTGTGGGATCTCGCGCACTCGGCCGGCGCGGTGCCGGTCGACCTGAACGGCGCGCGTGCGGACGGCGCGGTCGGCTGCACGTACAAGTACCTGAACGGCGGCCCCGGCTCGCCCGCATTCGTGTGGGTGCCGCAACGCCATCTCGCGCATTTCTCGCAGCCGCTGTCGGGCTGGTGGGGCCACCGCGCGCCGTTCGCGATGCAGCCGGGCTTCGCGCCCGACCCAGGCATCGCGCGCTTCCTGTGCGGCACGCAGCCGATCGTGTCGATGTCGATGGTCGAATGCGGGCTCGACGTGTTCCTGCAGACCGACATGCAGACCATCCGCCGCAAGTCGCTCGCGCTGACCGACGCGTTCATCGCGCTCGTCGAGGAACGCTGCGCGGGCCTGTCGCTGAAGCTCGTCACGCCGCGCGCGCATCACCAGCGCGGCTCGCAGGCGAGCTTCGAGCATCCGCACGGCTACGAAGTGATGCAGGCGCTGATCGCGCGCGGCGTGATCGGCGACTACCGCGAGCCGTACGTGCTGCGCTTCGGCTTCACGCCGCTCTATACGCGCTTCGCCGACGTATGGGATGCGGTCGAGACGCTGCGCGACATCCTCGCCACCGACGCGTGGAAGGCGCCCGAGTTCGCCGAACGCGGCGCGGTGACCTGACCGGTGTTGCGTGGCGCGCCGCCGCCGCATGCGCAGCGCGCGTCACGCGTTCGTCATTCAAATCTGGAGAAAGTCGTGAATTCTGGTCATATGCAGCCGCCCGGCGGCGACGCGCCGGCAGGCTGCCCGTTCTCGGGCACACGCGCCGCACAACCGGCGCAAGCCGCGCACGAGGCCCCGCACGTGCCGGGCGAGGCCGACGCTCAAGCCGGCTGGCACGACGCGCAGCTCGATTTCTCGAAGTCGATGAGCTATGGCGACTACCTGTCGCTGAATTCGATCCTCGACGCGCAGCATCCGCTGTCGCCCGATCACAACGAGATGCTGTTCATCATCCAGCATCAGACGAGCGAACTGTGGATGAAGCTCGCGCTGTTCGAGCTGCGCGGCGCGCTCGACGCGGTGCGCACCGACGCGCTGCCGCCCGCGTTCAAGATGCTCGCGCGCGTGTCGCGCATCCTCGAGCAACTGGTGCAGGCGTGGAACGTGCTGTCGACGATGACGCCGTCCGAGTATTCGGCGATGCGGCCGTATCTCGGCCAGTCGTCGGGCTTCCAGTCGTACCAGTATCGCCAGCTCGAATTCCTGCTCGGCAACAAGAACGCGCAGATGCTGCAGCCGCATGCGCACCGGGCCGACATCCTGGAACAGGTGCGCGCGACGCTCGAAGCGCCGTCGTTCTACGACGAGGTCGTGCGCCTGCTCGCGCGGCGCGGGTTCCCGATCGCGCCGGAGCGGCTCGAGCGCGACTGGACCCAGCCGATGCGGCACGACGAGACGGTCGAGGCCGCGTGGCTCGAGGTCTACCGTCATCCGCAGCAGCACTGGGAACTGTACGAGATGGCCGAGGAACTCGTCGATCTCGAGGATGCGTTCCGCCAGTGGCGCTTCCGTCACGTGACGACGGTCGAACGCATCATCGGCTTCAAGCAGGGCACCGGCGGCACGAGCGGCGCGCCTTACCTGCGCAAGATGCTCGACGTCGTGCTGTTCCCCGAGCTCTGGCACGTGCGCACCACGCTGTAACGCACGCGATGCGTCCGCACGTCACGACGACGTGCGGGCGAGTTCGTCCCCTTCGCGCAGCTGCGTTTGCGCGCGCGACAGCCGCGGAATGTGCCGCCGCACCACGAGCAGCGCGACGCACACCACGCCCATCGCAACGGCCAGCATCGTCAGATATGCGCCCGCGCCGCCCGCCGTGATCACGAGCGCGCCCGCGAACGCGCTCAGGATCGCGCCGAGCCGGCCGAACGCGAGCGCGCTCGCGGTCCCCGTCGCGCGCACGGCCGTCGGGTAGATGTACGCGCACAGCGCATACATCGTCGACTGCACCGCATTGACGAACAGCCCGTGCAGGCCGAGCCCGACGATCAGCCAGTTCGTATGGCGGCTCGCGTCGACGCCCATCAGCCACACCGCGCTCGCCGCGCCGCCGATGCTGCACAGCGCGAGCGGCCAGCGCGACCCCGCATGCGCGATCGCCCACGCGCACAACAGCGCGCCGATCACGCCGCCGAGGTTGTACGCGGTGAGTCCCGAGCCCGCGACCGACACGCTCAACCCGCTCGCCGCGAGCATCGTCGGCAGCCAGCTGAATGCCGCATACACGGCGAGCAGGCACATGAAGAACGCGCACCACAGCGCGATCGTGTCGCGCGCCTGCCCGCTCGCGAACAGCGCGCCGAAGCCGCCGCGGCCGCCCGGCGCGCGGGCGTCCCTCGTATCGGTGAACACGGTGCCCGGCGCGACCGGCCGCTGCATCCGCGCCAGCAGCGCGCCGAGTTCCGGCCAGCGTGCGGGGCGCCGCGCCAGATAGCGCGGCGATTCGGGCAACGCGCGCACGAGCACGAAGCCGAGCACGAGCGGCAACGCGCCACCCGCGAAGAACAGCCCGCGCCAGCCGTAGCGCGGCAGCACCTCGTGCGCGAACAGGCCGGCCAGCATCCCGCCGAGCGGCACGCAGACGATCGTCGCGGTCACCATCATCGTGCGGCGCCGCGCGGGCGTGTATTCGGCGGTCATCGTCGTGGCCGTCGGCAGCGCGCCGCCGATCCCGAGCCCCGCGCAAAAGCGCAGCATCGCGATCGTCGCGACGTCGGGCGCGAACCCGATCGCGCAGGTCGCGATGCCGAACAGGAACACGCTGCCGATCACGGCCTGGCGGCGACCGAAGCGGTCCGCGACGATCCCCGCGCACGCGCTGCCGATCCCCATTCCGATCAGCCCCGCCGCGACGGCCGGCGCGAACGCGCCGCGCGTGATGCCCCATTCGCGGATCAGCACCGGAATCGCGAAACCGATCAACTGGCCGTCGAAACCGTCGAGCACGATCGCGAGCGCGGCGAGCAGCACCACGCCGCGCTGCATCGGCGTGAACGGCCCGTCGTCGAGCGTCGTACCGATGTCGACCGACGGCGGCAGCCGTCCATTCAGTGCGTCGGGCGCGCTCATGCGGCCTCCCGGACGCCGCGCGCCGGCGGCAAGATGCGCGAACGGCGCGCGGCAAGACAACGGCATTCGATGGTTTTCATCGCGTCTCCTGTTGTCCGGGCTGGCGCGCGCACGCGTGCCCGGATCTCATGCTGTGCATCGGTCGACCGGCGCCCATCGAGCGGCGTCGGCGTCATGTCCCATCCTTCACGATCCAGCGCCGTCGCCTCGCGTGCACGGCATCCGTATCGTCATGCGGCGCCAGCCGGCCGCCGGCCTGTTGCTCAGTTCGTCCGCGCGTCGATCAACCGGACCAGCGCAAGCAGCGTCTCCGCATGCGGCACCGCGACGCCGGTTTCGCGTGCGGCCGCGACGACCTTGCCGCTGATCGCATCGATTTCGGTGCGGCGCCCCGCGAGCACGTCCTGCAGCATCGACGGGCGATGGCCGCGATGGTCGCGGATCGCATGCTCGACGTTGCGCGCGATGCGCTCGCCATCGACCGCGATGCCCTTCGCGCGCGCGACGGCGGCCGTCTCCGCCGCGATCGCGAGCGCGAGCCGCGGCCCGTCGTGATGATGGCCGAGCTGGTCGACGGTGCAGCCCGTCGCCGCGCACAGCGTGTTGAGCGCCGCGTTGAACGCGACCTTCTCCCAGATCGCGGCCCACACGTCGGCGTCGAGCGTGCACGCGAGCCCCGCGCGCGACAGCGCGTCGGCCACCGCCGCCGCGAACGGGCGCGCCGCGCCGTCGGCCGTCATCATGCGGATCGTGCCGGCGCCGTGCGAGCGCACGTGCGCGGGCCCGGCCGCATCGGCCGGCCACGTCGTCACGCCGACCAGGATGCGCTCCAGCGGCACGAACGCATTCAGCGTCTCGACGTTGCCGAGCCCGTTCTGCAGCGTCAGCACGAACGTGTCCGACGTCAGCAGCGCGCGCACACCGTCGAGCGCCGCGCGCGTGTGCAGCGATTTCGTGAAAACGATCAGCAGGTCGAACGGTGTGTCGGGCGCGCCGGCCGCGGCCGCATTCGCGGCTTCCGGCCGCACGGCCTGCAGCGTGCGAATGCGCCGTTCGCCGCGATCGTCGTCGATGCGCAGCCCGTCGCGGCGGATTGCATCGAGATGCGCATCGTTCACGTCGATCAGCGTGACGGCTTCGCCGCTTTCGGCGAGCCGCCCGCCGAACAGCGAGCCCATCGCGCCCGCTCCCAGAATCGCGATTCTCATCGTCGGCGGCCTCGTCAGAACGGATAGTGGCGCGGGGCCGTCTGCACGGTGATCCAGCGCAGGTCGGTGAACGCGGCGATGCCGGCGTTGCCGCCGAAGTGGCCGAAGCCGCTGTCCTTCACGCCGCCGAACGGCATCTGCGCCTCGTCGTGCACGGTCGGGCCGTTCACGTGACAGATGCCCGATTCGATGCGCGCCGCGACGCGCAGCGCCCGCGCGACGTCGCGGCTGAACACGGCCGACGCCAGCCCGAACGCGTTGTCGTTCGCGCAGCGGATCGCGGCCTCCTCGCCGTCGACGCGCACGATCCCCTTCACCGGGCCGAACGATTCTTCCGCGTAGACGCGCATCGCCGGCGTCACATGGTCGAGCAGCGTCGCCGGAAACAGCGTGCTGTCCGCCTTGCCGCCGCACAGCAGCGTCGCGCCGTGCGCGAGCGCATCGTCGATCAGCGCGTTGCAGCGCTCGACGGCCTTCGTGTCGATCAGCGAACCAAGCACGACCGGCCCGTGGCGCGGGTCGCCGAGCGGCAGCGACGCGGCCTTGTCGGCGAGCTTCGCGACGAACGCATCGGCGATCGACGCGTCGACGACGATGCGCTCGGTCGACATGCAGATCTGCCCGGAATTCGCGAATGCGCCGAAGGCGGCCGCGGCGACCGCCGCGTCGAGATCGGCATCGTCGAGCACGACGAACGGCGCCTTGCCGCCAAGCTCCAGCACCGACGGCTTCAGGTGGCGCGCGCACGCTTCGGCGACGATCCGCCCGACCCGCGTCGAGCCGGTGAAATTCACGCGGCGCACGGCCGGGTGCGCGATCAGCGCGTCGACGACGGCGCCCGCGTCGTCGGGCGCGTTCGTCACGAAGTTGACGACGCCCGGCGGCAGCCCGGCCTCCTGCAGCGCCTCGACGACCAGCCCGTGCGTGACGGGGCACAGCTCCGAGCCTTTCAGCACGATCGTGTTGCCGCAGGCGAGCGGCAGCGCGAGCGCGCGCGTCGCGAGAATCACCGGCGCATTCCACGGCGCGATGCCGAGCACGACGCCGGCCGGCTGCCGCACGCCCATCGCAAGCGAGCCCGGCACGTCGGACGGAATCAGCTCGCCGCCGACCTGCGTGGTCAGCGACGCGGCCTCGACGAGCCCGCTCGCCGCGAGCTGCACGTTGAAGCCGGCCCACAGCGCGGATGCGCCCGTTTCGGCCGCCATCGCGACGACGAACTGCTCGTGCTTCGCTTCGAGCGCGGCGGCCGCCTTCAGCAGCAACGCGCGCCGCGCGCCGGGGCCGAGCGCGGCCCAGCCGGGAAACGCGCGGGCAGCCGCGTCGGCCGCCGCGCGCGCATCGTCGACGGTGCCCGCGGGCGCGGCCGACGCGATTTCGCCGTCGAGCGGGTTACGGCGCACGAAGGTCGCGCCGCTGGACGAGTGGCGGCGTTCGCCGCCGATCAGCATCGCTACGGTTTGCATGGAATCTCCGGAAAGACGCGCGTGGCGCATCAGGCAATCTCGACGTCGACGACGACCGGCGTCGCCGCACGCAGCGCATCGGTCAGCGTGTCGCGCAGGCGTGCGGCATCGGTCACGCGCATGCCACGGCAGCCCATCCCTTGCGCGAGCGCGACGAAATCCAGGTCGGGCAGATCGGTGCCCTGCACGGGGTCGTCTGGGCCGAAGCCGAACACCGGCGCGAATTCCTGCAGCGCTGCATAACGCCGGTTGTTCAGGATCACGAACGTGATCGGCAGCTTCAGTTGCGCGGCGCTCCACAGCGCCTGGATCGAATACAGGCTCGAGCCGTCGCCGATCAGCCCGATCACGCGCCGGCCCGGCTGCGCGAGCGCGACGCCGACGGCGGCCGGCATCCCGTAGCCGAGCCCGCCGCTGTCCATCGTGTAGAACGTGCCGCTGCGCGTGAACGGCAGATGTTCCTGCATCACCGGCCGTGCGCTCGGCGCCTCCTCGACGACGATGTCCTGTGCGTCGCGCACGTCGGCGAGCGTCTGCAGCGCGAACGCGACCGACATGCGCTCGCCGGCGGCGGGCGCGTCGACACGGACACGCGCCGCGCGCGGCGCGGGCATCGGCCGCTCGGGCGGCGCGGGCCGCGCCAGCAGCTCGCGCGCCGCGAGCCGCAAGTTGCCGACGACCGCATCGCCCGACGGCGTCCACGCGGCGACGCCCGGATCGTCGACGAGCTGCACGAGCGTCGCGCCCGGCGGCACGTGCGGGCCGAAGCCCTCGATGTGATAGGTGAACGCGGGCGCGCCGAACGCGAACACGAGATCGTGCCCGTCGAGCCGCGCGACGATCTTCTCGCGGATCGCGGGCAGGAAGCCGGCGAACAGCGGATGGTCCTCCGGAAAGCTGCAGCGCCCGGACATCGGCGCGACGTACACGCGCGCGCGGTGCCGCTCGGCGAGCCGCACGACGTCGTCCCACGCGCCCGCGCGATCGACGGCCGCGCCGACCACGAACGCCGGACGCCGCGCGGCGTCGAGCGCGTCGCCGAGCCGCGCGAGCGCGTCGGGATCGGGCCGCACGACGCTGCTGACGTCGCGGCGCGGCAGCAACTCGGCCCACTGGTCCCAGTCGTCGACGGGGATCGACACGAACACGGGGCCGCGCGGCTCCTGCATCGCGATCCGGTACGCCCGCGCGATCGCAGCCGGCACGTCCTGCGCGCGCGCCGGCTCGATGCTCCATTTCACGTACGGCTTCGGCAGCTCGGCGGCCTGCGTCGCGCCGAGGAACGGATCGAACGGCAGAATCGCGCGCGCCTGCTGGCCCGCGGTGACGATCAGCGGCGTGCGGTTCTTGAATGCGGTGAACAGATTGCCCATCGCGTTGCCGACGCCGGCCGCCGAATGCAGGTTCACGACGGCTGCATTGCCGGTGGCCTGCGCATGACCGTCGGCCATCCCGACCACGACGGCCTCCTGTAGGCCGAGCACGTAGCGGAAATCGTCGGGGAAATCGCGGAACATCGGCAGCTCGGTCGAGCCGGGATTGCCGAACACGCGGTCGATGCCGAACTGGCGAAACAGGTCGATGACGGCGTCGCGGACGGTGATCGGTGCGGCGGGTTGGGACGGGGTGCCGGACATACTCGGGCGTCTCCTCGATGGCTTGGCGGTTTCCACAGTATCGAAGCGCAAGCCATTCGCGGATACTGTATTTTCTGCGAAAAGCCATTACGTCCCCGCATGACTTTCGATCTCCGTCAATTGCGCGCGTTCACGACGATCGTCGCGTGCGGCAGCCTCGGCCGTGCGGCCGACGCGCTGCATGTCACGCAGCCGGCGCTGAGCCGGATCCTGAAGCGGCTCGAGGAGCAGGTCGGCGCGCCGCTGTTCGAACGCCATTCGAAGGGCGTGCAGCTCACCGCGTTCGGCGAAGCGTTGCTGCCGCACGCGACGCTGCTGCAGCACGAGGCCGAGCATGCGCGCGAGGAACTGGACGCGATGCGCGGGTTCGCGAAGGGCACGATCAAGGTCGGCACGGTGGGCAGCATCGCGAGCCTCGTGCTGCCGGTCGCGGTCGGTCGCGTGCTCGACCGCTGGCCGAACCTGCGCGTCGAAATCATCGAGGGCGTGTGGGACCGGCTCGCGGAAGGGCTGATCAAGCACGAGATCGACCTCGCGCTGTCCGCGCACGGGCCCGATACCGACGAGATCGTCGCGATTCCCGAATGCCGCTGGGAAGATCGCAGCCATATCGTTGCGGCGCCGCACCATCCGCTGCGCGCGCTCGGCCGCGCACCGACGCTCGCCGATACGCTGCACGCGCGCTGGGCGATTCCGCCGCGCGGCACCGCGCCGTTCGACCACATGCGCGCGACCTTCGACGCGCACGGGCTGCCGTTGCCCGACATCGCGGTCGAGACGCGTTCGGTCACGACGCTGAAAAGCCTGGTCGCGCATGCGGGATTCCTCTGCTGGATGGCCGAGCCGATGTACGGCGCCGAACGGCGCGCCGGCACGATCGACACGCTGCCGGTGCACGAAGTCGTCGCGGTGCGCACGCTCACCGCGTTCCGGCGCCGCCACGGGATCCTGCCGGGGCCGGCCGGCAAGCTGCTCGACGAACTCATCGCCCTCACGCGCGAAGGGCACTGACGCCTTTTTCCGCCGGCGCCGCCCCACTCGCCCTGCCCCGTACGCCACCGCAGCGCACCATCGAAATGCCGTATCCGCGCCTTGACTTTCGCTCGCCCGAATACGATCATTCGCTCACACAAAGAGCAAATGATCGTATTCGACACGATAGAAGGCAGGAACAGGAGACACCCGATGAGCGAATCGCCCGCCGCCCACGCGCCCGTGCTGCTGCACATCGGCGCGGGCTCGTTTCACCGCGCGCACCAGGCGTGGTATCTGCATCGCGTGAACGCGGCCGTGCCGGCCGACGAACGCTGGTCGCTGACCATCGGCAACATCCGCGACGACATGCGCGCGACGATGGACGCGCTGGCCGCCCAGCACGGCGCGTACACGCTCGAAACCGTCACGCCGCAAGGCGAGCGCGCGTACGAGACGATCCGTGCGATCACGCGCGTGCTGCCGTGGTCGATCGACCTCACCGCGCTGATCGACGCGGGCGCCGATCCGGCGTGCCGGATCGTGTCGTTCACGGTCACCGAAGGCGGCTACTACCTCGACGAACACAACCGGCTCGACGTCGCGAACGCCGATCTCGCCGCCGACCTGCAGGGCGCGCGCACGACGCTGTACGGCGCGCTCGCGGCGCTGCTCGCCGAACGTGTGAAGCGCGGCGCGGGCCCACTCACGCTGCAAAGCTGCGACAACCTGCGCAACAACGGCGCACGCTTTCGCGCGGGGATGCGCGAATTCCTCGAACGGCGCGGCGAAGGCGGCCTGCTCGCGTGGTTCGATGCGCACGTCGCGACGCCGAGCGCGATGGTCGACCGCATCACGCCGCGCCCGACCGCCGACGTGCGCGAGCGCGTGCGGGCGGCCACCGGCATCGACGACGCGTGCCCGGTGATGGGCGAATCGTTCATCCAGTGGGTGATCGAGGACCGCTTCGCGGCCGGCCGGCCGCGCTGGGAACTGGCCGGCGCGGAACTCGTCGACGACGTGCATCCGTACGAGGAAGCGAAGATCCGCATCCTCAACGCGACGCACAGCTGCATCGCGTGGGCCGGCACGCTCGCGGGCTACACCTACATCCACGAAGGCACGCACGACGCGGCGATCCGCCGCTTCGCGCACGACTACGTGACGCAGGACGTGATCCCGTGCCTCACGCCGAGCCCGCTCGATCTCGCGCGCTACCGCGACGTCGTGCTGGAGCGCTTCGGCAACCCGTACGTGCTCGACACGAACCAGCGCGTCGCGGCCGACGGCTTCTCGAAGATTCCCGGCTTCATCGCGCCGACGCTCGTCGAATCGTTCGCGCGCGGCGCCGCGCCGGTCGCCACCGCCGTGCTGCCCGCGCTGTTCCTGCGCTTTCTCGAACGCTGGGCGCGCGGCACGCTGCCCTATGCGTACCAGGACGGCGTGATGGACGACAGCAGCGCACGCGCGATCGTCGACGCCGACGACCCGGTCGTCGCGCTGTGCGCCAACCGCGCGCTGTGGGGCTCGCTCGCCGGCAACGCGGCGCTGTTCGAGGCGCTGCGCGCCGGGCTCGCGCGCGTCGACGCGTGGCTCGCCGCGGGTTGACGACGCGCGCGCCGGCGCCCGGCCACGCAGCCGGGCGAACCCGCTTGGCACAGGCCGTGCGGCACGGCTAAAGTAGCGGCTCCTCACCGACCGAACGGATCGCTCATGTATCTCGGCATCGACCTCGGCACCTCGGAAGTGAAGGTGCTGCTGCTGGCCCCGGACGGCACGGTGGTCGGCACCGCGGGCTCGCCGTTCACCGTGTCGCGCCCGCACCCGCGCTGGGCGGAGCAGCATCCGGACGACTGGTGGCAAGGCACGCTCGCCGCGCTCGCGGCGCTGCGTGAACGGCATCCCCACGCTTTCGCGCAGGTGCGCGGCATCGGCCTGTCGGGCCAGATGCACGGCGCGGTGCTGCTCGGCCGCGACGACCGCGTGCTGCGCCCCGCGATCCTGTGGAACGACATGCGCAGCGCCGACGAATGCGCGCTGCTCACCGAACGCGCGCCCGACCTCCACGCGCTAGCCGGCAACCTCGCGATGCCCGGCTTCACCGCGCCGAAGCTGCTGTGGGTCGCGAAGCACGAACCCGACGTGTTCGCGGCCACCGCGTGCGTGCTGATGCCGAAGGATTACCTGCGATTCCGGCTGACCGGCGCGAAAGTGTCCGATCCGTCCGACGCGGCCGGCACGCTGTGGCTCGACGTCGCGCGCCGCGACTGGTCCGATGCGCTGCTCGCCGCGTGCGGGATGACGCGCGAGCAGATGCCGCGCATCGTCGAGGGCAACGCGCCGTCCGGCACGCTGCGCGCGGACGTCGCACGCGAGCTGGGGCTGTCGGAGGCCGTGCTGGTCGCGGGCGGCGGCGGCGACAACGCGACGAGCGCGCTCGGCATCGGCGCGATCCACGCGGGCGACGGCTTCGTGTCGCTCGGCACGTCCGGCGTGCTGAGCGTGGTCGGCGATCGCTTCATGCCGAATCCCGCATCGGCCGTGCATGCGTTCTGCCATGCGATTCCCGATCGCTGGCAACTGATGAGCGTCGTGCTGTCGGCCGCGAGCTGCCTGCGCTGGGTCTGCAAGCTGACCGGCACCGACGAACCCGCGCTGCTCGCCGAAGTCGAGGCGCTCGATCCCGACGCGCTCGCGGCGGCGCCGCTGTTCCTGCCCTACCTGTCCGGCGAACGCACGCCGCACAACGATCCATACGCGCAGGGCGTGTTCTTCGGGATGACGCATGCGACCGAGCGCGCGCACTTGGGCTACGCGGTGCTCGAAGGCGTGACGCTCGGCCTCGCCGACGGCCTCGACGCGCTGCACGCGGCCGGCGTCGAAACCGACCAGCTGTCGCTGATCGGCGGCGGTGCGCGCAGCGCGTTCTGGGCGCAACTGATCGCGGACGCGCTGAACGTGCGCACGCAGCAGATCGGCGGCGGCGAAACGGGCGCGGCGCTCGGCGCGGCGCGGCTCGGCTGGCTGGCCGTCGGCGGCGACGCGCATACGGTGCTGACCAAGCCGCCGGTGCGCGCCGAATACGCGCCGGACGCCGCTCGCCATGCGCGGCTGCGCGAACGCCTCGATGCGTTCCGCACGCTGTACCGTCACGTGCGGCCGCTGTACGAACCGTCGCGCGCGCGGCTCGCGTAGACGCGCCCCGTCGCGCGGCCGGCCGCCGGCCGTGCGCGCGACATGCGTTACAGTGGATGCCGTCATGCGGCCCGCCGGCCGGCCCGCCGGCCGGCCCGCGGGGCGGCCCCCCGATCCGAACCGAATCGCTATCGTGTCCAAGTCTTCAGAAAAACTCGATCTCGCCACGCGCGCCGCGTGGCTCTATTACGTCGCGGGCGACACGCAGAACGAAATCGCCGAAAAGCTGCAGGTGTCGCGCCCCGTCGCGCAGCGCCTCGTCGCGTTCGCGGTCGAGAAGAACCTGATCCGCGTGCGCGTCGACCATCGGCTCGCCGACTGTCTCGACCTCGGCGCGCAGTTGTCGAAACGCTACGGCCTCGCGATGTGCGAAGTCGTGCCCGTCGACGCCGATGCGCCCGACGCGATCGACCGCAAGCTCGCGGTCGCCGGCGCGCAGGTGATGGGGCGCTACCTGAACGAAACGCGGCCGATGGTGATCGCGGTCAGCAGCGGCCGCACGCTGAAGGCCGCGGTCGCGCAGATCGCGCAGATCGACCGCCCGCAGCACCGGCTCGTGTCGATGGTCGGCGCGATCGCGGCCGACGGTTCGTCGAACCGCTACGACGTCGCGCAGTACATCTCCGAGAAAACCGGCAGCAAGCATTTCCTGCTGCCCGCGCCGCTGTTCGCCGACAGCGACGCCGAACGCGCGCAGTGGTGCAACCACCGGCTGTACCGGATCGTCGAGGCGCTGTCGGGCGAGGCGGACGTCGCGTTCGTCGGGATCGGCAACATCGGCCCGCACTGCCCGCTCTACGAAGACGGCTTCATCACCGAACAGGAGCGCGACGAGATGACCGCGCTCGGCGCGGTGGCCGAACTGCTCGGCGTGCCGATCGACGCGCAGGGTACGCAGATCACCGTGTCGACGAGCGCGCGCGTGACCAGCGTCGCGCTCGCCACGCCGCCGAAGCTGCCGACGATCGCGTTCGCCGGCGGCCCGAAGAAACACGACGCGGTGATTGCCGCGCTGCGCGGCGGCTGGCTGTCGGGGCTCGTCACCGACGAAGCGTGCGCGCGCGCCGCGCTCGCCGCGAAGGCGGCCTGACGCGGCCGTCGCCGTCGCACACGCCCGCTCAAGTCGCGCGCGGCGCCGGAAACGCATGCCGGCGTGCGCGCCACGCGCCGACCCACGCCAGCGCCAGCAGCGCGACGAGCACCCACGGAATCGCGCCGGCGCCCGTCGCGCCGAGCAGCATCCCGCCCGCGACGCCGCCGCCGGCGATCGCGAGATTCCACACCGTCACTAGCATCGACTGCGCGACGTCGGCCGACTCCCCCGCCGCGTTCGCGGTGGCCGTCTGGAACAGCGTCGGCGCGCCGCCGAACGCGAGCCCCCACAGCACGACGCCCGCGTAGACGATCGGCATCCCGGAACCGGCGCCTAGCATCGCCGCCGCCAGCGCGAACAGTGCGATGCTCGCGAGCGTCAGGCGTCGCTGCGCAGCGCCGATCCATGTACCCGTCAGCACGATGCCGACGAGCGACGCGACGCCGAACACGAACAGCACCACGTCGACCTGCGCACCCATCCGCACGCCCGCGAGGAACGGCGCGACATACGTGTACAGCATGTTGTGCGCGAGCACGTACGCGAACATCACCGTCAGCACCGTCCGTACGCCGGGCAGCGTCATCACGCCGAGCAGCGGCTCGCGCGCGCCGGCCTGCTGGCCCGGATAGTCGGGCACGCGCAGGCGAATCCAGCCGATCAGCGCGAGCGCCGCGACCGTGATCCCCGCGAATGCGACGCGCCAGCCGAACATCGCGCCGAGCGCGGTGCCGGCCGGAATGCCGATCGACATCGCTGCCGGTATGCCGAGCATCGCGACCGCGATCGCGCGGCCACGCAGCGACGGGTCGACCAGCCGGCTCGCGTAGCCCGCCAGCAGTGCCCACAGCAGCCCGGCCGACATCCCGGCGACGAAGCGCGCGGCCAGCGTGAGCGCGTAGTACGGCGACGCGGCCGTCACCGCATTCGACACGACGAACCCGGCCAGCGCCGCGAGCAGCAACCGGCGCCGGCGCATCGCGCGGGTCGCCGCAACGAGCGGAATCGCCGCGACGATCGAGCCGAGCGCATAGACGGTCACCAGCTGGCCGATCAGCGCCTCGGTCACGCGCAGGTCGGCGCTCATCAGCGGCAGCAGGCCGGCCGGCAGAGCTTCGGTGAGCACCGTGATGAAACCGGCCGTGGCAAGCGCGAGCAGGTTCGCGACGGGCAGGCGCGAGCGGCCCGGTGCAGACGAGACGGCCGCGGAATCGGCAACCCGGTCGGCGTCCGACGCGGAAACGGACGGGGAAGCGGATACGCACTCGCTCATGCCGCGCTCCGGTCGTCGACGCCATACACCGCATCGCGCACGTCGGTGACGATGCGCCCGTGCATCCCTTCGTACAACGTATTGGTCAGCGCGACGACCGTCAGCCCGGCCGCGCGGTCGACGAACCACGCATGCCCGTATGCGCCGCCCCAGCGCCAGGTGCCAACCGACTCCGGCGACTGCGCGGCCGCCGGATCGTGCAGCACCGAAAAGCCGAGCCCGAAACCGAATCCCGGCGCATCCGGCAAGTCGTGCGCGCCCGGCTGCACCCGCGCCATCTCGTCGATCCAGTGCGGTGCGAGCCAGCCGTCGAGGCCCGTGCGCAGCGTATCGAGCAGCGTCAGGCAATCGTGCGCGGTGCCGACCATGCCCGCGCCGCCCGACGGCCACGCGGTCGCATCGAACGCGCGCGCCGGCTCGAAGCGGATGCCGACCGTGCCGTCGAACACCGGCACGAGATCGTCATCGGCCATCCGGCGCGGCGCGCCCGCCGTGCTCACGTAAGGCGTCGCGACGCGCGCGGCGTCGTGCGCGACGAATCCGGTATCCGCCATCCCGAGCGGCGTCGTGACGAGCGCGGCCACCGCCTGCGCGAGCGGGCGGCCGTCGACCGCCTCGATCAGCGCACCCGCCACGTCGGTCGCGAGCGAATAGCCCCACGACGTGCCCGGCGCGAACTGTAGCGGCACGCCGGCGATGCGCTGCACGTTCTCGGCAAGCGACAGGCTCGCGCGATCCATCCCGTCGGATACGCCTGCCCGCGCATACGGGCCGTCGCCGTCCGCTTCGAAGAAGCGATAGCCGAGGCCGGCCGTATGCGACAGCAGATGCCGCAGCGTGATGGTCGCCGGCGTGCCGTCCGCGAGCGTCGGCGTGAACGCGGGGAGCCAGCGCGCGACCGGCTCGTCGAGCCCGATGCGGCCGGCCGCGACCAGCCGCATCGCGGCGGCCGTCACGATCGGCTTCGACACCGACGCGAGCCGGAACACCGTGTCCTCGCGCATCGGCGTGCCGGCTTCGCGATCGGCCAGCCCGGCCGCGCGCGCGTAGCGCAATTCGCCGTCGCGGGCGACCAGCACGACCGCGCCGACGACGCGCGCATCGGCCAGCGCGCGATCGAGCACGGCGTCGAGCCGCGTGCGCAGCGCGGCGTCCGGTTCTCTGCGGTGGGCGGTGACAGGCAGGGATGACATGGCGGGACCTCGAACGATGAAGGAAAGGCCATCGTAGGGAGCCGGCGCGGGAAGAAAAACCGGGGTAGAGTTCCGGACACTCCGGACATCGGTGTCCGCAATCGGGAACCTGCATGGAAAATCTTGGCGGTTTCGTCGTGTTCGTCCAGGTCGCGGAGACGCGCAGCTTCGTCGCGGCCGGCCGCGCGCTCGGACTGTCGGCGTCGGCGATCGGCAAACGCATCGCGCGCCTGGAGGCGCGCCTGAACGTGCGGCTGTTTCACCGCAGCACGCGCAGCATCACGCTGACAGCCGAAGGCGCGCGCTTTCTCGAACGGTGCCGGCGCGTGATCGCCGAAATCGACGCGGCGGAACAGGAACTGATGCACAGCGCCGAAGCGCCGCGCGGGCGGCTGCGCGTGAGCTTGCCGACGATCGGCACGCTGCTGCTGCCGGTGCTCGCCGATTTCATGGCCGCGTATCCGGAGATCGAACTCGACATCGATTTCAGCGACCGGCTCGTCGACGTGGTCGACGAAGGGTTCGACGCGGTACTGCGCACCGGCCGGCCGACGGATTCGCGGCTGTCGTCGCGGCTGCTCGGCCATTTCCGCCAGCACCTCGTCGCGTCGCCCGGCTACCTCGAGCTGCACGGCGCGCCGCGCACGCCGGCCGATCTCCCGCGGCATCGCTGCCTGCACTACCGCTTCCCGAGCAGCGGCAGGCTCGAGATCTGGCCGTTGCGCGCGCCGCGTGACGGCACGCCGCCGGAAGTACCCGTATCGATGGTCAGCAACAATGCGGAAACACGCCTCTGCTTCGCGCTGCGCGGGCTCGGCATCGCGTGCCTGCCGGAGTTCTTCGTCCACGACGCGCTGGCCGACGGCACGCTGCGCACGGTGCTCGACGAACATGTCGAGAGCCGCACGCCGTTCTACGTGCTGTGGCCGTCAGGCCGGCACCCGACGCCGAAGCTGCGCGCGTTCGTCGACTACATGGCCGAGCACCTGCGCCTCTGAGCCGCGCACGCGCACGTGCGGTGCGTCACGTCGCCTTCGCGTGTACGCTCAGCCGCCGGAACGCCTGCCCGTTTTCGTCGAACAGATGGCAGTGCTCGGCCTGCGCATGCACGCGCAGCGCGTCGCCGGTGCGGTACGTGTCGAGCGGCGGAATCCGCGCGATCAGCCCGTCCGGCGCGACGGCCGACTCCGCATACAGATACGCGGCATCGCCGAGCGACTCGACGGCCATCGTGCGCGCGGCAACGCCCGGCGCCGCCGCATCGACCAGCAGATGCTCGGGCCGCACGCCGACGGTCACCGCCGCGCCGCGCTGCAGCCCCGCCGCATCGACCGCGACACGCTGCGTCTCGCCGCTGTCGAAGCGCACAAGCACGCCGCCCGCATCGGCCGATTCGATCGTGCCCTTCAGGAAGTTCATCTTCGGCGAGCCGATGAAGCCCGCGACGAACTGGTTCGCCGGCGCGTGATAGAGCTCATTCGGCGTGCCGACCTGCTGCACCGCGCCGCCCGACAGCACGACGATCTTGTCGGCGAGCGTCATCGCCTCGACCTGGTCGTGCGTCACGTAGATCATCGTCGTCTTCAGCTCGTCGTGCAGTCGCGCGAACTCCAGCCGCATCTTCACGCGCAGCGCGGCGTCGAGGTTCGACAGCGGCTCGTCGAACAGGAACACCTTCGGCTTGCGCGTGATCGCGCGGCCGATCGCGACACGCTGCCGCTGGCCGCCCGACAGTTGCTTCGGCTTGCGGTCGAGCAGATGATCGATGTGCAGGATCTTCGCGGCCTGCTTCACGGCCTGGTCGATCTCGGGCTTCTTCGCGCCGGCCAGCTTCAGGCCGAACGCCATGTTGTCGTACAGCGTCATGTGCGGGTACAGCGCATACGACTGGAACACCATCGCGATGCCGCGCTTCGCGCTCGGCACGTCGTTGACCTTCGCGCCGTCGATCAGCAGGTCGCCGTTCGAAATGTCTTCGAGGCCGGCGATCATCCGCATCAGCGTGGATTTGCCGCAGCCGCTCGGGCCGACGAACACGACGAATTCGCCGTCGGCGATGTCGAGGTTCACGTTGCGCAGCACTTCGGTGTCGTCGTAGCGCTTCGCGATGTTGCGCAGGAGCACGCTTGCCATGATCTGTCTCCGTTCGTTCGTGATGCGCCGCGTTGAAAGCGGCGCGCCTTCGTTCCTGATTGCTAGTTCGGCAGCACCTCGCCCGTCGCCTGCCAGCGCGCGACGTAGCCGGGCAACTCGTGCATGTCGTCGAATACGTGACGCGCGCCGATGCCGCGCAGCGCGTCGATCTGGGCCGCCGATGCATGCCCGCCGCCGATGAAGCCGAGCACGGTCATGCCGGCCGCGGCCGCGGCGGTGATGCCGGTCACGCTGTCCTCGACGACGAGGCATTGCGCGGGCACCGCGCCGAGCGCGCGTGCGGCCGCCAGATACACGTCCGGCGCCGGCTTCGGCCGCGCGACCGCATCCGCGCAGAACAGCCGGTCGCCGAAGAAGCGCGCGAGGCCGGTGCGCGCGAGCGCCGCTTCGACGTACGCGCGATAGCTGTTGCTCGCGCAGGCCGTCGTCAGGTCGATCGCGGCCAGCGCCGCGTCGATGCCTTCGACCATCGGTGCATTGACGGCCGCCGCCTCGACCGCGCGGCGGATCGCGTCGACGTCGTCGGCCGATAGCGTGCGGCCCACGGCGTCGCTCGCGCCGGCCAGCACGCGCTCGATGCGCAGCCCGAGCAGCGGCATCACGGCCGGCCGCGCATCGACGCCCGGCCAGCGCGCATCGAGTTCGCGCACGATCACGTCGGCGGCGACGGCCTCGCTGTCGATCAGCACGCCGTCGCAATCGCAGATCAGCACGTTCATGCCGTGACCAGTCGTACGTTTGCCGGCCGCGCCTTTGCTTGCATCGCTCATTTAACCGCCCCGAACGTGAGCCCGCGCACGAGCTGCTTCTGCGACAGCCAGCCGACGATCAGGATCGGCGCGACCGCGAGCAGCGACGCCGCGGACAGCTTCGCCCAGAACAAGCCTTCGGGGCTCGAGTACGACGCGATGAATACGGTCAGCGGCGCCGCGTTCGAGCTCGACAGGTTGATGCTCCAGAACGCCTCGTTCCACGACAGGATCACGAGCAGCAGCGCGGTGGACGCGAGCCCCGGCAGCGCCATCGGCATCAGCAGGTAGACGATCTCCTGCCACGTCGACGCGCCGTCGATCCGCCCGGCCTCCAGGATGTCCTTCGGGATTTCGTTGAAGTACGTGAAGGTCATCCACACCGCGATCGGCAGGTTGATCAGCGTGTAGACGATCACGAGCCCCGACACCGTATCGAGCAGCCCCGCGTTCTTCCACAGCAGGTAGATCGGCACGAGCACGCCGACCGACGGCATCATCTTGGTCGACAGCATCCACAGCAGCACCTTCTGCGTGCGGTGGTTCGGGAAGAACGCCATCGCGTACGCGGCCGGCACCGCGAACAGCAGCGAGATCACCGTGACGCCGGCCGAGATCAGGATCGAATTCCACGCGAACCCGAAGTAGTTGCTGCGTGCGAACACCTCGCGGAAGCTGTCGAGCGTCGGGATGAAGAACAGCGACGACGCGTACGCCTGCTGCTCGGTCTTGAACGCGGTGATCGCCATCCAGAAGATCGGGAAGAACAGCAACAGCGCGATCAGCCACGCGAGCGTGCCGGGCAGCGCACGCCGCACGAGGTCGAACACGGCCGGCGTGCGCCGGCTTTCCAAAGTCAGGTCGCTCATTTCTCGTACTCCCCCTTCAGGTTGCGCGCGAGCATCCGCACCAGGAAGAACGACACGACGTTCGCGACCACGACGGCGATGATGCCGCCCGCGGACGCGAGGCCGACGTCGAACTGCTGCAGGCCGAGCGCATAGATCAGGTACGACAGGTTGGTCGTCGCGTCGCCGGGGCCGCCGCCGGTCGTCGTGTAGATTTCCGCGAAGATCGACAGCAGGAAGATCGTCTCCATCATCACGACCACGGCGATCGCGCGCTTCAGGTGCGGCAGCGTGATGTAGAAGAACATCGCGATCGGGCCGGCGCCGTCGATGCGCGCGGCTTCCTTCTGCTCCTGGTCGAGCGACTGGATCGCGGTGAACAGGATCAGGAACGCGAACGGCAGCCACTGCCATGCAACGATGATGATCACCGCGGTCAACGGGTAGTCGGCGAACCAGTCGATCGGCGTCATCCCGAGCGCGCGCATCGCATTCGCGACGAGCCCGTACACCGGATGCAGGATCATGTTCTTCCAGATCAGCGCGGAAACCGTCGGCATCACGAAGAACGGCGCGATCGCGAGCAGGCGCGCGACGCCCTGCCCGTAGAACTTGCGGTCGAACAGCACGGCCATCAGCACGCCGCCGATCACGGTGATCGCGAGCACCGCACCGATCAGCACGAGCGTGTGCCAGATCGCGGGCAGGAACGACGGATCGGTCGCGAGGAAGCGGTAGTTGTCGAATCCGGCGAAGCCCTTCACGTCCGGGTTCAGCAGGTTGTAGCGCGAGAACGAATACCAGATCGTCATCGCGAGCGGAATCGACATCCACAGCAGCAGCACCGCGACGGACGGCGAGACGAGCCAGCTCGCACCGCCGCGCGAGCGGCGCGGCGCACCGGGCGGCGACGACGCGTCGCCGACCGACGACGCGTGAGCGTGACTCAGGGGAAGACGCAGGTGACGCATGACGGAGTCCCTCCGGTTGATGCGCGGGCGCGAACGGCCTGCCCGCCTGTCAGCGTCGCCGGCCCCCAATCGTGTGCCATGGCGCACGATGCGGGCCGCGCGACGGCTTGCGCGTTACTTCTTGTAGCCGGCCTGCCGCACTGCGCGGTCGGCGGCGGCCTGGCCCGCGGCGAGCGCCTGGTCGACCGACATCTGGCCCGCGACCGCGCCCGCGATCGACTGGCCGACCACCGTGCCGAACGACTGGAATTCAGGAATCCCGACGTACTGCACGCCCGTGTACGGCACCTTCTTCAGCGACGGATCGTTCGGATCGGCCGTCTCGATCGCCTTCAGCACGAAGTCCGAGAACGGCGCGGCGGCCTTGTACTCGGCGCGCTGATACGTCGACGTGCGCGTGCCCGGCGGCACCGACGCCCAGCCTTCGTCCTTGCCGACCATCTCGATGTACTGCTTCGACGTCGCCCACGCGATGAACTTGCGCGCGGCGTCCTGCTGCTTCGACGTCTTCGGCACGGCCAGCGCCCACGCCCACAGCCAGTGCGAACCCTTCGGCGTCGCGGCGACCGGCGCGGCCGCGAAGCCGATCTTGTCGGCCACCTGCGACTGCTGCTTGTTGTAGAGCATCCCGGCCGCGACCGTCGCGTCGATCCACATCGCGCACTTGCCGGACGCGGTCAGCGTCAGGTTCTCGTTGAAGCCGTTCGAACTCGCGCCCGGCGGGCCGTTCTTCTTCAGCAGGTTCACGTAGAAATTGATCGCCTTCTTCCATTCGGGCGACGTGAGCTGCGCATTCCAGTTCTCGTCGAACCAGCGCCCGCCGAACGTGTTCACGACCGTCGACACGTACGCCATGTTCTCGCCCCAGCCGGCCTTGCCGCGCAGGCAGATCCCGTAGGTGCCCTTCGACTTGTCGGTCAGCTTGTCCGCGAATTCGGCGATCTGGTCGTAGGTCGGCTGGTCGGGCATCTTCAGCCCCTTCGCCGCGAACAGGTCCTTGCGGTAGAACGTCATCGAGCTTTCGACGTAGAACGGCAGCGCGTACAGCTGGCCGTTGTACGACAGACTGTCGCGCGCGGTCTTCACGATGTCGTTCAGGTCGTAGTCGGCGGGCAGCCCCGTGATCGGCGCGAGCCAGCCGCGCTTGCCCCACTGCGGCGTTTCGTAGGTGCCGATCGCCATCACGTCGAACTGGCCGCTGCCGGTCGTGATGTCGGTCGTCGCGCGCTGGCGCAGCACGTTCTCCTCGAGGATCACCCAGTTCAGCTTGATGTCGGGGTTCGCCTTCTCGAACGCCGGCGACAGCTTCTTCAACTCGATCATGTCGGGGTTGTTCAGCGTCGCGATCGTCAGCGTGCCGGCGGACGCCGCGCAGGCCGCCGTCGCGAGCGCGGCTCCGGCGAAACAGCGTGCGGCGGCGTCGAGCATCTTTCGTTGCATGGCATGTCTCCTGTGATTGTTCGAAATGTCGTCGGTCTTGCGTGGTGTTGCGTCGCTTCCTTCGCGGCCCGTCATGCCGGCCGCTGCATCCCGCACGCGCGCGCATAGTGCGCGATCACGTCGCGTATCCGGTGGCGCACCCATGCGCGCGGCTCCTTCGCGAGGCCGCCCGCGCGGCACGCCGCGTAGACGTCCGGCAGCCACTGCGCGACGAGCGTCTCCGGCACCGGCTGCCGCGCGAGGTTGTCGAACAGTTGCTCGACCGCGGCTGCGACGGCCGGCTGCAGCCAGTAATAGCGGATGCGGTCGCTGTAGCTGAACTGGCGCGCAAGCCGCTGCGCGGTTTCGTCGCCGCGGTAGTACGGCGCCCAGTGCTCGGGCTGCGCGCGCATCGCCGCGTCGACGACGTCGCGCAACCGCGAGCGCTGCGCGACGTCGTCGATCAGCGCGTCCTCGATGTACGTCAGCGCGAACAGCGCCTCGCGCAGCGCGAACGTCAGCGCGGGGCCGACCTTCAACACCGCGAAGTGGTCGCGCACGAGCGCGGCGAGCGCGGCTTCGGTCTGATAATCGGTCGAATGCGCTTCGAACACGAGGCGCGGTGTCTGCAGGATACTCGCGCCGAGCGACGCCGCCTTCGCGCTGTCGTAATCGAGCACGTGACGATCGTCGAAGTCGACGCCCGGCTGCGCGACGATCGCGACCACGCGCGTCCACGCATCGTCGAGCCCGGCCGCCGAGAACGCGCGGCGGTGCGCATCGAGCGTCGCGGCGATGCTGTCGCTGCGCGTGACCGAGATCCGCGCGATCGCGTCGCCGCTCGCGTCGGTACCGGCCTCGCCGCTCACTTCGCCGCCCGGCGTCGGCACCTCGGTGCCGATCACGTAGACGGGCGCGATCCCGGCGCGCGCCGCCGCATCTTCCGCGATGCGGCACAGCTCGGCCGCGCGCGCGGCGATCGTGCGATCGTCGAGCCGCGCCGGATCGTCCGCGCACGCCATGCTCGCATCGAGGTGGATCTTTTCGAACCCGGCTTCGACGTAGGCCGCGACCATCGCGGCCGCTTCGCGCATCGCGTCGGCCGCGCGACGGTGCCGCCACGGGTTCGGGCCGAGATGGTCGCCGCCGAGCACGAGCGCCGACGGCGCGAGCCCGCAGCGTGCGGCGATCGCATCGACGTCGCGACGAAAATCCGCGGGCGTCATGCCCGTATAGCCGCCGAGATGGTTCACCTGATTGCAGGTCGCCTCGATCAGCAGCGGCGAGCCGTCCGCGCGCGCCGCTTCGCACGCGGCCTCCAGCACGAGCCGGTGCGCGCTGCAGATCGAATAGATGCCGCGCTGCGCGTCCGCGCGGTTCGCGTCGAAGATCATCCGCAGCACGGTATCCGCGTGCGCGGTGCGCGTGCGCTCGGCAACGGTCGTCAGGCCGGACATGCGATACCTCGTTCGGTCAGGAAGCGGTCGATCTCGGCCGCGCTGCTGTTGCCTTCCATCGGGCCGCGCCGCGTGACGGCGATCGCGCCGGCCGCGTTCGCGCGGCGCAGCGCGACGTCGACGGCCAAGCCCGCGACGAGGCTCGCGACCAGCGTGCCGCCGAAGCAGTCGCCGGCGCCGGTCGGATCGACTTCGTCGACCGGAAAGGCCGGCGCTTCAGCCCGGTTCGCGCGATCGAACGCGACGCTGCCTTGCGCGCCGCGCTTGAGCACGACGCGCTCGAGCAATGGATGCGTCGCGAGCAGGCCCGCGATCGCGCGCTCGGCCGGCTGCGGCCCGCAGAAGAACGGCAGGTCGGCTTCGCTCGGCAGGAACAGGTGGCACGCGGCGAGCATCTCGTCGAGCGCCGCGCGCATCGGGCGGAAGCTCAGCATTTCGGGCCGCACGTTCGGATCGAACGACACCTTGGCGCCCGCGCGCGCGGCCTCGATCACGCCGCGCTGCGCGGCCGCGATCGCCGATTCGCTCGTCAGCGACGAGCCCATCACGTGGAAGTAGCGGCAGCCGTCGAACATCGCGGTGTCGACGTCGGACGCATCGACGCACGCGGCCGCACTGGTCGACAGCGTGAACACGAAACTGCGCGAGCCGTCGTCGCGATACGCGACGAACGCGGTGCCGGTCGGGCGCGCGACGCGGCGGATGCGCGCGACGTCGACACCGTCGCGGGCGAGCCGCGCGACGATCGCATCGCCGAACGCGTCGCGGCCGACGCAGCCCGCATACGCGACGCGCGCGCCGAGCCGCGCGGCCTGATCGGCGAAGATCGCCGGCGCGCCGCTCGGGAACGGCCCTTCGAACAGGCCGGGCGTATCGAAGCCCTGGCCGCGCTCGACGGCGACGAATTCGGCCAGCAACTCGCCGGCGACGACGATCTCGGCCATCAGGCGAGCCCTCCTCGGTCGACGGCGGCCGCCGCGTCGCGGGCCGGCCGGCAGGTGGCGCGTGCGAGCGGCAGCATTTTCAGCTCATCCAGTTGCCGCCGTCGACGTTCAGCGTCTGGGCGGTGATGTAGTCGGCGTCGGCCGACGCGAGGAACAGCGCGGCGCCCGTCAGGTCGCCCGGCACGCCCATGCGCCCGAGCGGCACCGCTTCGCCGACGAGCCGCTTCTTCTCGCCGAGCGGCCGGTTCTCGTAGCGCGCGAACAGCGCATCGACCTGCTCCCACATCGGCGTGTCGACCACGCCCGGCGCGATGCCGTTCACGTTGATCCGGTGTGGCGCGAGCGCCAGCGCGGCCGACTGCGTATAGCTGATCACCGCGGCCTTGGTCGCGCAGTAGTGCGAAACGAGCGCCTCGCCGCGACGGCCGGCCTGCGACGACATGTTGACGATCTTGCCGCCGCGCCCCTGCTCGACCATCCGCTGCGCGACGGCCTGCATCAGGAAGAACAGCCCTTTCACGTTGACCGAGAACAGCCGATCGAACACGTCCCACGATTCGTCGAGGAGCGGGCGCATGTCGAACAGCGCCGCGTTGTTGAACAGGATGTCGACGCCGCCGAAGCGCTCGACCGCCGTCGCGACGATCCGCTCGATGTCGTCGCGGCGCGTGACGTCGGCCGTGACGGCCACCGCGCGGCCGGGGTTGGACTCGATCAGCCGCGCGAGCGAACCGCCTGCCGGCTTCACGTCGACGAGCACGCAGCGCGCGCCCTCGTCCAGATAGCGTTGCGCGACCGCTTCGCCGATGCCGCTTGCGGCGCCCGTCAGGATCGCGACCTTGTGTTCCAGTCTCACTGGCTGTCTCCGGTTCGTTCTTGCTGCACGACGGTCGCGAGGTGAGCGAACGCTCTCCGACCGATCAATTGCTCTGTTAGTGATCGAATGATCGGATACGCGATACGCGCTGTCAAGACGACGCGACGGCTTTCTATGACGCGCTGCGGCACGACGGCGCACGGCTGCATCCCACCGCGCCCGCGCTGCAAGGCGAGAAGCGTACGGTGCGGCGCAGTGGCATCGATGCTGAAGGGGATGGAGGAAGGACGGAAAACGGAATTCGCGCTGCACGGCGCAGCGATACGTTATATCATCGCGATACTGTGTTTCATCGCCCTGCTTCACGCCATGGCTACCTCATCGTCCATTGACGCCCGGCTGTCCCGGGCCGACGCATTCGCCGCCGAGCACGGGCTCGCGTGGACGCCGCTGCGTCGCCAGGTCTACGAACGCGTGCTGGCCGCGCAGCGCCCGATCGGCGCGTACGACCTGCTCGCCGAACTCGAACCGCAACGCGGCCGCGTGCCGCCGACGACCGTCTACCGCGCGCTGGATTTCCTCGTCGAGCACGGCTTCATCCACCGGATCGAATCGAAGAACGCGTTCCTCGCGTGCTGCGAGATCGGCGTGCCGCACGAAGGCCAGTTCCTGATCTGCGACTCGTGCGGCGACACCGTCGAGATTCCCGGCAGCGACCTCGCGAAGCAGCTGTCCGCGAGCGAGCCCGCGCACGGTTTCGAAGTCCACCACCAGGTCGTCGAGCTGAACGGCCTGTGCGGGCACTGCAAGCGCAAGCCCGCGCAGCGCTGACGCCGCATCGCGCGGCGCCTGCGCCGCCCTTCCAACGAGGAGTTCCATGTCCATTGCCCTGAAGCGCGCGCCGCGGCGCGCCCTGTCGCCTGTCCGCTGGCTCGCCGCGGCCGTCGCCGCGCTGTCGTTCGCCGCGCCCGCGTTCGCGCAGGCCGCGACCGTCAACGTCGTCGCCGCGGAGAATTTCTACGGCGACGTCGCGTCGCAGATCGGCGGCCGCCACGTCGCGGTCACGAGCATCCTCAGCAATCCGGACCAGGATCCGCACCTGTTCGAAGCGAGCCCGAAGACGGCCCGCGCGCTGCAGCACGCGCAAGTCGTGATCTACAACGGCGTCGACTACGATCCGTGGATGGGCAAGCTGCTCGGCGCATCGAAGCAGGCGAAGCGCGCGACGATCGTCGTCGCCGACCTCGTCGGCAAGAAGGCCGGCGACAACCCGCACCTGTGGTACGACCCGGCGACGATGCCGGCGGCCGCCCGCGCGATCGCCGCCGAGCTCGGCCGCGCCGACCCGGCGAACCAGGCCGAGTACGAGGCGAACCTGCAGAAGTTCGTCGCGTCGCTGAAGCCCGTCGACGACAAGGTCGCCGCGCTGCGCGCGAAGTACAAGGGCGTGCCGGTGACGGCCACCGAGCCCGTGTTCGGCTACATGTCGGACGCGATCGGCCTCGACATGCGCAACCAGCGCTTCCAGCTCGCGACGATGAACGACACCGAGGCGAGCGCGCAGGATGTCGCCGCGTTCGAGGGCGACCTGCGCAAGAAGCAGGTGCGCGCACTGATCTACAACAGCCAGGCCGAAGAGCCGATGACCAAGCGCATGCTGAAGATCGCGCGCGACGGTGGCGTGCCGACCGTCAGCGTCACCGAAACGCAGCCGGCCGGCAAGACCTTCCAGCAATGGATGATCGGCCAGCTCGACGCGCTCGGCAGCGCGCTTTCAGCCGGCAAGTAAGTAATAGACGACCGTCACGACATGACCGCCACTCCCCACGCCCTCGCCCTCGATCGCGTCACGCTCGAACTGGGCGGCCGCACGATCCTGCGCGACGTCAGCTTCTCGATCGAGCCCGGCGAATTCGTCGGCGTGCTCGGGCCGAACGGCGCGGGCAAGACGACGCTGATGCGCGCGGTGCTCGGCCTCGTCCCCGTGTCGGCCGGCACGCTGTCGGTTGGCGGCGTGCCGGTCGTGCGCGGCAACGCGTCGATCGGCTACATGCCGCAGATCAGAAGCGGCCTCGCGAACCGCCGGATGCGCGGCTACGATTTCGTCGCGATGGCCGCCGACGGCCATCGCTGGGGCTTGCCGCACACGAACGCGGCCACGCGCCGCGACGTCGATCGCGTGCTCGATCTCGTCGGCGGCCCGTCGCTCGCGCGCCGGCCGCTGTCCGAACTGTCGGGTGGCGAGCGCCAACGGCTGCTGCTCGCGCAATGCCTGCTCGGCAACCCGAAGCTGCTGCTGCTCGACGAGCCGCTGATCAGCCTCGATCCGAACCACCAGCGCGGCGTGGTCGAACTCGTGCGCAACGTGCAGCGCGAGCTCGGCATCACCGTGCTGTTCTCCGCGCACGAGCTGAATCCGCTGCTGAACGCGCTCGACCGCGTGCTGTATCTCGGCAACGGCGTGGCCGCGCTCGGCACCGTCGACGAGGTGATCACGAAGCCCGTGCTGTCGCGGCTCTACGGATCGCCGATCGACGTGATGCGCGTGAACGGCAAGATCTTCGTGATGTCCGGCGACGTCGAGATCGAGAAACACGATCACGAACACGAGGACGACGACGGCCATTCGCACGGCGGTGGCGGCGGCCACGGCCATCACCACCACGGACACGCTCATCCCGGGCATTCGCACGATGTTTGAATACGACTTCATGATCAACGCGTTCGCCGCGTCGGGGATCGTCGCGGTGCTCGCGGGCATCGTCGGCTATTTCCTGGTGCTGCGCGGGCAGACTTTCGCCGGCCACGCGCTGTCGCACGTCGGCTTCACCGGCGCGACGGGCGCGGTGCTGCTCGGCATCTCGCCGATCTGGGGGATGGTCGGCTTCACGCTCGCGGCCGGGATCGGCATGGGTGCGCTCGGCGAAAAGCTCGCGGGCCGCGACGTCGCGATCGGCGTGATCCTGTCCGGCGCGCTCGGCTTCGGCCTGCTGTTCCTGCACTTCTACACGTCGTTCGCGACGCAGGTCACCGCGCTGCTGTTCGGCAACGTGCTCGCGGTCAGCCACGACACGCTCGCGGTGCTCGCGGGCATCGGCGCGGTGAGCCTCGCCGCGCTCGCGCTGATCGCACGGCCGCTGCTGTTCGCGTCGCTGCAGCCCGAACTGGCCGAAGCGAAGGGCGTGTCGCTGCGCACGGTGTCGATGCTGTTCCTCGCGGTGTGCGCGCTCGCGGTGGCCGCGGCGACGCAGATCGTCGGCGTGCTGCTCGTGTTCACGCTGCTGGTGGGGCCGGCCGCGGCCGCGCAGAACGTGTCGACGCGACTGTCGACGGGCGTGCTGCTCGCCGCGCTGTTCGCGCTATCCGAAGCGTGGGCCGGCATCGTGCTCGCGTATCACACCGACTGGCCGACGAGCTTCTGGATTACCGCGCTGTCGGCGCTCGTGTATGGGGCGAGCTTGTTGCGACGCAACTGATCGCGCGCGACATCAATGAAAACGCCGGCGTGCCCTGGGGCAGCGCCGGCGTTTTTTTTACGCGCCCGCGATTGCATGCGGCGCGCCGTGTGCGTTACCTGCTTGCGCTACCGCTCACCGCGCCAGCACACGCGCATGATGCGCGAGGTGATCGGCGATGAACGTCGAGATGAAGTAGTAACCGTGGTCGTAGCCCGGATGGCGGCGCAGCGTCAGCGGCTGGCCGGCCTTCGCGCACGCGGTCTCGAACACGTCGGGGTTCAGCTGGTTCGCGAGGAATTGATCGGCCAGCCCTTGGTCGATGAGAATGCCGTCCGCGAACTTCGGCGCATCGGCACGGGCGACCAGCTCGCTCGCGTCGTGCGCCTTCCACGCATCGCGATCGGCGCCGAGATAACCGGAGAACGCCTTCTCGCCCCACGGGCAGCGCGTCGGCGCGGCGATCGGCGCGAACGCCGATACCGACCGGTACAGGCCCGGATGACGCAACGCGAGCGTCAGCGCGCCGTGCCCGCCCATCGAGTGACCGAAGATGCCGAGCCGCGCGCCGTCGATCGGCAGCTCGGCCACGACGAGCTCGCGCAGCTCGCAGGTCACGTACGACTCCATCCGGTAATGCGTCGACCATGGCGCTTGGGTCGCGTCGACGTAGAAACCCGCGCCGACGCCGAAGTCCCACGCATCGGTCTCGCCCGGCACGCCCGCGCCGCGCGGGCTCGTGTCGGGCATCACGAGCGCGATGCCGTGCTGCGCCGCGTATTGCTGCGCGCCGGCCTTGATCGCGAACGTCTCGTCGGTGCACGTGAGCCCCGCGAGATAGAACAGCGCCGGCACGCGGCCCTGCGCGGCCTGCGGCGGCAGGTACACCGAGAACTTCATCGGCAGGCCGATGGCCGCCGAATCGTGACGGTAGAAACGCTGCTCGCCGCCGTGGCACGCATGCGAGGAAACGAGTTCGAGCATGGCGGTACGCTCCCGGTCAGTACAGCACGACCGAGCGGATCGACTCGCCGGCCTTCATCAGGTCGAAGCCTTCGTTGATCCGCTCGAGCGGCAGCGTATGCGTGATCAGGTCGTCGATGTTGATCTTGCCTTCCATGTACCAGTCGACGATCTTCGGCACGTCGGTACGCCCGCGCGCGCCGCCGAACGCCGAGCCCTTCCATTCGCGGCCCGTCACCAGCTGGAACGGACGCGTGCTGATTTCCTCGCCCGCTGCCGCCACGCCAATGATGAACGACTGGCCCCAGCCCTTGTGCGTGCATTCGAGCGCCTGGCGCATCAGCTTCACGTTGCCGACGCATTCGAACGAGTAGTCGGCGCCGCCGTCGGTCAGTTGCACGATGTGGTCGACCACGTTCTCGACTTCGTTCGGGTTGATGAAGTGGGTCATCCCGAACTTCTTCGCGAGCTCGACGCGCTTCGGGTTGATGTCGACGCCGATGATCTTGTCCGCGCCGACCATCTTCGCGCCCTGGATCACGTTCAGCCCGATCCCGCCGAGGCCGAATACGACCACGTTCGCGCCGGCCTCGACCTTCGCCGAGTACACGACCGCGCCGACGCCCGTCGTCACGCCGCAGCCGATGTAGCAGATCTTGTCGAACGGCGCGTCCTCGCGCACCTTCGCGACCGCGATCTCCGGCACGACGATGTAGTTCGAGAACGTCGACGTGCCCATGTAGTGGAACAGCGGCTTGCCGTCGAGCGAGAAGCGCGACGTCGCGTCCGGCATCAGGCCCTTGCCCTGCGTCGCGCGGATCTTCTGGCACAGGTTGGTCTTGCGCGACAGGCAGAACTTGCACTCGCGGCATTCGGGCGTGTAGAGCGGAATCACGTGGTCGCCCTTTCTCACGGTGCCGACGCCGGGGCCGACGTCGACCACCACGCCCGCGCCTTCATGGCCGAGGATCGCCGGGAAGATCCCTTCCGGATCGGCGCCCGATAGCGTGTAGTAGTCGGTATGGCAGATGCCCGTCGCCTTCACTTCGATCAGCACTTCGCCGGCGCGCGGCCCTTCGAGATCGACTTCCTCGATCGTCAGCGGCGCACCGGCCTTCCATGCAATCGCGGCTTTCGTTTTCATCGTGTCACTCCTGTGTGTCGGTGAGATCGGCCCGGGCCGGCGTGCGGCGCCGGCCGGGGTTTCATGCAAAGCGGTCGAAGCCGTGCCGCGCGGCACGGCGCAAGAATATCGTGCTCGCCATGATGGCCGCTCCCGCCGCGCATCGCGTGCGCGAAACGGTCGCCGGCTTGCCAGGATGCGTCATCGCTGGCGCAAAAGAACAAGTGGTCGAGTTTAAACGCCCGTCGTGAACCATGCATCCGTGCGGGCATACAGATCGACGAAGCGCGCGTGGCGTGCGGCCAGCAGGCGGTCGTCGTGCGGTGCCGCGACCGGCGACGCAGCCGGCGCCAGCGCGCGCAACGCGTCTTCACGCCAATGCCCGATCGCGACGCCCGCGAGCAATGCGGCGCCGCGCGTCGCGGCGTTCGGGCAATCGATCGCGTACAGCGATGCGCCGAGCGCGTCGGCGAGCAACTGGCGCCAGCGCGGATCGACCGAGCCGCCGCCCGCGAGGCGCAGCGTCGTTACCGCGTCGCGGCGATCGGCGTCGCGGATCGCATCGAGCCCGGCGCGCAACGCGAACGCGACGCCTTCGAACGCGGCGCGCATCATCGCGCCGCGCGTGTCGCCGAGCCCGAGGCCGAGCCAGCCGCCGCGCGCATCGGGGTTCATCCACGGCGAACGCTCGCCGGTCAGGTACGGCAGGAAGCACAGCCGCTCGGACGCCGGCTGCGCGAACGCGTCGTCATACGCATCGGCCCATTGCGCGTAGCCGAGCCACCCGCGCACGGCTTCGAGCGCGAGCCCGACGTTCTGCATCGCCGCCATCGTGTAATAGCCGCCGCCCGTCGCCGCACGATAGCGATGCAAGCCGCGCCGCGCGGGCGGCAACGCATCCGCGAGCACGACGATCTGCCCGCCGCTGCCGGTCGTCAGCAACGCATCGCCTGCCGCGGCCAGCCCGCTGCCGAGCGCCGCGCATGCGGTGTCGGCAGCGCCCGTCGCGAGCGGCACGCCGGCCGGTAGACCGAGCGCGGCGGCGGCCTGCGCGCCGAGCACGCCACAGCGCGCGGAGGACGCGCGAACCGGCGCGAAGCGGTTGGCCGGCAGGCCGAGCGTGTCGATCAATGCACTGTCCCACGCGCCGTCGGGCGTCGCGAGCGCCGTTGCGCACGCATCGCTCGGATCGGCCGCCACGTCGCCGCCGAGCGCGATACGCAGCCAGTCCTTCGGCTGCACGGCCCAGCGCGCGGCGCGTAGCGCGTCGGGTTCGTGCGCCGCCAGCCAGCGCAGCAGCGGGCCCGCCATGCCGGGCGCGACGGGGTTCGGGACGACGGGTAATCCGGCGACGGGCAATCCGATGGCAGGCCAGTCGGCCGCGTCCGCCTCGCGCACCGCGCGTGTGTCGGGCCACAGCAGCGCGGGCCGCACCGGCTGGCCGGCCGCGTCGATCAGCACGACGCCATGCATCTGGCCCGAAAAGCCGATCGCCGCGACCTGCGTACGCTCGTCGGCCGGCAGCCGCGCGGCCGCGCGCACGAGCGCCTGCCACCACGCATCGGGCGCGATTTCGGCCCAGCCCGGCTGCGGCGACGACAACGCATAAGGTTCGCTCGCGACGGCGCGCTCGACGCCGTCGGCATCGAGCGTGACGAGTTTGACGGAGCCGGTGCCGAGGTCGATTCCGAGCAGGCGCATGAGCTAAGAGGGATTCGAATGAACGGATGTCGATGATAACGGGATCGCGATGCGCACCCCGCTTTTTGCCGCCGCGTCGACGCATCGACCGCGCGGTCGGGCCGGCGCATTCCACCGGGCTGCACCTTGCACGCAAAAGCGGCCGTTCGCGGGTTAACCCGGCACGATTTCCGAACACCGCTTTTTGCCACTATGCGGCCCGCCCGATACACACCATAAAGCACCCCATATTTGACAGGGGGGCCGGCGCTATTTTGAAGCGCTATAAAACCGGTACACCTCACTCCCGCGGCAGTTTCCCGATGATCGCCCCCCTGTTCCATACCGAAATGGCATATCGAACCAGCAAAGAACGGAATAGAACCCAGTGCTCTTGTTGCATGGATTCATTCCGAATAACTTCGTATCACCCCGAAAACAAGATCATGGAGTGAGACAGATGCAATCGAACACGGTCCATCCGTGCGATGAGGTGCTGCCGACCGGCAAGCTGGTAACGCTTGGCCTGCAGCACGTCCTCGTCATGTACGCCGGCGCCGTCGCCGTGCCGCTTATCGTCGGCGCGGCGCTCAAGCTGCCGAAAGACCAGATCGCGTTCCTGATCAGCGCCGATCTGTTTTCGTGCGGCATCGCCACGCTGATCCAGACGCTCGGCCTGTGGATCTTCGGGATCCGCCTGCCCGTCATCATGGGCTGCACGTTCGCGGCCGTCGGCCCGATGATCGCGATCGGCACGAATCCCGGCCTCGGCATTCTCGACATCTTCGGTTCGACCATCGCGGCCGGCATCATCGGCATCGTGCTCGCGCCGACGATCGGCAAGCTGTTGCGGTTCTTCCCGCCCGTGGTGGTCGGCACGGTGATCGCGGTGATCGGGCTGTCGCTGATGGAAGTGGGCATCAACTGGGCGGCCGGCGGCGTCGGCAACCCCGAGTACGGCAGCCCCGTCTATCTCGGCCTGTCGCTGCTCGTGCTGACGCTGATCCTGCTGATCAACAAGTTCGGCCGCGGCTTCATCGCGAACATCTCGGTGCTGCTCGGCATCGTCGCCGGTTTCGTGATCGCGTTCGCGATCGGCCGCGTGAACACGGAAGGCGTGTCGCTTGCACCGTGGGTCGGCTTCGTGATGCCGTTCCACTTCGGCTGGCCGCACTTCGACCCGCTGTCGATCGTGACGATGGTCACGGTGATGTTCGTCACGTTCATCGAATCGACCGGCATGTTCCTCGCGGTCGGCGACATGGTCGATCGCCCGGTCAACCAGGAGCGCCTGGTGCGCGGCCTGCGCGTCGACGGCCTCGGCACGCTGATCGGCGGCATCTTCAACTCGTTTCCGCATACGTCGTTCTCGCAGAACGTCGGTCTGATCGGCGTGACGGGCGTGAAGAGCCGCTTCGTGTGCGCGACGGGCGGCGTGATCCTCGTGCTGCTCGGGCTGTTCCCGAAGATGGCGCAGGTGGTCGCGTCGGTGCCGCCGTTCGTGCTCGGCGGCGCGGGCATCGTGATGTTCGGGATGGTCGCCGCGAACGGCATCAAGGTGCTGTCGAAGGTCGACTTCGTGAACAACTCGCACAACCTGTTCATCGTCGCCGTGAGCGTCGGCATGGGCCTCGTGCCGGTCGTGTCGCCGCACTTCTTCTCGAAGCTGCCGCCCGCGCTCGCGCCGATCCTGCACAGCGGCATCCTGCTCGCGTCGGCGTCGGCCGTGATCCTGAACATCGTGTTCAACGGCGTGAAAGGCGAAAAGGATGCGCGCTGCGAGATTCGGCGCGCGGGACATGACTTCGACGGGCGGCCCGCCGACGTGCATCACTGATCGCGCCGCGCCGGACGACGGCTCGACGCAGTAACGAAAAACGCCACGGCATGCCGTGGCGTTTTGCTTGATTCCCTGCACGATCCGACAGCGCAAAAGAGAACGCCACGGACTTTCGTCCGTGGCGTTCTCGTTTCCGGATACAGCCGGTTCGAAGCGCAAGCGCGGTAACCCGCGCCCGCCCTTTTCGATGCTTACCCGTTCGTCGCCGCTGCCGACGCAGGCGCCGGAGCCGCCGCCTTGTCGTAGTCGACCGGCGCATCCGGCGCGCGCGGCGCTTCGCCGGCGCGCTGGATCCACCCGCCGCCGAGTGCGCGGTACAGATCGACCAGGTTCGTCCAGCGCGCCAGGCGCGCGCTGATCAGCGACTGCTGCGCGGAGTACAGATCCGTCTGCGCGGTCAGCACCGACAGATAGCTGTCCACACCGTTCTTGTAACGCAGGTCCGACAGGTCGAAGCGACGCTGCTGCGCGTGCTCGTTGCGCTCGAGCGCCGCGATCTGCTGATCGTACGTACCGCGTGCGGCGAGGCCGTCCGATACCTCGCGGAACGCCGACTGGATCGCCTTCTCGTAGTTCGCGATCTCGATGCGCTTCTGCACATGCGCGAGGTTCAGGTTCGCGATGTTCTGACCGCCTTCGAAGATCGGCATCGTGATCTGCGGCGCGAACGACCATGCCGCCGTGCCGGCCTTGAACAGGCCGCCCAGCGTCGGGCTGCCGGTGCCGAACGCGCCCGTCAGCGAGATCTTCGGGAAGAACGCCGCGCGGGCCGCGCCGATGTTCGCGTTCGCGGCCAGCAGCGTCTGCTCGGCCTGCATCACGTCCGGACGACGCGTCAGCAAGTCCGACGGCAGCCCAGCCGGCACGTCCGTCAGCAGGTTCTGCGCGTCGAGCGGCATGCCCGCCGGCAGATCGTCCGGCAGCGGCTCGCCGATCAGCAGCACCAGCGCATTCAGCGCCTGCGCACGCGCACGCGCCTGCGCCTGCTGGTTCGCGAGCGCCGTCTCGACCACCGTCTGCGCCTGACGCAGCTCGAGCTCGGAGCCCGTGCCGTTGTCGAATTGCAGCTTGGTCAGGTCGTACGACGCCTGCGCGGTCTTCAGCGTGTCCTCCGTGACCTTCAGCAGGTCATCGGTCGACAGCAGCGTCAGGTACTGATCCGCCACCTGCGACACCAGCGAGATCTCCGACGCCTGCCGTGCGTACGACGTCGACAGGTACTGCGCGAGCGCTTGGTCCTTCAGGCTCTGCACGCGGCCAAACAGGTCGAGCTCCCACGACGCCGACAGCCCGACGTTGTAGGCGCGCGAGATGTACGGCGCACCGGTCTGCGAAAGACCCTGCGGCACGCGCTGGATGCTGCCCGTGCCCGTCCCGTCGAGCGTCGGAAACAGCCCCGCACGCGTGATCTGGTACTGCGCACGCGCGGCCTCGACGTTCAGCACCGACACGCGCAGGTCGCGGTTGTTTTTCAGCGCGATCTCGATCAGCCGCTGCAGGCGCGGATCGACGAAGAACTCGCGCCAGCCGATGGCAGTCGCCGCCTGGCCGTTCGCGCTGCGCGCGCCGGCCGCACCCGGCTGCGTCGCGTAGACGCCGCCGGCCGGGTACGCCTGCGCGACGGGCGCGTCGGGCCGCGTGTAATGCGGCGCCATCGTGCAGCCCGTGGCAAAGAGCGCGACTGCGATTGCAGTCAAAGCGTGTTTTTGCATCATCACTGTCCCTTGTTGCCTTGGTCGCCGTTGCCCGGCTTCTCTTCGTGGTGCGAGTGCTCCTGAGCCAGGCGCAGCGCCTCGTCGGCATCTTCCTTCTCGCCGCTGAAGATCGCACGGATCTTCACGAAGAACATCGGGATCATGAAGATCGCGAGGAACGTCGCCGTGATCATCCCGCCGATCACGCCCGTACCGATCGCGTGCTGGCTGGCCGAACCCGCGCCGTTGCTGATCGCGAGCGGCATCACGCCGAGAATGAACGCGAGCGATGTCATCAGGATCGGACGCAGCCGCAGGCGCGCCGCTTCCAGCGCGGCCTCGATCGGCCCCATCTTCTCCGTCTGCTGCAGTTCGCGCGCGAACTCGACGATCAGGATCGCGTTCTTCGCGGACAAGCCCACGGTGGTCAGCAGGCCGACTTGGAAGAACACGTCGTTCTCGAGGCCGCGCATCGTGGCCGCGAGCAGCGCACCGATCACGCCGAGCGGCACGACCATGATCACCGAGAACGGGATCGACCAGCTTTCATACAGCGCCGCGAGACACAGGAACACGACGAGGATCGAGATCGCGTACAGGATCGGCGCCTGCGAACCGGACTGGATTTCCTGGAACGACAGGCCCGTCCACGAATAGCCGATACCGACCGGCAGCTTCTTCGCGAGCGTTTCCATCGCGGCCATCGCCTGACCGGTCGACTTGCCCGGTGCGGCCTGGCCCTGGATTTCCATCGCCGACACGCCGTTGTAGCGCTCGAGCTTCGGCGAACCGTACGTCCAGTGACCGGTCGCGAACGCGCTGAACGGCACCATCCCGCCCGACCCGTTGCGCACGTACCAGATGTTCATGTCTTCCGGCGTCATCCGGAACGGCGCGTCGGCCTGCACGTACACCTTCTTGATCCGGCCGTCGGTGTCGAGGAAGTTGTTCACGTACTTCGACGCCCACGCGATCGAGAACGTCTGGTCGATCGCATCCGCCGTCACGCCCAGTGCATTCGCCTTCTCGCGGTCGATGTCGACCTTGTACTGCGGCGTATCGTTCAGGCCGTTCGGACGGACACCCTGCAGCGTCGGATCCTTCGAAGCCATCCCGAGCAGCTGGTTACGCGCGGCCATCAGCGCGTCGTGGCCGAGACCGGCGTTGTCCGTCAGCTCGAAGTCGAAGCCGGCAGCGGTACCGAGTTCCGGAATCGACGGCGGGTTGAACGGAATCACGAGCGCGTCCTTGTAGCTCCCGTAACGCCCGAACATCCGGCCGATCAGCGCCTGCACCTTCTGGTTCGCATGCTGACGCTGCGAATAGTCCTTCAGGCGGACGAACACGAGACCGGAGTTCTGGCCGCGGCCCGCGAAGCTGAAGCCGTTGACCGTGAACGCCGATTCGACGATTTCCTTCTCGTCCTTCAGCAGGTAGTCGGAAATGTTCGCGAGCGTCTTCGCGGTCGTTTCCTGCGTCGAACCCGACGGCGTCTGCACGATCACGAACATCAGACCCTGGTCTTCATCGGGCAGGAACGACTTCGGCAGGCGCACGAACAGCAGCCCGACCGCGACGATCACGACCAGATAGATGATGAGCCAGCGGCCCGAGCGCTTGATCACGTGGTGCACGCCGACGTGGTACTTGTCGCGGCTGGTGTTGAACGTGCGGTTGAACCAGCCGAAGAAGCCCTTCTTCTCTTCGTGGTGCCCTTGCGGGATCGGCTTGAGGATCGTCGCGCACAGGGCCGGCGTCAGAATCAACGCGACCAGCACCGACAGCACCATCGCCGACACGATCGTCAGCGAGAACTGACGATAGATCGCGCCGACCGAGCCGCCCGAGAACGCGACCGGCACGAACACCGCCGACAGCACGAGCGCCACGCCGACGAGTGCGCCGGTGATCTGGCCCATCGCCTTGCGGGTCGCCTCCTTCGGCGACAGCCCCTCTTCCGCCATCACGCGCTCGACGTTCTCGACCACCACGATCGCATCGTCGACCAGCAGGCCGATCGCGAGCACGAGGCCGAACATCGACAGCGTGTTGATCGAGAAGCCGACCATCGACATGATCGCGAACGTACCGAGCAGCACGACCGGCACCGCGATCGTCGGGATGATCGTCGCCCGCAGGTTCTGCAGGAACAGATACATCACGAGGAACACGAGCACGATACCTTCGAGCAGCGTCTTGACCACTTCCTCGATCGACAGCTTCACGAACGGCGTCGTGTCGTACGGATACTTGACGACGAGGCCGTGCGGGAAGAACGGTGCGAGCTCGTCGATCTTCGCGCGCACGGCCTTCGCGGTCGCGAGCGCGTTCGCGTTGGTCGCGAGCTGGATACCGAGTGCCGCGGTCGGCTGACCGTTGTACTTCGTGTCGAAGTTGTAGTTTTCGCCGCCGAGGCCGATCTGCGCGACGTCCTTCAGGCGAACCTGCGAGCCGTCCTGGTTGACCTTCAGCAGGATGTTGCCGAACTGCGCGGGCGTCTGCAGCAGCGTCGATTCGGTGATCGTCGCCTGCAGCACGGTGCCCGGCTTGGCCGGCGTGCCGCCGATCTGGCCGCCCGCGATCTGCACGTTCTGCGCGGTGATCGCCGAGCTGACGTCGACCGGCGTGAGGCCGTAGTTGGTCAGGCGGTTCGGATCGAGCCAGATCCGCATCGCGTACTGCGAGCCGAACAGCGTGACGGTACCGACGCCGTTCAGCCGGCTGATCGGATCCTTCACGTGCGACGCCACGAAGTTCGCGAGGTCGTACTTGTTCATGCTGCCGTCTTCGGAGTTGAAGGCGAGCACCAGCAGGAAGCTGCTGCTCGACTTCGTGACCGACAGACCGAGCTGCTGCACGACCTGCGGCAGAACCGGCGTCGCGAGCGACAGCTTGTTCTGCACCTGCACCTGCGCGATGTCGGCATTGGTGCCCGGCGCGAAGGTCAGCGTGATCGTTGCGTTGCCCGAGTCGTCACTCGTCGACGACATGTACAGGAAGTTGTCGAGACCGCTCATCTGCTGCTCGATCACCTGCGTCACCGTGTCTTCCACCGTCTTAGCGGAAGCGCCCGGGTAGTTCGCGGTGATCTGGATCGATGGCGGCGCGATCGTCGGATACTGCGAGATCGGCAGCGTGAAGATCGCCGCAACCCCGGCCAGCATCAGGATGATGGCGATCACCCACGCGAAGATCGGGCGATCGATAAAAAACTTTGCCATGAAGCAGGCTCCCTGTTATTTCGCGCTCGAGGCAGCAGCAGCACTCGCCGGCGCGGCGCCCGATGCGGCGGCACCGGAAGCGGCAGCGGCGCCGGACCCGGCGGCGGCCGGCGCGGCGGGGGCAGCAGCACCCGAGGCGGCATCGGCCGCCGGTGCGAGCTGCGCGGGGACCGTCTTCACGGTCGCGCCCGGGCGCACCTTGTCGACGCCTTGCACGATCACGTGATCGCCCGCCTGCAGACCGCCTTCGACGACCCAGTTCTGGCCTTGCATGCCGGTGGTCTTCAGCGGCCGCGGCTCGACCTTGTTGCTGGCGTTCACCACCATCGCGATCGCCTGCCCCTTCTGGTCGTGCGTGACGCCGATCTGCGGCACCAGGAACGCGTTCTCGTTCACGCCTTCCTCGATCCGTGCACGCACGAACATCCCCGGCAGCAGCACGCGGCCCGGGTTCGGGAACACCGCGCGGATCGTCACCGAGCCGGTGGTCTGGTCGACCGTCACGTCCGAGAACTGCAGCTTGCCGGCTTCCGAATACGTCTTGCCGTCTTCGAGGATCAGCGACACCTTCGCCGCGCCCGGGCCGCTCGTCTTCAGACGGCCGCTCTGCACGTCCTGACGCAGCTTCAGCCCTTCGAGGCTCGACTGCGTGAGGTCGACGTACACCGGATCGAGCTGCTGCACCGTCGACATCAGCGTCGCCTGGCTCGCCTGCACGTACGCGCCCGGCGTCACCTGCGAGATGCCGACGCGGCCGCTGATCGGCGACACGACGTCCGTATAGCCGAGATTGATCTGCGCGGTGTCGACCGCTGCCTTGCCGGCCGCGACGTCCGCCGCGGCCTGGCCTTGCGTGGCGACCGCGTTGTCGTAGTCCTGCTTGCTGACCGCGTTCGCCGCAACCAGCACCTTGTAGCGCGCGACCAGCGCGTTCTGCGTGACGAGGTTCGCCTGCGCCTTCGCGAGCGTCGCCTTCGCGCTGTTCAGCGCGGCGATGTACGGCGCCGGATCGATCTTGTAGAGACGCTGACCGGCCTTGACGTCGGTGCCTTCGGTGAATTCGCGGCGCAGCACGATGCCGTCGACCCGCGCGCGGACCTGCGCGACGAGGAATGCACTGGTGCGACCCGGCAGGTCGGTGAAGACCGGTACGGCTTGCGGCTGGACGGTGACGACGCCGACTTCCGGCGTTTGCGGCGGCGGTGCCGATTCTTTTTTCCCGCACGCGGCCAGGAAAACGGCGGCCGTCGCGACAGTGATTAAGCGGTATGGAACCCGTTCGACGCGCATGGAGCGACCTCTGTGTATAACCAATGGAATAAGTGCCGCGCCCGAGCGGAGCGCAACACGGATGCGCCTCGCGGCGCTGATCGAACACCTGAATTACTGGACTGCTAGAGACTGCTGGATACAGCAAGTCGGCACGAGACCTCCGTGCCGACGGGACGCCGCGAACTGCGGACAAGTACTAGGGCGGGAATCAGCAGAGTGGGATATTAACTGATTGCCACTTGGGTCATTCGATCGTAGGGTGGTATTGTATATACATTCACGAATGTATGTAAAAAGCCCGTTTGTACGCCGCCGACTGTCCAGTCTTACGAATTGTTACCGGAAGCAAGCATAGCCCGTCTGCATGACGGCGACGAGGGGTGGCGGACCCCATATTCACCGACGATCGATCCAATCAGGCCTGCACATGGTCAGACGTACCAAGGAGGAGGCGCTCGAGACGCGCAATCGCATTCTCGACGCCGCCGAACACGTGTTCTTCGAGAAAGGCGTGTCGCACACGTCGCTCGCGGACATCGCCAAGCACGCCGGCGTGACGCGCGGCGCGATCTACTGGCATTTCGCGAACAAGAGCGAACTGTTCGATGCGATGTTCAACCGCGTGCTCCTGCCGATCGACGAACTGAAGCGGATGCCGCTCGACGCGCCGGGCGGCAATCCGCTCGAGAAGGTGCGCCAGATCCTGATCTGGTGCCTGCTCGGCGTGCAGCGCGACCCGCAGTTGCGCCGCGTGTTCAGCATCATGTTCATGAAGTGCGAATACGTCGCGGACATGGAGCCGCTGTTGCAGCGCAATCGCGCGGGGATGAGCGAGGCGCTGCACATGATCGACGCCGATCTCGCGGTGGCCGTGGGGCTCAAGCTGCTGCCCGAGCGGCTCGACACATGGCGCGCGACGCTGATGCTGCACACGCTCGTCAGCGGCTTCGTGCGCGACATGCTGATGCTGCCCGACGAGATCGACGCCGAGCAGCATGCGGAAAAGCTCGTGGACGGCTGCTTCGACATGCTGCGCTACAGCCCGGCGATGCTGAAGGACGGCGACTGACCGCGCGGCGCGTCGCACGCCCTGTCGCCGCGCGGGGTCAGGCCGCCTTCGCGCGCCGCGCGCGGGCCCGCCGGTTCGACGCGGCCACCGAATCGCGCGCCGGCATCGGCGCGCCGGCCAGTCCCGCGATCCACGCGTCGGTCGACATCACCGCCGCGAAATTCGACTGGAACACCACCCCGTACGCGCGGTGAATCTCTTCGGCGCTCACCGCGCCCGCTTCGTTCTCGTAGGGCAGCGTGCCCGTCGCGTCGTTCAGGTACTCGACCTTCAGCCCCGCATGCGCCGCGTGATAGACCGTCGACGCATTGCAGTTGTGCGTCATGTAGCCGGCCACCGCGAGCGTGTCGATCCCGTGCGCGTCGAGCCACGCGGCGAGATCGGTGCCGGCGAACGAGCTTGCCTGCGCCTTCTCGATCCGATGCGCGTACGGCCGGCTCGCGACCACGGCGTGCAGCGCGACGCCGTCGCTGCCGGGCGCGAAAATCGGCGCGCCCGCCGACGCGACGTGCTGCACCACGATCACCGGCACGCCGGCCGCGTGCGCGGCGTCGATCGCGCGGCCGATGTTCGCGAGCGACACGTCGAGCGGCGGATATTCGATCGGCAGGTTGCCCGTCACGTATTCGTTCTGCACGTCGATCACGATCAGTGCGCGGCGGTTGGCGGGACGGGAAGCGGAATGCGAGGCGGCGTTCGACATGGCGAGCTCCTGGTCGGGAGGCGCTGCCCCGCCCCGGAGCGGGGCGGCCAGCAGTGCGATGCGATGCATTGTCGGGCCGCGTGGCGCGCGTCGATAGTGGCCCGATAGCCATTCTTCGATAAAATCGGGCCATCGCCGTTCCGGAGTCCGCCATGCCCGCCGTCGCCTCGTCCCCGTCCGCTCCGACCGTCGTCGCCGTGATCGCGTACGACGGCATCAGCCCGTTCCATCTGTCGGTGCCGTCGGTCGTGTTCGGCAAGGAACGCGATGCGGCCGTGTCGCCCGTGTTCGAATTCCGCGTCTGCTCGGCCGAGCGCGGCCCGCTCGCGACCACGGGCGGCTTCACGATCACCGCGCCGTACGGGCTCGACGCGCTCGACGATGCGGACATCGTCATCGTGCCTTCGTGGCGCGACCCGGACGAAACGCCGCCCGACGCGCTGCTCGATGCGGTGCGCGCGGTCGCCGCGCGCGGCGCCGAGCTCGTCGGCCTGTGCCTCGGCGCGTACGTGCTCGCCGCGGCGGGCCTGCTCGACGGCCGACCGGCCACCACGCACTGGGCGTGGGCCGACGATTTCGCGCAACGCTTTCCGCGCGTGCGACTCGATCCCGACGTGCTGTACGTGGACGACGGCAACCTGATGACGTCGGCCGGCACGGCGGCAGGCCTCGACTGCTGCCTGCACGTCGTGCGGCGACGCTTCGGCTCGGACGCCGCGAACCGGATCGCGCGCCGCCTCGTGATCCCGCCGCACCGCCAGGGCGGCCAGGCCCAGTACGTGCCGCAACCGGTCGCCGCGCACCCGCGCGATGCGCGGCTCGCGGGCCTGCTCGATTGGGTGCGCGCCCATCTCGACGCCGCGCATAGCGTCGATTCGCTGGCCGAACGCGTGCTGATGAGCCGGCGCACGTTCACGCGCCACTTCCGCCAGGCGACGGGCACGACCGTCACCGCGTGGCTGCAGGCCGAGCGGCTCGCGCGCGCGCAGCATCTGCTCGAAACCACCGGACAATCGATCGACGCGATCGCGCAGGCGGCCGGCTACGGCTCGAGCGTGTCGCTGCGCCAGCATTTCGCGGGCGCGCTCGGCACGTCGCCGTCTGCGTATCGAAGGGAATTTCGCGGCGCCGGGGCCGGTGCCGACGCGGGACGGTGATACGCGCCGGGCGGGCGCGACGCAGGCCGTGACGCGGAACCGGGCGACCGCTCAGCCGCCGTTGAACCAGCGTGCCGCGTAAAGCAGCAGCGCGACGAACACGATCATCGCCGCCCAGGCCCACACGGGCACCGTGCCGGAATCGCGATGCCGGAGCGCGCTCGCCGCCCGCCCGCTCAGCGTACCGCCGAGATGCGGCGGCAGCGAACGCTTCGTCGCGGCCATCAGCGATGCCGGCCGCAGAAAGACATGCTGGCGTCGCTGCGCGGCGGCGCTTGCGCGATTCGGCGCGAGGCCGTGCTTCGCCTGGACGACCGCGCAGAACTCGCGGAAGAATGCGTCGGTCCATTCGCGCAGCGCATTGTCGATCTGCCGCCCCGGCAACTCCGCGAGCGGCCCGCTCGCCGTCGCCCAGACCACGTACTCGATGCGCGTGGCGGTCGCATCGTCATCCGGCATCAGCACCAGCTCGACCTGGCCGCGCAGCGCGCCGAGGCCGTCGGCCCGCGCCTTGAAGTTGACCACGCGGCGCGGCTGCCCTTGCGTGTCGCCCTGTTCGGCGGCCGCATGCGCGCGCACGTCGTAGCGGGCGCGCAGCGGGCCGAGCGGCACCGTGATCGTCAGCGCGAACTCGCCGTGCGCGAGTTTCACGAACGATTCGCAATGATCGAAGCTCGCCCGCAGCAGCGCGAGATCCTCCAGCGCTTCCCGCACGACAGGCGGCGCGAGCGGTACGCGTAACGTGTCGTTCAATTCCATGACGCCTCCCCGATGAACGCGCGCCGCATCAGGACGTCTCGACGAGACTGTCGACCCGTGCGACATCGAAGGCGACGTAGTGCGCGAGCACGGCGGCCGCCTCCTTCGGTTCTTCGTAACTCCATGCGGCGTTCTCGATCACGCCGTCTTCCGTCTGCAAGTCGAAATGCACGGCCTGCCCCCTGAACGGGCAGGCGGTCGTGACGCCCGATTTCACGAGCCGGCGCATGTTGACGTCGCTGCGCGGCAGGTAGTGGATGTCCGGGAGCCCCGCTTCACGCACGGTCAGCGCGCCGTGCGAATCGGCATAGGTGATGCCGCGATGGATCACGCGCACGCGATGACGGTTCGGCACGATTTCGAGTCGGGGGTCGGCTGCATCGGACATCGTTTCTCCTTCGGGCGGCCGCCAGGCCGGGCAGGAAACGAAAAAGCCACGGCACGCATGCCGTGGCTTTCATTATGGGCGAAACTTCGTCCGATTGCGCGTCCCGGGCCCGGGACGCGCGCGGGCGGCTACTGCGCACTCCACTGGAACGCGGCTTTCGCGCCGCCCTTCGCGCCGACCGTGACGGCGCGCGATTCGTCGCTGCCCTGGTACGACGCATGCACCGTATAGCGCCCCGGCGGCAGCTTCACCAGCATGTACGGCCCGCGCGCGTCGGTCGCCAGCACCTCGGTGCCCTTGCCGTCGACGATCCGGACATGGACGTCGGCCAGGAACTCGCCGCCCTTGCCGGTGAAGCGCAGCGCCAGCGGCCATGACGCCTCGTTACTCTGGAATGCCGTCGACTGGTCCTTGCCGATACCGCCCGACACATAGCTGATATCGCCTTGCTGGCTCGCGGCGGGCAGACCGTCCGACTGCGCGTACGCGCCGGTCGCACCGGTCGCGAGGCCGGCGGTCAGCGCCGCGGCGACGGCAAATCGGGACACGTTGCGTAGATGTTGCATGGCTCTCTCCTTGGGGTCGGAACACATACGGGGCGCAGCGTCACGCGATCGAGCGGCGGCGGCGCCCGCCGCGGCCGGCCGGGCCGGCCGTCGGCCGTGGCCGGTCAGCTCAGGTCGACCGGCACGAAGATCTGTGCATTATCGCGCTGGATCAACAGAGCAAGACTGTTGCCCGCGCCCTTCACCGCGTCGCGCAACTGCTCGGGGCTCGTGACGGGGCGGCCGTTCACCGCGAGGATCACGTCGCCGGGCTGGATGCCCGCGTTGGCGGCCGGCCCGCCGGCCTGCTGCACGATCAGCCCGTGCGACAGGTTGTCCGCGTTGCGCTCCTGCGGCGACAGCGGGCGCACCGCGACGCCCAGGCGGCCCTGCTCGACCGGCCCGCCGTCGTTCGACGCGAGCTTCGCATCGGCCATCGCGCCGAGCGTCACGCTGATCGACTTCTTCGACTTGTCGCGCCAGATCTGCAGGTCGGCCTTCGAACCCGGCTTCAGGTTCGCGATCTGCGCGGGCAGCGATGTCGAATCGGCGACCGGCGAACCGTTGACCGACAGGATCACGTCGCCCGGCTGCAGGCCGGCCTTCGCGGCCGGACCGTTGGCGTCGACCGAGCTGACGAGCGCGCCGTCCGGCTTCGGCAGCCCGAACGAGCTCGCGAGCGTCTGGTTCAGCCCCTGCACGGCCACGCCGAGACGGCCGCGGCTCACGTGGCCCGTCTTCACGAGCTCGTCCTTCACCTTGATCGCCTCGTTGATCGGGATCGCGAACGACAGGCCCTGGAAGCCGCCCGTCTGCGAGTAGATCATCGAGTTGATGCCGATCACCTCGCCTTGCAGGTTGAACAGCGGGCCGCCCGAGTTGCCCGGGTTCACCGGCACGTCGGTCTGGATGAACGGCGTGTAGTTCTCGTCCGGCAGCGCGCGCGACTTCGCGCTGATGATGCCCGACGTGACCGTGTTGTCGAAGCCGTACGGCGAGCCGATCGCGACGACCCACTGGCCGACCTTGCTCTGCGCCGGATCGCCGATCTTCACGGTCGGCAGGCCGCTCGCGTCGATCTTCAGCACGGCGACGTCGGACTGCTTGTCGGAGCCGACGACCTTCGCCTTGTATTCGCGCTTGTCGGTCAGCTTGACCGTGACGACGTTCGCGCCGTCGATCACGTGCGCATTGGTGAGGATGTACCCGTCGGCGCTGACGATGAAGCCCGACCCGAGGCTCGCGCTCGGCTGGTCGTCCGGCTGTGCGTCGCCGCCCATGCCCGGCACCTGGCCGTAGAAGTGCTTGAAGAACTGGTAGAACGGGTCGCTCGGATCGATCGGCAGTTGCGGCTGCGGCGCGCGCCGCGACACCTGCTTCACGACATGCTTCGCGCTGATGTTCACGACCGCCGGGCCGTAGGTCTCGACGAGCCCGGAGAAATCGGGAATGCCGGTCTTGGCGGCGGCTTCGGCCGGCATCATGGCGGCCTGCGCGGGCGTGATGATCTGCGGATCGGCGCGGCGGGTACCGGCGAAATAGCCTGCCGACAGGGCGGCCGCCACGGCGACCGCGACGGTGCCGCGTGCAAGGAATCGGGTGTTCATCGTAGGACCTCCTCGTTGTTAGGACGCAGCGTAACGACCCTGACTTAAAGGAGGCTTAATCAGCCTTAAGCGGGGCTTAAGCGACCTCCGGCGCCGGGCCGGCGCCGCGTCCCTTCAGGCGGATTCGGAAGGCTGCGGCGCCTGGGCCGGCATCTCGGCATCGCGGAACACGACGCTGACGAGCAGGCCGCCCGCGGCCGCATCGCCGAGCGACACCGTCGCGCCCTGCTGCGCGGCCACGCGCTTGACGATCGCGAGGCCGAGCCCGCTGCCCGACACGTCGGTGCGCGCGCGCGCCGTGCTGTCGCGATAGAAGCGGTCGAACACGCGCTCGCGCTCGTCGGCCGGAATGCCCGGTCCGCTGTCGGCGATCTGCACGCACGCGCGGCCGGCCGCGTCGCGCGTCAGCGACACGTCGATGCGGCCGCCGTCCGGCGTGTACTTCACCGCGTTGTCGAGCAGGTTGCCGAACATCACGCGCAGCGCGCCGACGTCCGCGACGACGCTCGCCGCGCGCGTTTCCTCGAAGCCGAGATCGATGTCGTGCCGCTGCGCGAGCGGCGCATGCGCGGCCACGCATTCGGCGAGCAGCGCTTGCAGGTCGACCGGTTCGCGCATCGTCGCACCGTCCGGCTCGGCGCGGGCGAGCGCGAGCAGTTGCTCGGTGAGGCGCGTCGCGCGCGACACGCCGTCCTGGAGATCCGCGATCGCCTCGCGGCGCGATGCATCGTCCTTCGCGCGCGCGACGAGCTGCGCCTGGATCTGCACGGCCGCGAGCGGCGTGCGCAATTCGTGCGCGGCGTCGGCGACGAACGCCTTCTGCGTGTCGAGCGCCGACGACAATCGCGCGAGCAGCCCGTTCAGCGCCCGCACGAGCGGCTGCACCTCGAGCGGCAGCCGGCCGTCGGGCAGCGGATCGAGCGCTTCCGGCCGGCGCGCCTCGACCGCGCGCGTCACGCGACCGAGCGGCGCGAGCCCGCGCCCGACGATTCCCCACACGGCCGCGCCGAGGAACGGCAGCAGCACGATCAGCGGCCACAGCGTGCGCAGCGCGACGTTCGCCGCGAGCCGGTTGCGCACCGACAGCGGCTGCGCGAGCTGCACGACGTTGTCGCCGACGATCGCGCCGTACACGCGCCATTCGCCGCGATCGGTGCGCTCGGTCGAGAAGCCGAGCTCCGCGCGCGGCGCGATCGGCGCGCGCGGATGCGAGAAGTACATCAGCACGCCGTTGCGGTTCCAGATCTGGATCACGATGCCTTCGTCGCCGTTGGTGCGCGAGCCGAACACCTGCGAGAACGGCTCCGACGGCAGCGCCGCGGCGATTTCCTGCAGCTGGTAGTCGAACAGTTCGTTCGCCTCGGCGAGCGCCTGCCGGTAGATGAGCCAGCCCGCCATGCCCACGCCCGCGACCACGATCGCGAGCAGCCAGATCAGCAATTGATGACGAATCGACCGCACGCGTCAGCTTTCCTTGACGACCATGTAGCCGAGCCCGCGCACGTTGCGGATCAGGTCCGAGCCGAGCTTCTTGCGCAGCGCGTGGATGTAGACCTCGACCGTGTTGCTGCCGATCTCCTCGCCCCAGCCGTACATCTTCTCCTCGAGCTGACTCTTCGACAGCACCGCGCCCGGCCGCGCGAGCAGCGCCTCGAGCAGCGCGAACTCGCGCGCGGACAGCGCGACGGGCGCGCCGTCGAGCGTCACCTGGTGCGCGGCCGGATCGAGCGTCAGCGCGCCGTGGCGGATCAGCGACTCGCTGCGCCCGGCCTGGCGACGGATCAGCGCGCGCATCCGCGCGCCGAGCTCGTCGAGATCGAACGGCTTGACGAGGTAGTCGTCGGCGCCCGCGTCGAGCCCCTTCACGCGATCGGCGACCGCGTCGCGCGCGGTGACGATCAGCACCGGCAGCGCCAGCCCGCGCCCGCGCAGCGTGCGCAGCACGTCGATGCCGTCGCGCTTCGGCAGCCCGAGATCGAGCAGCAGCAGATCGTACGTCTCGCCGCCGAGCGCGGTGAGCGCGGCGTCGCCGTCCTGCACCCAGTCGACCGCAAAGCCGTCCGAGCGCAGCGCCTTGCGCACGCCCTCGGCAATCATTCGATCATCTTCGACAAGCAGAATCCGCATCGGGCCACGCATCCATGGGGCGAGTCAAACACGGCGACCATTGTAGCGCCGCGAATCGCGTGCGCGGCACCCTGCAATGCAACAGTAAGGCGGATTGCAAGGGGCGTGCCGCGACTTGTCTCTACAATGTGCGCTTCGGCGCCCCCGCGCGCCCTGCCCGAGCCCCCTGCTTTTCCCGTATTCGCCCATGCCGATTTCCGATCTTTCCGCCCGGTTCGCCCCTCGCGCCCGCGTCTGCCTGCGGGCGGCCGCCGTCGTCGCCACCTGCACCGCGCTCGCGTTCGCGCCGCCCGCGCAGGCCCGCAAGAAATCCCACAAGGAAGCGCGCAAGAGCGCCGTCGTGTCGCCGGCCGCGCGCGCGGCCGGCCTGCCGGCATCGGTGCTCGTCGCGCTGCAGCGCGCGAAGGTGCCGGCATCGGCGATGAGCGTCGTGGTCGAGCGCGTCGGCGATCCGCAACCGCTGATCGCGTGGAATGCAAGCCGGCCGATGCTGCCGGCCTCGACGATGAAGCTCGTGACGACCTTCTCGGGCCTGTCGATCCTCGGCCCCGACTACCGCTGGCGCACGACCGCGTACACGGACGGCACGATCGATCCCGACGGCACGCTGCAGGGCAACCTGTACATCAAGGGCACCGGCGATCCGAAGCTCGTGCCCGAAGAGCTGATCGACCTCGTCGACAAGCTGCGCAAGGCCGGCGTCAAGCGCGTGGCCGGCGGCCTCGTGCTCGACAAGAGCTATTTCGCGGCGTCGACGCGCGACCTGCCTTCGTTCGACGACGATGCGAGCGCGCCGTACAACGTCGGCCCCGATCCGCTGCTGTACGCATTCAAGGCCGTGTCGTTCACGGTCACGCCGGGCGACGACGGCAAGGTCGCCGTCGACGTGCTGCCGCCGCTCGCGGACCTGTCGATCGACAACCAGCTCGTCGAAGGCTCGGGCTCGTGCAGCGCGGCCGCCGCGGCCGCGCGCCCGACGCTGACGGCCGGCGGCGGGATCATGACCGCGTCGTTCGCCGGCGACTACCCGCTGCGCTGCGGCGCGCACACGACCAACCTCGCGATCCTCGATCACACGACGTTCTTCGCACGCGGCTTCCTCGCGCTGTGGCAGCAGGACGGCGGCACGATCGCGGGGCCGGTGAGCGAAGGCAAGGTGCCGACCACCGCACGGCCGCTCGCCGTGCATCACAGCCCGGTCCTCGGCAGCATCGTCTACGACATCAACAAGTTCAGCAACAACGTGATGGCGCGCAACCTGTTCCTGACGATCGGCGCGGTCAGCGGCAAGCCGCCCGCGACGCCCGAGCAGTCGAGCCGCGCGATCCAGGCCTTCCTGCAGAAGAACGGCATCGCGATGCCCGACCTCGTGCTCGAGAACGGCTCGGGGCTGTCGCGCGAGGAGCACGTGAGCGCGCTGTCGCTCGCCGCGCTGCTGCAAGCCGCGAACGCGAGCCCCGTCGCGCAGGCGTTCGTCGATTCGCTGCCGATCGCCGGCATCGACGGCACGATGAAGAACCGCCTCACCAACGCGGGCGTGCTCGGCAACGCGCACATCAAGACCGGCACGCTGCGCGACGTGCGCGCGATCGCCGGCTACGTCGCCGGCGCGGACGGCCAGAGCTACGTCGTGGTCAGCTTCATCAACGACGATCGCGCGGAAGGCGCACGCGCCGCGCACGACACGCTGCTCGAGTGGATCTACGCGGGCGCGCACTGACGCGCCGCGCACCGCGCATCGGGCCGTCGTGACAACGCGGCCCGCGCTCCCGCTGCTCCGCGTCGCCCGCGAAATTTCGCACCGCGCGGTTTGAAACGCAGCCGCCACCCTCGTGCGACGCGCTGTGCGCACGCCATGCCCGCAAAACGGGGCCGCACCGCCCGGCCCCGTGCAGTACGGATTCCGTAGAAACCCTGTCCTCAGAGGGAACCCTCTACGCTGCCCCCTCGCCTAGCGCGTGGCGATTGCGTAGGCTGTTGGCCTGACCGATATCTACAACGGGCCACACGCCCGGCCTGATGGCTTGCAGGGGAACGAAGGAGACACTCGCCCATGCGATTCGACGTCGAATTGCTTCTGCTCGCGCTGGCGCCCGTCTTCCTGCTCTGCATCGCGTGGGAGGCCTGGCACCTCGCCCGCACCCGTGCGCACGACCGCATCTATGCGTGGCGCGACACGCTGTGCAACGCGGCGCTCGCGCTGATGCACCAGGGCGCCGACAAGCTCGCATGGCTGTTCGTGATTCCCGTCTATGCGTACTGCTACCGGCACTATCGTCTTTACACGTGGCACGACGGCTGGCTGTCGTTCGCGGTGCTGTTCGTCGCGCAGGACTTCCTCTACTACGTGTTCCATCGCGCGAGTCATCGCGTGCGCTGGCTGTGGGCCGCGCACGTCGTGCACCACTCGTCCGAGCGGATGAATTTCTCGACCGCGTTCCGCCAGAGCCTGATGTACCCGGTCGCGGGCATGTGGCTGTTCTGGCTGCCGCTCGCGTTCGCCGGCTTTCCGCCGCAACAGGTCGTCGGCATCGTGCTGATCAACCTCGCGTTCCAGTTCTTCGTGCACACGCAGGCGATCGGCAAGCTCGGCTGGCTCGAATACGTGCTGAACACGCCGTCGATCCACCGCGCGCACCATGCGCGCAACGCGCGCTACATCGACCGCAATTACGCAGGCGTCCTGGTGATCTGGGATCGTCTGTTCGGCAGCTATGTCGACGAAACGCCCGACGATCCGCCGCAGTACGGGATCGTCGAGCGGCTCGGCTCGAACAACCCGCTCGTCGCGACGTTCCACGAGTGGGTGGCAATGGCGTCCGACGCGTGGCGCGTCGGCGGATGGCGCAACAAGCTGCGCGCGATTTTCGGCCCGCCCGAATGGGCGAGCGCTTATCATGCGCAGATTGCCGAGGCCGCGAACCAGGATCCGCGCACCGTGCCGCCGGCGGCTGCGCGCGACCGATAAACCGTTTCAGCCAACGGCCGCCGCGCAGCCCGGAACCGAGCAGGCACGCGGCAGATGAGAAACACATCAGGGCCATATCTACGAGGAGATAGAACGATGCAGACACAACAACACGCACTTTCCCGCACGCGTGGGCGCATGCTGCGCACCGCGCAGGTCGCGATCGCCGGCGCCGCGCTCGCGTTGCTCGCCGCATGCGGCGGCGGCGACGACAACAACGGCAGCAGCGCGTCGACCACGCCGCCGTCGGGCGTGAAGATGCAGATCGTGTCGTTCGGCGACAGCCTGTCCGACGTCGGCACCTACTCGCAAATCAAGCTCGGCTTCGGCGGCGGCCGCTTCACGACCAACCCGGGCCAGGTGTGGACGCAGAACGTCGCGCAGTACTACGGCGACACGCTGCAGCCCGCCAACCAGGGCGGCTTCGGCATTCCGCTGCAGGCCACCGGCGGCCTCGGCTACGCGCAGGGCGGCTCGCGCGTGACGCTGCAGCCGGGCATCGGCCATGCGGACGCGAGCGTGCCGAACCCCGACTACGCGCAGGCGACCACCACGCCGATCGCCGATCAGGTCAAGCAGTACCTGACGCAGCACGGCAGCTTCAACGCCGGCCAGATCGTGCTGATCAACGGCGGCGCGAACGACATCTTCTACCAGGCCCAGGTCGCGCAGGCGCAAGGCAATACACCGGCCGCGCAGCTCGCGGCGGCGCAGGCGATCGGCCTGGCCGCGCAACAGCTCGGCGGAATCGTCCAGCAGATCGTCGCGGCAGGCGCCACGCACGTGTTCGTCGCGAACGTGCCGGACATCGGCGGCACGCCGCTCGCGCTGCAGGGCGGCACGCAGGCCGCGTTCACGCAACTGTCGGGCCTCTTCAACCAGACGCTCGTCGGCACGCTGGCCGCGCTGAAGGTCGACACGACGAAGGTCGCGGTGGTCGATTCGTTCACGTGGCAGGACGGCATCGCGGCCAACTACCAGGCGAACGGCTTCAGCGTGAAGAACACCGATACGGCCTGCAACCTGAAGGCGATGGTCCAGGCCGCGACGCAGTACGGCGTCGCGAACGCGACCGCGTTCGGCTCGTCGCTGTTCTGCTCGCCGCAGACCTACACGGTCGCGAACGCGGACCAGACCTACATGTTCGCCGACACGGTCCACCCGACGACGCGCCTGCATGCGCTGTTCGCGCAGTACGTCGAACAGCAGATCGCGAAATCCGGCGTCGGCAAGTAAGCTGCCGGCCACGCGCCCAAGCGAAAACGCCTGACCGGTTCGCGCCGGTCAGGCGTTTTTTCATTCGCGAGCGGAAGGCGAAGGCTGCGTCAGTCGCGCGCTTCGAACGCGGCCGCCGCGCGGCCGAGACGATCGTTGACCGCGATCCATTCGACGGTTTCGGGCAGCTTCTCGACGAGGATGCGCGCGACCTGCGCGCGGTCGAGCGCCCGCAGCATCCCGTACAGGTCGCGCGCATAGGCCTGCGGATCTTCCGGCGCCGCGATGAAATGCACGCCGTCGGCCTGCGCCCAGTGCGCTGCCCGCGATGCGCGCGCGACGAGCGCGACGCGCTCGCCGTCGGTTTGCGCGGCCGCGAGCAGCGGCTCGAGCGCGTCGAACGGCAGCAGCGCGAGCGGCGTGCGCGGCGCGTAATGCGCTTTCAGCGTGCCCGATGCGCGCGGCGCCGTCGCATCGCTGCCGTCCGGCAGCCTCGGTGCGCGGCCGAGCACGTCGGCGATCTGTTGCGGCGTCACGTGACCCGGGCGCAGCAGCGCGGGGAAGCCGCGCGACAGATCGAGGATCGTCGACTCGATGCCGACTTCGGACGCGCCGCCGTCGAGCACGTGCACGGTATCGCCGAACTCGTCGCGCACGTGCTGCGCGGTCGTCGGACTCACGTGGCCGAACCGGTTCGCGGACGGCGCGGCCACGCCGCCGTGGCCGCCGCGCCGCGCGCTGAACGCGGCCAGCAGCGCCTGCGCGACCGGATGCGACGGACAGCGCAGCCCGACCGAATCCTGCCCGCCGCTGACGGCATCGGGAATGCGCGCATGGCGCTTCAGGATCAGCGTGAGCGGGCCCGGCCAGAAGGCATCGATCAGCGCGTGCGCGTCGGCCGGCAGGTCGTCGGCCCAATAGCCCGGATCGCCGCCGGGCGGCAGATGCACGATCACCGGATGGTTCGCGGGCCGCCCCTTCGCCGCGTAGATGCGTGCGACGGCCTCGGGGTTCGCCGCATCGCCGCCGAGCCCGTAGACGGTCTCGGTCGGAAACGCGACGAGCTGGCCCGCGTCGAGCAGCACGGCGGCCGCGTCGATCTGCGCGGGCGTCACGTGCTTCGGGAGATCGATGGACATCGGCCCGCGCCTCAGTCGAGCGGCACGCGCAGCAGTTGCGCGCACGCGGTGGCGGCGGCGACGGCTTCGTCGCGCGTCTCGGCCGTGAAGTTCACGTGGCCCATCTTGCGGCCGACGCGCGCTTCTTCCTTGCCGTACAGGTGCAGGTGCGCGGCCGGCATCGCGGCGACCGTGTCCCACGGCGGCGTGACGGCGTCAGCCGCAGCACCATCGGGAAACCACACGTCGCCGAGGATGTTCAGCATCGCGGCCGGCGAATGCTGGCGCGGATTGCCGAGCGGCATGCGCGTCATCGCGCGCACCTGCTGCTCGAACTGGCTCGTTGCGCACGCATCGACCGTGTAGTGGCCGGAGTTGTGCGGGCGCGGCGCCATTTCGTTCGCGACGAACGAGCCGTCCTCCAGCACGAAGAATTCGACGCACAGCACGCCGACGTAGCCGAGCGTATCGGCGATCCGCACGGCCGCCTGCTGCGCCTCTTCGACGCGCGCGGCGTCGGCCGCCGGCGCCGGCACGACCGTCAGCGCGAGGATGCCGTTGTGATGCACGTTCTGCGCGAGCGGGAACGCGGCCGAGCGGCCGTCGGCGCCGCGCGCGATCAGCGCCGACACTTCGTATTTCAGCGGCAGGCGCTTCTCCAGCACGCACGGCACGCCGCCGAGCGCGGCATGCGCGTCGCGCGCTTCCTGCGCGGTGGCGACACGCACCTGGCCCTTGCCGTCGTAGCCGAGGCGGGCCGTCTTCAGGATGCCCGGCAGCACCGCGGTGAGCGCCGCATCGTCGAGCGCGGCGAGCGCCGCCGCCGATTCGATCACGACGTGCGGCGCGACCGGCACGCCCGACGCCTCGATGAACCGCTTCTCCGCGATCCGGTCCTGCGCGACCGCGACGCAGCGGCCGGCCGGTGCGACGAACGTCGTGCGGGCGAGGAAATCGAGGCTCGCGGCCGGCACGTTCTCGAACTCCGTCGATACGGCGTCGCACAGGTCCGCCAGTTCGGCGAGCGCGGCTTCGTCGTCGTACGCCGCGCGCAGGTGGCGATCGGCGACCGCGCCGGCGGGGCTCGTCGGATCGGGATCGAGCACGGCGACGCGATAGCCCATCGACTGGGCGGCAAAGCAGAACATGCGGCCGAGCTGGCCGCCGCCGACCATGCCCAGCCACGCGCCGGGCAGGATCGGGGAAACGGAATCAGGAGTTGCGGTCATGTCAGTGGTCGGTCGCGGCGGAACGCGGAAAGGCCCGCCGCAGTAGGAAAATCCGGCGCCGGCCGCGTCCTGCGGCCGCGCGCCATGCCGTCATTCCAGCGGCGGCAGCACCATCGCGTGCGCGGCTTCGTTCTGGCGCACGCGGAACGCGGCGAGCCGGTTCGCGTAGTCGACCGAGTTGCCGGACAGGATTGACACCGCGAACAGCGCGGCATTCGCGGCGCCGGCCTCGCCGATCGCGAACGTCGCGACCGGCACGCCCTTCGGCATCTGCACGATCGAGTGCAGCGAATCGACGCCCTTCAGGTACTTGCTCGCGACCGGCACGCCGAGCACGGGCACCGTGGTTTTCGCGGCGAGCATGCCGGGCAGGTGTGCGGCGCCGCCGGCGCCCGCGATGATCGCGCGCAGCCCGCGCTCGCGCGCCTTCTCCGCATAGTCGAACATCTCGTCGGGCATCCGGTGCGCGGACACGACCTTCGCTTCGTACGGCACGCCGAATTCCTGCAGGATGGCGACCGCATGCTTCATCACGTCCCAGTCGGAACTCGAACCCATCAGCACGCCGATCAGCGGCGCGCTGTGCGTGTGGGCGGTCTGGATTTCACTCATTTTCGTGCATTCCTTCTCAGGCAAGCGACTGGCCCGTGATGCGCTCGAGCGCTTCCTGGTACTTCGCGGCCGTCTTCTCGACCACGTCGGCCGGCAGCGCCGGCGCCGGTGCCGTCTTGCCCCACGGCTGCGCCTCGAGCCAGTCGCGCACGAACTGCTTGTCGAACGACGGCGGGTTCGTGCCGACTTCGTACTGGTCGGCCGGCCAGAAGCGTGACGAATCGGCGGTCAGCACTTCGTCCATCAGGTACAGCTTGCCGTGATTGTCGAGGCCGAATTCGAACTTCGTGTCGGCGATGATGATGCCGCGCGTCGCCGCGTAGTCGGCCGCTTCCTTGTACAGGCGGATCGAGATGTCGCGGATCGTCGCGGCCAGCTCGGTGCCGATGCGGCGCTCGGTTTCCTCGAACGTGATGTTCTCGTCGTGCTCGCCCATCTCGGCCTTCGCGGCCGGCGTGAAGATCGGCTCGGGCAGCTTCTGCGCGTTCTGCAGGCCTTCCGGCAGCTGCACGCCGCACACGGCGCCCGACGCCTGGTATTCCTTCCAGCCGCTGCCGGCCAGGTAGCCGCGCACGACCGCTTCGATCATGATCGGCTCGAGGCGCTTGACGACCACGCCGCGGCCCTTCACCTGCTCGACCTCGTCGGCCGCGACGACCGCTTCCGGCGCGTCGCCCGTCAGGTGGTTCGGCACGATGTGCGCGAGCTTGTCGAACCAGAAGTTCGCCATTTGGTTCAGCACGCGGCCCTTGTTCGGAATCGGCTCGCCCATCACCACGTCGAAGGCCGACAGGCGATCGGTCGTGACGATCAGGAGCTTGTCGTTGCCGACCGCGTAGTTATCGCGAACCTTGCCGCGACCGAGAAGCGGCAGCGAGCGGAGCGTGGATTCGTAAAGGGTAGACATCGTCTTTTCGCAGATAAGGAGCCAAACAAAAAGGGAAACGCCGTTCCCCGCGGCAGGCGGGAACGGCGGTCTTGCAATACGTCGGCGAACCGGCGGGCGCAGCGCCCGGGCGGCTGCCGGCCGGCCCTTGTTCGGCCGGACGGAACGGCTGCCGGGGCCGGATCAAATCCGGCCGAACGGGCAGCCAGCCCATGCCCGGCGGCAGAACCGGGCGGGGCAATCGTACTACAGTCTCAGCGCACGACCTGTGCGAGCGCGCCCGACTTGTACTGCTCGGCGATCTTGTCGAGCGACACCGGCTTGATCTTGCCGGCCTGGCCTTCGCAGCCGAACGCGAGGTAACGGTCGACGCACACCTTCTTCGCGGCTTCGCGCGCGGGCTTCAGGTAGTCGCGCGGATCGAACTTGCCCGGGTTCTCGAACAGGTAGCGGCGGATCGCGCCGGTGATCGCGAGACGCAGGTCGGTGTCGATGTTGATCTTGCGCACGCCATGCTTGATGCCTTCCTGGATTTCCTCGACCGGCACGCCGTAGGTTTCCTTCATGTCGCCGCCGAATTCGCGGATCTCGGCCAGCAGTTCCTGCGGCACCGACGACGAACCGTGCATCACCAGGTGCGTGTTCGGAATGCGTGCGTGGATTTCCTTGATGCGCTGGATCGACAGGATGTCGCCCGTCGGCTTCTTCGAGAACTTGTACGCGCCGTGCGACGTGCCGATCGCGATCGCGAGCGCGTCGCACTGCGTGAGCTTCACGAAGTCGGCGGCCTGCTCCGGATCGGTCAGCAGCTGCTCGCGGGTCATCGTGCCTTCCGCGCCGTGGCCGTCTTCCTTGTCGCCCTTCATCGTCTCGAGCGAGCCGAGCACGCCCAGTTCGGCTTCGACCGTCACGCCGATCGAGTGCGCCATCTCGACGACCTTGCGCGACACGTCGACGTTGTACTCGTACGACGCGACCGTCTTGCCGTCGGCTTCGAGCGAACCGTCCATCATCACGCTCGTGAAGCCGCTGCGGATCGCGGCCGTGCAGACCGCCGGCGACTGGCCGTGATCCTGGTGCATCACGACCGGGATGTGCGGATAGGATTCGACCGCTGCTTCGATCAGGTGGCGCAGGAACGGCTCGCCCGCATACTTACGCGCGCCGGCCGATGCCTGCATGATCACGGGCGCGCCGACCTGATCCGCCGCCGCCATGATCGCCTGGACCTGCTCCAGGTTGTTCACGTTGAAGGCCGGCAGGCCGTAACCGTGCTCTGCCGCGTGGTCCAGCAATTGACGCATTGATACGAGAGGCATTGTGGAACTCCTTGGAATGAAAACCGGTGCGCCCTGACGCCGGCGCGGCGCTCGCTCCGCTGTGAACCGGGACGGCGCGGCGCGGCTGAGCGTCGAATAGCCGCATTTTATCGCGAAGCGCCTCCGATTCCGACCGCCCGGTGGCGCCCGCTCGCAATTTGTTACGTTCGCACGGCACAATCGGGCCAAAAAGGAGAAAAAAAGCCGCGCGGGGCTTCGGACCCCGCGCGGCTTGTGCGCAAAAAAACGGTGCCGGATCGATTGCAGCCGATCCGGGCCGCCGGTCTGCCGGCCGGCGCGATGCGGTTCAGCCGGCGCTCAATAGTGCTCGCCGACCCGCACGATCTTCAGCGTGTTGGTGCCGCCCGCCTGCCCCATCGGCTCGCCGACGGTCAGCACGACCATGTCGCCGTGCTGCACGTAGCCTTGCTTGACGACGATTTCGAGCGCGGCCTGCAGCGCCGAATCGCGGTCGCTGTTGAAGTCGACGTGCAGCGGCGTCACGTTGCGGTACAGCGCCATCGTGCGCTCGCTGCCGACGCGCGGCGTCAGTGCGAAGATCGGCACGTGCGTGTAGTGCCGCGACATCCACAGCGCGGTCGCGCCCGATTCGGTCAGCGCGATGATCGCCTTCGCGCCCAGGTGGTACGCGGTGAACAGCGCGCCCATCGCGATCGACTGGTCGATCCGCGTGAACGTGCGGTCGAGGAAGTCCTTGTCCAGCTCGACTTCTTCGGATTTTTCCGCCTCGACGCACACGGCCGCCATCGTCTCGATCGTGACGACCGGATACTTGCCGGCAGCCGTCTCGGCCGACAGCATCACCGCGTCGGTGCCGTCGAGCACCGCGTTCGCGACGTCCGACACTTCCGCGCGGGTCGGCACGGGCGCGTAGATCATCGATTCCATCATCTGCGTCGCGGTGATCACGAGCTTGTTCGACTCGCGCGCCATCCGGATCATCCGCTTCTGCAGCGCCGGCACGGCCGCGTTGCCCACTTCGACCGCGAGGTCGCCGCGCGCGACCATGATGCCGTCGGACGCGTCGAGGATGCTCTGCAGCGCCGGAATCGCCTCCGCGCGTTCGATCTTCGCGATCATCTTCGGCTTGATGCCGTACGGCGCGCCCGCGATGTTCGCGAGCTGGCGCGCCATTTCCATGTCGGTCGCGTTCTTCGGGAACGACACCGCGACGAGGTCCGCGCCGAGCGACATCGCGGTGCGGATGTCTTCCATGTCCTTCGCGGTCAGCGCCGGCGCCGATAGGCCGCCGCCCTGGCGGTTGATCCCCTTGTTGTTCGACAGCTCGCCGCCCACCTTGACGATCGTGTGGATCTCGTCGCCGAGCACGCGCTCGACGGTCAGCACGATCAGGCCGTCGTTCAGCAGCAGCAGGTCGCCCGGCTTCAGATCGCGCGGCAGCTCCTTGTAGTCGAGGCCGACACGCTCGTCGTTGCCGAGTTCGCAGCCCGCATCGAGGATGAACGGCTGCCCCGGCACAAGCGTCGTCTTGCCGTTCTCGAACTTGCCGACGCGGATCTTCGGGCCCTGGAGGTCGGCCATGATCGCGATCTCGCGGCCAACCTTGCGGGCGGCCTCGCGGACCATTTCGGCGCGCTGGCGGTGATCGTCGGCCGTGCCGTGCGAAAAATTGAGCCGCACGACGTCGAGGCCCGCCTGCATCATCTGCAGCAGAATCTCCGGCGAACTGGATGCCGGGCCGATCGTGGCGACTATCTTGGTGGCGCGCTGCATGAAACTCCTCATCTGGATCAAGGTGGATGCGCTGGGTGAAACGCTGCGAGAGCCGGAAGCGGCAGGCCCAGCGGCCGCCGTTCCGGGGGGCGTGCCGGTGCTGGCGCCCGGCATCGCTTTGTTCTGAATCTCGTGGTGCTGCACGGCCGCGTCGCCGGCGGCCGCCGGTGCGCGCGGGGCGGTGTTCGCCCGCGCGGGCGCGCGTGTGCGCTTGCCCGCGCCGGCCGGCTGCTCCGCTTTCGCGGAGCGCGCGGCCTTCGTCACCCCTGCGCGCGCCGCCACGCTCAGGCCGCCCGCGTTTCGAGCACTTCCACCGCCGGCAGCTTCTTCCCTTCGAGGAACTCGAGGAAGGCGCCGCCGCCCGTCGAGATGTAGCTGACCTGGTCGTGGATGCCGTACTTCGCGATGGCCGCGAGCGTGTCGCCGCCGCCCGCGATCGAGAACGCGGACGATTTGGCGATCGCTTCGGCGAGCGTCTTGGTGCCGTTGCCGAACTGGTCGAACTCGAACACGCCGACCGGGCCGTTCCACACGATCGTGCCGGCCTTCTCGAGCTGGCTCGCGAGCGCCTTGGCGGTATCGGGGCCGATGTCGAGGATCATGTCGTCCGCTTCGATGTCGGCGACCTGCTTCACCGTGGCCGCGGCCGTCGGCGAGAATTCCTTCGCGGTGACGACGTCGGTCGGGATCGGCACCGACGCGCCGCGCTCGCGCGCTTCGTCGATGATCGCCTTCGCCTCGGCGACGAGATCGGCTTCCGCGAGCGACTTGCCGATCGACAGGCCGGCCGCGAGCATGAACGTGTTCGCGATGCCGCCGCCGACGATCAGCTGGTCGACCTTGCCGGCCAGCGACTTCAGGATGGTCAGCTTGGTCGACACCTTCGAACCGGCGACGATCGCGACCAGCGGGCGCGCCGGGTTGCCGAGCGCCTTGCCGAGCGCGTCGAGTTCCGCAGCAAGCAGCGGGCCCGCGCATGCCACGGGCGCGTACTTCGCGATCCCGTGGGTGGTCGCCTCCGCACGGTGCGCGGTGCCGAACGCGTCGTTCACGTACACGTCGCAGAGCTTCGCCATCTTCTGCGCGAGCTCGTCCGAATTTTTCTTCTCGCCCTTGTTCACGCGGCAGTTCTCGAGCAGCACGACCTGGCCCGGCGCGACGTTCACGCCGTTCTCGACCCAGTTCGCGACGAGCGGTACGTCGCGGCCGAGCAGGTCGGCGAGACGCTTCGCGACCGGCGCGAGCGAGTCTTCCGGCTTGAATTCGCCTTCGGTCGGACGGCCGAGGTGCGACGTGACCATCACCGCCGCGCCGGCGTCGAGCGCGGCCTGGATGGCCGGCACGGACGCACGCACGCGCGTGTCCTCGGTGATGTTGCCCTGGTCGTCCTGCGGGACGTTCAGGTCGGCGCGGATGAACACCCGCTTGCCGGCGAGCTGGCCGGCGGCGATCAGGTCGGTAAGACGCTTGACTTGGCTCATGTTGAACAGATTGAAGTGGTGGATGGGGAAAGGGGGTTCACGCTGGACGTGCGCGGGCTGCCGCGAAAGGGCGCCGGATGCGGCCGTGGCTGGCGGTTCGCAAGACGCGCACGGGTAAAAAATCTCGAACGGGCATTCTAGCCGATCCATCCGGCAGACTGACCCGTGCGACGGCGAATTCCGCCTATTTGGGATCGCGCGCCGGAACGGACGAATTGCTGCATCGCAGCAAGACAGGCGCGCAGCCGGCCGGCAGTGATCGGGCCGGAACGGCGGTGCATCAGAAGATCAGCCGCAGTGCGGTGAACACGAGCATCCCGACGACGATCGTGCCGAGCATGCTGCGCCGCCACAAAAACCAGCCGAGGCCGGCGAGCGCCGCGTAGAACGGATGATTGGACAGCCCGAACGACAGTCCGGCCGGCGTTTCGAGCACGTCGGGCAGCACGACGGCGACCAGCGCGGCGGCCGGCGCGTAGCGCAGCGCGCGCTGCGCGCGTTCGGGCAGCACGGTGCGCTCGCCGCCGATCAGGAACAGCGCGCGCGTGACGGCCGTGACGATCGTCATCCCGACGATGACGATCCAGATCTCGGTCGCGCTCATTCGATGTCCTTTTCGTGCACGGTTTCGGTCCGGATGCGCCGCCAGTCGGCGCGCTCGACGAAGAAATCGGCCGCGCAGCCGGCCGCGAGCGCGGCCAGCACCGCGATCGGCAGCGCGAGCCGGTACGGCAGGTCGAACGCGATCAGCGACACGATGCCCGCGACCGCGACAGCCGCGAGCGTCGAGCGGTTCGCGACCGCCGACACCATGATCGGGATCAGCGCGAGCGTGCCGGCCAGCTCCAGCCCCCAGCTCGCGGGAAAGACGCTCGCGAGCAGGATGCCGGCGAGCGACGACACCTGCCACGACGCCCAGCTCGCGAGCGCCATCCCCCAGAAATACGCTTCCTTGCCCGGCACGCGGCCGTATGCGAAGCCCTGTTTCTGGAACAGCAGATAGATCACGTCGCCGTTGAAATAGCCGATCGCGAGGCGCCGCCACAGCGGCAGGTAGGAAAAATGGGGCGCCAGCCCGGCGCTGAAGATCACGAAGCGCAGGTTGACCATCGCGGCCGTGAGCAACACGGTCCAGATCGGCAGCTTCGCCGCGAGCAGCGGCAGCACCGCGAGCTGCGACGAGCCCGCGTAGACGAACAGCGACATCGCGCTCGCCTGCCCGAGCGTCATCACGGACTTGCTCATCGCGATGCCGGTGACGAGCCCCCAGGACAGGATCGCCATCAGTGTCGGGGAATAGTCGCGCGCGCCCTGGATCAGCGCGAAGCGGTCGGTGGCGGACAATCGAGCGAGCATCGGAAAGCGGGCCGCAGCGGGCGGTTCGTCGGGACGCCGGCGCCTCCTGCCGGTGCGACCCATCGTTATTGGAATCGGTACCGGACGATTATAGCGCCGGCCCCGTGCCGCCCGACCGGATCGTCCCCAAATGACGCTAAAATAAGCGTCTTTCCGGTTCAACGCTGCACATCACCCGCAGCACATCACCGCTTCCAGGAGAATCCTATGTCAATGGCCGACCGCGACGGCAAGATCTGGATGGACGGCAAGCTGATCGACTGGCGCGACGCCAAGATCCACGTCCTGACCCATACGCTGCACTACGGCATGGGCGTCTTCGAGGGCGTGCGCGCGTACAAGACGGCCGACGGCGGCACCGCGATCTTCCGCCTGCGCGAGCACACCAAACGTCTGCTGAATTCGGCGAAGATCTTCCAGATGGACGTGCCGTTCGACCGCGAAACGCTCGAAGCCGCGCAACTCGCGGTCGTGCGCGAGAACCGCCTCGAGTCGTGCTACCTGCGCCCGATCGTCTGGGTCGGCTCGGAAAAGCTCGGCGTGGCCGCGAAGGGCAACACGATCCACGTCGCGATCGCCGCGTGGCCGTGGGGCGCATACCTCGGCGAGGACGGCCTCGCGAAGGGCATCCGCGTGAAGACGTCGTCGTTCACGCGCCATCACGTGAACGTGTCGATGGTGCGCGCGAAGGCGTCGGGCTGGTACGTGAACTCGATCCTCGCGAACCAGGAAGCGACGGCCGACGGTTACGACGAAGCGCTGCTGCTCGACGTCGACGGCTACGTGTCCGAAGGCTCCGGCGAGAACTTCTTCCTCGTGAACAACGGCAAGCTGTACACGCCCGACCTATCGTCGTGCCTCGACGGCATCACGCGCGACACGGTCATCACGCTCGCGAAGGACGCCGGCATCGAGGTCATCGAGAAGCGCATCACGCGCGACGAGGTCTACACGGCCGACGAAGCGTTCTTCACCGGCACGGCCGCCGAGGTCACGCCGATCCGCGAACTCGACAACCGCACGATCGGCAGCGGCGCGCGCGGCCCCGTCACGGAAAAGCTCCAATCGGCGTTTTTCGATATCGTGTCGGGCAAGAACGCGAAGTACGCGCACTGGCTGACGAAGGTCTGAGCGCGCCGCGCCACCGACCGCCCCACACAAGAGTGATAAGAGAAAGTCTCATGAGCGAAATCAAGGAAATGCCGCTGGTCGAGCTGACGGCCAAGGATCTTCCCGCCTACTGCCCGAACCCGGCCATGACGCGCTGGAATGCGCACCCGCGCGTCTTCATCGACGTATCGCACGGCGAGGCGCGCTGCCCGTACTGCGGCACGCGCTACAAGCTGCGCGACGGCGAGGTCGTCAAGGGCCACTGAGCCTCGGCGGCCGGGCCTGACGGCCCGCCGACCCGCAAGGCGGCGCAGACGGAAATCCGGCGCGCCGCCCTTCCCCATTCTGGCAACCCGAACGCGGCGCCCGTGCGCCGTGCTTCATTACGACATCGGAAGTCGACCTGATGCGTCGAGCGCTGGTTATCGCACCGAACTGGATCGGTGACGCATTGATGGCGCAGCCGCTTTTTGCGCTGCTGAAAAAGCTCCATCCCCGCATCGCGATCGATGCCGTCGCACCCTCCTGGGTCGCGCCCGTGCTCGAGCGGATGCCCGAGATCCACGATGTCTACGCGACCGATCTCGCGCATGGCAAGCTGCAGCTGCTGCGCCGCTGGCAGCTCGCGAGCGACCTGCGCGACGTCGGCTACGACGCGGCGTACGTGCTGCCGAATTCGCTGAAATCCGCGGTGATCCCGTGGCTCGCGAACATTCCGCTGCGGATCGGCTATACGGGCGAGCACCGCTACGGGCTGCTGAACGTGCGGCACGCGAACCCCGACAAGTCGGGCGAGCGGCCGCCGATGACGACCCACTACGCGGCGCTCGCGTACGCGCCGGGCGCGAAGCTGCCCGAGTCGATGAAGACGCTGCCCGCGCCGCGCCTGGACGCCGACCTGAACGAGACGGCGCGCGTGTCCGCACGTTTCAATCTCGATACGCGCAAGCCGCTCGTCGTGTTCTGCCCCGGCGCCGAATACGGCCCGGCCAAGCGCTGGCCGCCCGAGCACTTCGCGTCGCTCGCGACCATCGTCCACCAGTCGTTCCCGTATACGCAGATCGTCGCGCTCGGCTCGCCGAAGGATTCGGCGGCCGCGCAGGCGATCGCCGACCACGCGCCGAACGTGCGCAACCTGTGCGGGCAGACGTCGTTGTCCGAGGCGTGCGCGCTGATCGCGCGCGCGAACGCGGTCGTCACCAACGATTCGGGGCTGATGCACGTCGCCGCCGCGTTGCGCCGGCCGCTCGTCGCGTTGTACGGATCGACCGATCCGCGCCATACCCCTCCGCTGTCGGACCTGGCGAAGGTACAATGGTTACATCTCGAATGCAGTCCCTGCTTCGAACGCGAGTGCCCGCTCGGCCACCTGAAGTGCCTGCGCGAACTCGGTCCCGAGCAGGTATTCGGCGATTTGCGCGGCATGCTCGTCGGGCAGCGCTGACCCTGACCGGCAGCGTCGCACGGCGCGCCGGGCAATCCGATTCACCGGTGTACGGCGGCTCGATCCGGGCCGCCGTGCTGAATACGGCGCGCGATGCGCGCGAGAGACCACCCCGATGCCACGTTTTGCCCGCCTGTTCGAAGCTGCCGCCGATACGCTGAACGCCTACTACCAGGCCGTCGCGGATGCCAATCTCGACGCGCTGCTGGCGCTGTGGATCGACGAGGATTTCGCCAGCTGCGTGTGGGCGGACGGCGAGCATCTGCACGGCCTCGACCAGATCCGCAGCGGGCTGGGCAATCGCCTCGCGACGCGCCCCGTCACGATCGAGCCGCTCGACATCCGCGTGTACGACAGCCTCGGCACGGTCGTCTATACGATCGCCGAAGCGCATCAGCAGGCCGACCTGACGGCCGAACCCGACATGGTTTTCGCGACGTACGTGATGATCCACGAACGTGGCGAATGGCGCATCGCGCACATCCACGCGAGCCCGATTCCTGAACGAGCGGCCGGACAATTCGCCGCGAAGATCCGTCACGGGCAGGGTCCGCTGCACTGACGAAAAACGAAGCAACGCATTAGCGGGGCGATCATGAGTACGGCTTCTCCGCCCACCTCGCCGCTGACCGGGCCCCCGGCCCCCGACGACGATTCATTGCGCTATCGCGCACCGCGCTGGCTGCCCAACAGCCATGTGCAAACCATCGTGCCCGCGCTGTTCGCGCGGCGGCCGGTAGTCGGTTATCGGCGAGAGCGATGGGAAACGCCCGACCACGACTTCATCGACCTCGACTGGGTCGCGCACCTCGACAGCGCGGCGCCGGCGCCCGACGCGCCGCTGTTCGTGCTGTTCCACGGCCTCGAAGGCAGCTCCGGCTCGCACTACGCGCTCGCGATGATGGCCACCGCGCGCGCGCACGGCTGGCACGCGGTCGTCCCGCACTTCCGCAGTTGCAGCGGCGAGATCAACCGGCAGCCGCGCTTCTACCATCTCGCCGACAGCGCCGAGGTCGACTGGATCCTGCGCCGGCTCGCCGCGCAGCACCGCGGACCGCTGGTCGTGGCCGGCGTGTCGCTGGGCGGCAACGTGCTGCTGCGCTGGCTCGGCGAGCATCGCAGCGACACGTCGATCGTGCGCGCCGCCGCCGCGATCTCGACGCCGATCGACGTGCATGCCGGCGGCCGCGCGCTGTCGCAGGGCTTCGCGATGGTCTACACGCGCAGCTTCCTGAAGACGCTCAAACGCAAGGGGCTCGCGAAACTCGAACAGTATCCGGGGCTGTTCGACCGCGACGCGATGCTGCGGGCCGTGACGATGCGCGACTTCGACGAAGTCGTGACCGCGCCGCTGCACGGCTTCGCGAACGCGGACGACTACTGGACCCAGGCGACGACGCGCCCGCTGCTGCGCGCGATCGACGTGCCCACGCTGATCCTCAACGCCCGCAACGACCCGTTCCTGCCCGAATCGGCACTGCCGGGCCCGGCCGACGTGTCGCCGGCCGTCGAGCTCGACCAGCCCGCGCACGGCGGCCACGCGGGCTTCATGACCGGGCCGTTCCCCGGCCGCCTCGACTGGCTATCGGCGCGGGTGTTCGGCTATTGCTCGAAATTCGTCGACCATGGATGACATCGTCAGGCAGGCGCTCGCCAAATGGCCGAACGTGCCGCATTGCACCGGCTGGCTGCTGCTCGATCGGCGCGGCGCATGGCGGCTGCGCGACGACGCCGCGCAGGCGGCCGGCGAGCTCGGCTCGCCGATCCGGCATGCGGCGCTGAACGCGTTCATCGGCCGCAACTACGCCTGCGACGCGCAGGGCCAGTGGTTCTTCCAGAACGGGCCGCAGCGCGTGTACGTCGAACTCGCCTATACGCCGTGGGTCGTGCGGCTCGCCGAGCATGACGGGCAGCTTGCGCTCACCGACCAGACGGGCGCCCCGTTCGAGCCGGAGGCAGCGTGGCTCGACGACGGCGGCGGCGTGCTGTTTCGCGACGCCGGCACGCCCGCGCGCATCGCGGCGCTGCACGATCACGACCTCGGGCTGTTCGCCGATCACGCGGATTTCGATGCCGAGCCGCCCGTGCTGCGCTGGCGCGACGGCCGCATGCTGCCGCTCGGCAGCATCGCGTGCGCCGACGTACCGGCACGGTTCGGCTACGTCGCCAGCCCGGCGCGCCGCGCGCGCGACGCGGCCGACCGCGGCCAGTGAGCCGCGGCGGCGCCGGCCGCGTTCGCCGCGCGATGGCCGCTACCCGCGGCCGTTCTTCTCGTCGTCGCGCTCTTCCTTGTAGCGCGCCTCGAATTCCAGCAGCCGCGCGCCGATGATCGACTGCTCGTAGAACGACACGTCCTTCGCGTCGCGCGCTTCCTTCAGTTGCCGGATCGCCGATGGCCACGCGCCGTCGAGCGCCAGTTTCTCCGCCAGCGCGCGGCGCCGCGCGAGCACGTCGCCCTTGCCGTCGCTCGCCTTCGCGAGGTAATCCCACCAGTCCGGCTGTTCGGGGTCGGCCTTCGCCTGCGCCCGCGCGAGCGTCTGCGCGTCGGCGAAGCGACGCGCGGCGATCAGCGCCTGCAGATGCGCGACGATCGCCGCGTGCGACGCCGGCCAGCGCCGCTGCGCGAGCGCCGATAGCCGTACCGCGTCGTCGGTTCGGCCCGCGCGGCGGGCGATGTCGGCGGCCAGCACGTCGAGGCTCGGCGAACGGGTGGCCGGATCGTCGTCGCGCCGCTCGCGCTCGTCGAACGCGCCGCGCGCCGACGCGAGCGCCTTGTCCGCCGCATCGTACTGGCCGAGCAGCGTGTTCGCGAGCGCGATGCCGTACCAGTTCGCCGCGACGTTCGGCGCGGTGCGATCGTCGATCTCGAGCTGCATCCGGCGCGCCTCGGCCGAGATGTCGGTCGGCGCCCGGTTCTGCAGGATGCGCAGCCGCGCGCGCACGAACCCGTATTCGGCCGACTGGCGCGGTTGCCGGTACGGCGAGCGGCGCGCACGATCCTCCATGTCCGCAATTCGCTCGCCGGTCAGCGGATGCGTGCGCGCGTAGGCCGGCACGCCCGCATCGCCCATCGACGCGCGATCGAGCCGCTCGAAGAAGCCCGGCATCCCATACGGGTCGTAGCCGGCTCCCGCGAGCAACTGGAAGCCGACGCGATCGGCCTCGCGCTCGGCCGAACGCGAGAAGCGCAGCTGGTTGTCGACCGCGTACGCCTGCCCGCCCATCGCGATCGCGCTGCCGAGATCGCCGCTGCGCGCGAGCACGCCGGCCAGCACGCCGAGCAGCATCGTCGCGAGCGCCGTGTAGCCGCTCTTCTCGCTCGCGCCGATCATCCGCGCGATGTGCCGCTGCAGCACATGCCCCATCTCGTGGCCGACCACCGATGCGAGCTCCGACTCCGTCTGCGTCGTCACCACCAGCCCGCTGTTGATCCCGATGAAGCCGCCCGGCATCGAGAACGCGTTGATCTGCGGATCGCGCACCGGGAACAGGTCGAAGTCGGGCGTGTAGCCGCCGATGTAGCGCGCCGCCGCCGCGGCCGCGAGCCGCGCCGCCATCGCGTTCAGGTAGTCGCGCACGAGCCAGTCGTCGAGATAGTCGGGATCGCGCCGCACCTCGCGCATCACGCGCTCGCCGAGCCGGCGCTCGGCCCGCGGCGTCAGCGCGCCGCCGGAGCCGTCGCCGAGATCGGGCAGCTCCAGCGCACGCAGCGGCGCGCGCAGGCTCGCGACCGGCGCCGACGCACCGTCCGCGCCCGAGAACCGGCTCTCCGCGCCGCCGTACGTGCCGAACACGCCGGTCGCGATGCCGGACGGCACGGTGGATATCGACGTCGCGCCGCCCGCTGCCGGCTCGAGCGGCGGCGCGGCGGCGCTCTGCGCATGGCCGCCCGGTGGCAGCGCAAGCGCGGCCGACAGCGACACGGCAAGCAACGGTTTGACACGCATGGCAGGATGAATACGACGCCGTCCCGCGCGAGCGGCGCGCATCGCGGCGTTTGGTCTGAATATTCGGGTCATTGTACCGGCGCCGCGACGACTGTCCCGTGCCGCGCATGCGTCATCTGCGCGTCCGGCAACGCGAACGCCGCTGCTATGATAGGCGCCCGCTGCACGGTTGGATCGGTTCGTCGCGCCGGTACGGGATTCGAAGCGCGGCTGATCACGGAGCCGGATCGACGGACGTGCGCGCGCACGCCGTTCCACGAGAGGAAGACATGTCAGGACTCACCCATTTCGATGCCGCCGGCCATGCGCACATGGTCGACGTCGGCGACAAGCAGGAAACCCGACGCATCGCGATCGCGCGCGGCACGATCCGGATGCTGCCGGCCACGTTCGCGCTGATCCGCGACGGCAAGGCCAAGAAAGGCGACGTGCTCGGCGTCGCGCGCATCGCGGCGATCCAGGGCGCGAAGCGCACGGCCGATCTCATTCCGCTGTGCCACCCGCTCGCGCTGACGCGCGTGGCCGTCGACTTCGAACTCGACGACGCGCTGCCGGGCGTGCATTGCGTCGTGCAGGTCGAGACGTTCGGCCGGACCGGCGTCGAGATGGAAGCGCTGACGGCCGTCCAGGTCGGGCTGCTGACCGTGTACGACATGTGCAAGGCGGTCGACCGCGGGATGGTGATCACCGACGTGAGCGTGCGCGAGAAGCGCGGCGGGAAGTCGGGGGACTGGAAGGCGGAGGAGGTAAAGGATTGATTTATAAGCCCTTCCCGTCGTTCCGTATCTAACCTCCCCGGCGTCGCCATCGTCTGACGAAATCGCCTCGAATCTTGCTGCTGGCATACGAAAAGTCGATCTTGTCCCAGAGGAGAGTGGAATGACCTCAATTCGCCAACAAGACAGGAAATGGCAAGTACGTGTTCCGCTTAGAGAATTCACCGACGAAGCAAAAACCTTTAGCACCAGCGCAGATGCGGAACGATGGGCGCAATCCGTCGAAAGCGAGATGGATCGCGGAAGCTTCGTCAGTCGTAGCGAGGCCGAAGCAAACTCGCTCGACGACATCATCAACCATTACATCGACAACACATGCCCGACACACCGTATGGCACTGACGCAATCATTTGGCTTCGCGCCATCTGCCGCAACACGTTGGTGAAACTCAGCATGGCGGCATTGACGCCAGCTTAGCAATATTGAAGCGGTGCTACCATCCCGCAGCAACGAACTTGGCACGAAAACTAGGCTGAGACAAGCCGCGAAGGTAGCGCCGCATACACCGACTCTCGTCGAGTTACGCCACCTTCGTCCTCACCACTTCGGGGTTCCCGATATCTGGTACCTCTCGCGGCTTAGACAGGTCGACCACACGGCAGCGACCTGTTCGCAGCAGCTCCACGAATTCTCGCTGAGATGCGGCCAACCAGCTTTTCAAGACCCAGATCCCTTCACCGGCTTGCACGTCGTGATTTCGAGCATAGAGACGAAAGCCGACGTTACCTTGTCTATCGTCCGCATCAGCTATCGCCTGTTCAACTTGTACGTACCACTCACCGCACTGGCTTTCGAGACTGTCCGTTTCGCGGAAGCTGTATAGCGGCGGTTCACCTTGGGTTTCGACTAGGTAGCGGAATGCGAACGCCATGATTCGCTTGTGATCCTCCGAATCTGACAGTCCCTCCCCAGATGCCTTGATCCGATCCTTCAATTCGTTATGCGACACACCAAACAATTCATGTGACTTCCTGTTACGCAGCGCCTGCGTTTTCTCGTCATCGATGTATTCATTGTGACCGATATCCAAGGCCGGCTTGAACGACGCCGAAACCCAGAAATACCAGTCCTTAGCAAAACCGTCCACATCGCCCCGAGCATCAACGAACTCGACCGAGTTGAAAGGAACACGCTTCCGCTTCTGATTATCGATCTGCATTCTCTCATCGCCCTATCATCGTTGCCGACAGCTTCTTTTTTGCTTTCGCAACGGCACCCTTCGCCTGCTCAAGACTACGTTCCGCTTCCACTAGTTCTGCCATGTGGAGAGCCAAATTCGACCCGGCCAACCAAGATGTCACCGATTCGATCTGGTCTGCATTCCCGCTGACGATTCCCGGATCAGTACCAGTCAAGATCAAAAGCCGGTGTTTGCAGTACGTGCCATTCTCACCAGCCGGACAAGTACAGAATGCGACAATCCGCTTTTCGTCACGCTCGAACGTAAGTTCATAGGGGATTTCCGCCGACCCCTGAACAGAGAACACGATTTTTTCCATTATTGTCAGTTCGCCTTCCGCAAGTTTCCTAATTCGCCAACCTTATCGATTGGAATTCAAGCGGGGAAGTACGTGCGCTTCAACGGGACCAGACGCTTCGTCTCCGCATCAGTCTTCTCGTAGTGGTCTATCAATGCACGGACGACATGATCCGATGTCCAGAGAGTAAGCGGCACAGAGGCCCGATCCGCTTCATAATATGCCTCTTTGCTGAAGCCCCCCGTACTGACGTACAGCCCACGATCGTCGGGATGGCGACCACCGAGGAAGCTGCGAATTTCCTTCGTCCCCATCTGGCCTTTCCGGTGCTTCACTTCCACGATGATTCTTGGATGTTCGAAACCGAACCCATCGGGCGATGCGATAATGTCTTTGCCGCGGTCACTGCCAGCCGGAGAAACCTGAGTCCTGTAACCCATTGCTCGAAGAATCCCGGCGACAAGCTCCTGCATCTCGTCCCAATCAAGACCGTTCACCACGTCCTTGATACGTTCGACTGCACGGTACTCAAGTCCTTCGAGCGGGTCGGCTTCGACCTGTTCTTCAACCACTTCTGGTGCTGGCAGGACTGGTTTTCCAGTCGCTTCGCCGAGTAGTTCGTGCATCGCGAACTCAGATACGACGAAGACTGTCATCGTCGGACCAAGGGCAATCTTGGTGGCGTCAGTCAGACTATCTCGGCCGACTTCTTTCTCTTGCCACTTGACGACACGCGCCAGCGGCATTTCAGCGTCCATGAGTTCAGGTCTGTATTCGCATCCGCCGGCGACCTTGCCGATCAGATAGGTACGGTTTGCGGGTGAATACGTGACAACGAAATCCCCCGCTTCGATTTCATTCATGAAGCGCCATACCTGAGACGCACCAGCAATCGCTGTCTTTTCTTTGATTCCCGGTTCGATGGAGAGGTACAGGTCGATCAGTTCTTTCCGCGTCATGCCGACCGTGACATGCGGAGCGAGATTCGTCCACCCGATAGCTGCGATACCCCGTTCGCGGAATTCTTCATAGAGGCTCCCACCATCGGACCGAACCATCCACATTTTGCTCATACATTCCCCGTAGCTCATCGAACGTCGCCCGATGACTGCCGCGACGTACATCTTTCAATTCTCAACGCCCAATAATACAAAAACCGCCGGTAGATTGGCGGTTTCAGTTCAAATAGTGACCGGATAGTGCAACAGTTCGTTGTCCGCTGGCCCGATCCAACGTCTGCTACCATGGGTACTTCGTTTGTGCCCGCCGAAGTCGATCAAATCATTGTGGTCGCATCTCTCGATAACAAAATGCCAGCAGCGACTCGAACTGTTCACGACGGACATGAAGTTCCCGGCCATCATGCCGCCGCTATGTGATATTGCGCACGAAACGGTCAAGTCTTCGTCGGTACCCATGCGTTGATGCCACGCTCTCGCAGCGCCGTGGCAAACGGAATCACGGAAACGCTGTTTGTCCTCACTGGCATGGCTGACGATGGCCTTGGGGAGGGCGACGCTCATTGCATGTTCAGCCTTTGGAGCGGGTTATCGATAAGAGCGGAACGCATTTATATAGCACGGGACGGAGTCTGTCTCTCCGAAGTCTTCAAAGCGACAAGACTTCGTACCGGCTCCTGCTTGATCGCGAAGCACGTGCCAACAATGCCGTCTGAAACTCTTCCAGCGGACAGCCTACAGGGAGCATCAAGACCCGCCTATGCCAGTGCAGTACGTCGCCGCGCTTCGGCGCATGTCCGGCGATGCGACGCCGGATCGCATCTACGATGCCCTGTCGTGCCGCGACGTGTACTTCCGTCCGACCGGTTCAATCGCGTAAACTTGCGGCATAGTGTGGTCCGATTGATGTACCAAATCCGTCCCACTGCCGTCTCACTTTATCAACGGAGCGGGACAAGATCGAATAAATTGCCACTTGATTTAAAAGGCCGTCCAGATCGGGCTGCTGACCGTGTACGACATGTGCAAGGCGGTCGACCGCGGGATGGTGATCACCGACGTGAGCGTGCGCGAGAAGCGCGGCGGGAAGTCGGGGGACTGGAAGGCGGAGGACGCGGCGGGCTGAACGGCCAGGGCGCAGCCGGCCCGCAAATTCGAGATAAAACCGTTTATCTCATACAATTACCGGATTCCGCACGAGAGAGCGTGCGAACCAGCAAAACAGCACAACAAAAGCGAGCCCTGGTGATGAATTCGCAAGCGTTAAGAAGCGCGTTGCTGGCCGGACCGGTCCAGCACGCGCGCCTCGTCAAGCTGGATACCCCGCTCGGCCCTGACGTCCTGTTGCCGCAGCGGGTCACGGGCCGGTCGCGACTCGGACGCCATTTCGAGTTCACCGTCGATACCGTGTCGGTATCCGACAACGTCGAACTCAAGAAACTGATCGCGCAGCCGGTGACGCTGTGGATCCAGCAGGCCGACCAATCGTACGCGCCCCACCACGGCTACGCGCATGCGGTCCGCCGGCTCGGATCGGACAGCGGCGTCACGCACTACCAGATCGTCTTTGCATCGTTCCTGCACTTCCTGAAGTTCCGCCGCGATCAGCGCATCTGGCAGGACCGGTCGGCCGACGACATCATCGCCGACGTGCTGAACCAGCACCCGCAGGCCCAGGGCCGCTTCACGTTCCAGCTTTCCCGGCCGCTGCCGTCGCGCTCGTTCTGCATGCAATACGAGGACGACTGGAATTTCGTGCATCGGCTGATGGAATCGGAAGGCCTGTACGGTTTCTGGGAACAGGACAAGGACGGCAAGTCGCACCGGCTCGTCATCGTCGATCGGCTCGATGCGTTGCCCGCGCTGTCGCCGCGAACCGTACGCTTTCATCACGCGGGCACGGGCGACGAAGCCGACACGCTCGTCCAGTTCACCGGTACGCGCACGCTGCGCAGCGTCGCGCGCGCCACGCGCACGTTCGACTACAAGCAGCCGCCCACCGCGTCGAATCCGAAGGCCACCCACACGCCGACGATCGCGAACCAGGGCGACCTGCCGGGGCAACTCGAAGTCTACGAATACACGGGTGCGTACACGTATCCCGAGCAGTCGCGCGGCGACCATCTGTCGAAGATCTGGATGGAAGAACAGGAATCGCACGCGAAGCGCTTTCATGGTGTCGGCGGCGTGCGGCGCATGGACGCGGGCCGCACGTTCGCGTTCGCCGATCATCCCGAACACGACAAGGACGATGCCGGTCAACGCGAATTCGCGGTGATCGAGACGACGTGGGTCATCGTCAACAACCTGCCCGTGGCCGACGAGCCGGCCGTTTTCCCGCACAGCCTGCAGGCCGAGATCGGCCGCATCGTGCAGGCAGGCGATACTCCGCTGTCGCGCGTGCGTCATCCCGACGGCAGCGAGGGCTTCTATCAGATCCGCATCGAAGCGCAGCGCACGACGGTGCCGTTCCGCAGCCCGTTCGACCATGCGAAGCCGCCGATGCACCTGCAATCGGCGATCGTCGTCGCCCCGCAGGGCGAAGAGGTCCACACGGACGCGCTCAACCGGGTCAAGGTCCGCTTCCACTGGGACCGCCTGAACGACGGCGACGAAAAGGCATCGTGCTGGCTGCGCGCCACGTCGTCCGATTCGGGCAACGGCTACGGTGCCGTTCACCCGCACCGCAGCGGCGAGGAAGTGCTGGTCGACTTCGTCGGCGGCGACTGCGATCGTCCGATCATCGTCGGCAAGGTCTACAACGGCGCGACGAGTCCGCAATGGCACAGCAACGGGATCCTGTCCGGATACCGGTCAAAGGAATATGCGGGCGCCGGCTACAACCAGCTGGTGCTCGACGACGCGACGTCGCAGAACCGCGTGCACCTGTACAGCAGCCAGACCAACGCACATCTGCATCTGGGCTACCTGATCGACCACGCGGGCAACAACCGCGGCAGCTATCTCGGCAGCGGCTTCGACCTGCGTTCCGACGCCTACGGCGCGGTGCGCGCGAACCGCGGGCTGTACGTCACGACGCACCCGAAGCAGGCGGCAAGCCAGCCGCTCGACGTTCAGGAAACGCAACAGCAGCTCGTCCGGGCGGAAGGCCTGATGGAGGCGATGTCGGAGGTCAGTGCGCAGCATCAGGCGGCGTCGCTCGATACCGGCCACACGGCGCTGAAACAGTTCAGCGATGCGACGCAGCACAGCGTGAGCGGCAGCAGCGCCGGCGGCAGGACCGCGGGTGGCGGAACCGGCTCGGCCAACGCGTTCAAGGAGCCGGTGATGCTGTTCGGCAGCCCGGCCGGCATCGGGATGTCCACGCAGCAATCCGCGCAATTTGCCGCAGACCAGCAGATCAATCTCGTCAGCGGACAAAGCACGCACGTCGCCGCCGGGAAATCGCTGGTCGCCAGCGTCCTCGACCGGATCAGCCTGTTCGCGCAAAACGCGGGGATGAAGTTGTTCGCCGGCAAGGGCAAGGTCGAAGTGCAGGCGCACGCGGACAACATCGAGCTGACCGCGCAGAAGGCGCTGAAGCTGATCGCCGTCACGCAGTCGGTCGAAGGTGCCGCGGCGAAGGAAATCCTGCTGACGTCCGGCGGCGCCTATATCCGCATCGCGAACGGCAACATCGAAGTGCATGCGCCCGGCAAGATCGACATCAAGGGCGCGCAGCATGCGTTCAGCGGCCCCACCCACCTGTCGCAAGCGATGCCGACGCTGCCGAACTCCAACGGCAACTACGACCAGGCGTTCATCGCGCACTGGGCCGGCACCGACATCCCGGTCGCGAACACGCGGTACCAGATGTTCTCGAACGGCAAGCTGATCTCGGAAGGCGTCACCAACGCGGCAGGCGAGACGGGGCTCACGCAGAGCCACGTGCCGCACGACGTCGTCGTCAAGTTTCTAGGGAAATCGAATGGCTGACGGACAACAGGACAAGGTGCTCGGAACCGGTGCGGCGATGCTCACCCCGACGGGATACCAGGATCGGCCGAAGGTGCAGATCAACATCTGCGACAAGCATGTGACGCCGGCGGCGAAATGGATCGTCGGCACCTGTCCGTTTTACTATCGACCGCTTCACGGCCAATACTGGGACACGGTCCAGAAAGTCAGTATGTCGAGCGTATGGGAAACCGTGAAGAAGTTCGCCACTTCGTGGGATCCGTGGAAAGACAAGAAGGTCGCCGAGGAATTGCTGCATCGGCGCGAAGAGCTGATCAAAACGGAAAGCACCGATTCCGACTGGTCGCGCCACGGCAACTTCATGATGCGCCATATCGGGTGTGGACATAAACCACCCGACTACTACATTAGCTACGGCTACTACTATTGCTCCGACTATGGCAAGAATCTTTACCCTCGACTCAGCCCCCAAGGGAAAGCGTGGCTGAACAAAGCGCGGAAACTGCTTCAGGTCAACATGGAAGACGGCCTCAATCAGAACATGATGGGCGACACGATCCAGATGGCCAGCCCGACACCTGGAAACGGTAGCGTCGATATGACGTGGCCACAGTTCGAGCTCGAAATGAACACCGAAAAGTTCAAGGAATTCGCATTCAAGACGCACCCGATGGCCTACCTCGATGGCGGGTTGGCAGACCTGCCGATCATGGATCTCGTCAAGATCGGGATGCGTCCGAACATTCAGGAATGGGGCGACGGAAGAACGTGGGGACAGGCGGTCGATTCGGCCATCCCCGTTCTCAGGAACAAAGCCGACGCATGGGATGTCGATGATCCGGTCGGCAAGGCACTCGGCAGGCTGCTGGTGAAGTGACATGCGAAAAGGCAAACGATGGCTCTTGATCGCGGGATGCGCGCTTGTTCTACCGATCGCTATTTACGGATATACGGAAATGACTTCAGGGTGGGAAACGGTATCGACCGAATTCATGCGCAACGACAAGCCGTACGGTGCGGGCGCATTTCGCGTGCAGCACAACGATTTCATGTCATTAAAGGTTGCACGACCGGAACTCACGTTCAAGCCGGAAAGCGAGCAGAAGAACCCTGACGTCGCGGAATTCGCCGAACCGTGGATGGACGATTCGAACCAACGGCTGAACCGATCGACGGTGAGTTTCCTGCGCGGCACGCTGGGCGGCAGCCCCGTGCGTCATTTTCAGGAACCGGGCCAGACCGCGTCATGGTGGTACTCGCCTGACTGGCGGATCCTGTACGTAAGCACCGGCTGGATGGATTACGCGGCACCGCGCCCCGACGACGGAGCGGCCCCTCAGACGACCAGGCTCTGGAAGTCGAGCGATGGCGGTCAGCACTGGGCCCAGCTCGAATGGCCCGGCAACCGCAACATCAATCGCCTGCTCTTCCTAGACGCGCAACGGGGCTACGCCATCGGCTGGGGGCCACACGTGTGGCGAACGGCAGACGGCGGGCAAACGTGGCAGGAAATCGCGGAGCCACCTGGTGCCGCCGTCCAAGGCAAGCCGCGCCGGACTTTCGATGGATCCAACCTCGGTCCCGACGGCGTATTGCGCATCGCCTATCAGGTCGAAGACGCCGAGCATCCGCAACCGGCAACCGTTGTCTGGCGACTCGGGTGGAGTCAGCAGGATTTCGTCCGGGAAGCAGTGCTGCCCGGACAAGTTGTCGTCAGTCTCGAATCGCCGCCGGAGCCCGTCCGAAATTACGCGCTGTATGCGTTGTCCGGTACAAGTGGCGAATCCGGCAGTGGTCGTGGCGCGGGCATCATTTCGACCTGGACCAGCGAGCATCCCGATCACATCCAGGAGCTACGTACGTTTGACAGCTCGCTGACGCTAAACGGACTCAGCGCAGGTCGCAACGGCGTCCTGCTGGTTCATGCAACTGATCCGAACACCGCGAATGGCGGTGGCGCGCCGATCGATCTGACTATCAGCAGCACCGACGGTGGGAAGACGTGGCAGCAAACCACTGACAAGGCTTCACAGGGTGGCTACTTCGACCCGGAAACGAATACGCTCTATTCGGTGTTCGCCTACACACTTCGGAAACGGCGATTCTGATCGCCGCCAGACGCATTTGCCGTGGGCCGATTCCGCAGAATCGGACGACGCCCGCGGGATGACCTGCCTCATGCCTCTCCATTGACTTCAGCCAGCCCCATGCGCAACCGGTCCCGCCTAAAGCGGCTGGCCGCCATCGCGATCAGCAGCATCGCATTGATACTGCTGGTCGAAAATACCGGCTCTCGATGGGAAACCGTTTCGTCGAAGGTGATGTGGCCCGTCCCACTGGCTGGCGTCGGCGATTTCTACGTCACCGGCAACGACATCATGTCGCTCACGGTCGCCGACCCTGTGGTGACGCTAAAGCCTCCCGGCGAGTGGAAGAATCCAATGATCGCCGAACCCACCGAAGCGTGGATGAACAACGCAGTAGAAACCCTCAATCGGCGGACCGTAAATTTCTTCCGTGGCACCCTCGATCAGGGATTGCAGCGCTTCTTGCAAGCACCGGGCCAACACACGGCGTGGTGGCATTCGCGAGACGGTCGGGTCCAGGTCATCGGCGTCGGCCGGACTAGCGACACGACGCCACATCCGGCAGACGGCCTCGTCTCGCAGCAAACCCGTGTCTGGAAATCGCTCGACGGCGGCCGTCACTGGTCGCAGCTCGACTGGCCCGAGCACGAGGATATCGATCAGTTGCTCTTCATCGACGCGCGACGCGGCTATGCGATCGGTCGGGGCCCGGCCGTCCGGCGAACGTCCGACGGCGGCGTGTCCTGGCAGCGGATCGCACTACCGCCTGATGCAGCCGTCCGCGGTGCTCCCTGGCGCAGCTTCGCAGGCGTAAATCTTGGCCCCGACGGCACCCTGCGGGTGACTTACCCTGTTAACCGTTCGGCTAGGGCCCCTGCCCGCAGCGTCGTATACCGACTCGCGCCAAATCAGCAGGCGTTCGTTCTCGATACCGTCTTACCTAACCTGACCGTCACTCGACTCGTGTCTGCGCCTGCCACGGCTGGCGGCTACGCGCTTTACACGCTGTCTCTCCTCGACCATGAGAGCGGCGACGATACTGCACCGGATCGCGCACGCCGGACCGGCGTGCTTTCGACGTGGGCGAACACGCGCCCCGAGCAAGTCCGGCAAGTGACGACGTTTGACAGGAAGCTCATCCTGAGCAGCCTCGACGTGGGCCGCGATGGCCTGTTGCTCGTCTATGCGACCGACCCCGGACAGGCAATCGATGATCCACCGATCCCCCTGATAATCAGCAGCACTGACGCAGGCAAGACCTGGAAGCAGAATGTCGACGGGATCGTCTATCACAATCGGTATTTCAATCAGGATACGAACACGCTGTACTCGTTGCTCGATGAAAGACTGAGCAAACTGTCGTTCCCGGTCCGAAATAACCGTGCCTTACAAGACCGAATCCCGTTGCTACGACGGAAGACTCAATTCGATGAATAAATCATTGCGTCGCGCCGCACTCGCGCGATGCGTTGCCACATCGCCCGCCGCCTTCGCCGCCAGCCCCTGCCCCGCCGCCGACACCGCTGCACGCGCCGCGCTCTTTGACGGACAAGGGCGGAGAAACGGTCGCGCGTCGCTACTCGCTGATCCGCCAGGAGCGCAACGGCTTCACGATGCTCGGGCTGCGCAATGCGTCCGAGCACGCGTGTCGCGGCGCGGATCTGATGCCGCGGCACTGAGCCGTCAGCGGCGCACCGCAGCGGTGAAATCGCGCCGGACAGCCGATAACGACAAGTAACCGGGCGTGGTGGCACGGCGCGAGCGCCCGCACCGGCCACGCGTCATTCGGCGCGCCGCGGCTCGAACACGAACGGTTGCGTGAGCAGGAAAGGATTCGCGGTCGCGCCAGTCTGCGCGCAGGTCGCGTGCGTCATCGCCTCGACGGCCGCGCGATCGGCCGCCGCGTTGCGGCTACTCGTCGTCACGGTCACGTTCTGCGCTTCGCCGGACGTCGTCATCAGCGCGCGCACGAGCACGGTAACCGGACGCGTGAGCGGTTTCGCGCTATCCGGATAGACGGCCCGGGGGATATGGCAGGTCAGCTTGCTTTCCTGCGACGACGACAGCATCGCGCAGCCGGAAAGCAGCATCGCGACGGCGGGCAGGATCAGGTAGGTCGAGCGAAGGGCCATGGTCGAATGTCGTTCTTCAGTACTGTTCTGGGCACATGCGTCGCGCGCCGGCAGCCTTCCGCCGGCCGCATCGCATGTGTCGCACTGCGCCGCGGCCATCGGACCGGCGCCCCGTTACGGCCGCGCGGCCGAGCAATGCTCGCCCGCAATCCTGCTCGGCGGAATGCCCGGATAACCGGGACATTCTCCGTATTCGCACCGGCTACGCGCCGCGCCGGCGGGCACGCGAGCGCTTTCGCGCATTGTGCACGCGCCGCCCGGTCAGCGGCGGCGATTTGACAATGGTTGACGCGAATCGCCGCCCATTCGGCTGGAATCCGCGCGATCCGCGACGTAATCGATACCCGACCGGATTGGCGCGCTATGCGCCGGGCGGCCGTCTTGCTCCGACGTCAGCCGCCGTCAGCGCGGCGCGGTAGACGCCGGAATTCCCCGTTCCGGCGCGCACGACACGCGTCAATCCGAATCGTCGTCGTCCGAATCGTCGCCCTCGTCGGCCGGCGCTTCCCCGTACTTCGCGACGACGGCTGCCCTGAACGTCTTCAGCGCCGGCTCCTGGTCGCACAGCTTGTACAACGCGGCCAGCTGTTGCGGCCAGTCCTTCAGTTCCTTCGCAAACACATGCAGGCGCGCGACGGTATCGAGCGCATCGGCCTCGCGGCCGGCCAGCGCCTGCAGCACCGCATAGCGGCGCAGCACCGTCTCGCCGGGCAGCAGCGCGATCGCACGCTCGTGCGCGGCGAGCTTGAGCGGCAGGTTGTCCGACGAAATCGTGAGCAGCGTCGCCGCACCGTAATCGCCCCACGCGCCGAACAGCCGCGACGGCGCATCGCGGTACTGCGCGGCCGGGCTGCTGCCGTAATAGAGCACTTCCGCACGCTGGTAGTCGCGCAGCACGGGCACCGCCGCCAGCACGCCGCCGAACGACAGCACCGCGAACAGCCCGAATGCCGCGCGCCCCGGCAGGATGCGCAGCGGCTTCACCTCGAGCAGCCCGATCACGAACATCGCGGGCAGCAGGAAGAACATGTATTGCTGCGGATACTCGACCAGCGCATGCATCAGCAGGATGCCGATCAGCGCGAAGCCGAACACGCGCATGCTCGACTGCGGCGCCCGCACCGCGCGCACGAACCACGTGACGAGCGTGACGGCGAGCACGCCGAGCCCGACGAGACCGGACTTCGCGAGCAGGTCGATGAAGATGTCGTGCGAGTTGTTCGCGATCTCGACGCCGCCGAGCGTGCGCACGAGCGCAAACTGGTGCGACGGGAATTCGCCCCAGCCGACCCCGAGCAGCGGATGCTCGCGGAACATCGCGAGCCCGTACTTCCACAGCGCGAGGCGCGGCGCGATCTGCCCGGCATCGCGCATCCGGTCGGCTGCCGACTCCGCGAGATTCAGGTGGTAGTGCACGTTGGCCCAGCGCACCGCGACGTTCACCGCGATGAATGCGACCGCAAGCACGACCGGTATCAGCCACGCACGCGCATTGCCCGGCGTGCGGCGCGATTCGACCCACGCCATCCAGAAGCCCGCGACGACCATCACCGCGACCTGCAGCCACGGCCCGCGCGACACCGTCAGCGCGAGACCGACCGACAGCACGAGCGACAGCGCGAGCCATGCCCACACCGCGAGCCGGCGCGTCTGCACCAGATACAGCGCACCCGCGAGCGCGAAGGCGATGTAGCTGGCCAGGTGGTTCGCCTGCGCCATGTTGCCGTACGGGCGGCGGTCGACCGCGATGTTGTACACCACGACGAACGGCGAGACGGCCGATTCGAGGTGGAACAGCTGCACGATCTGGGTACCGACCGCGAACACGCCGCCCACGAGCAACGCACCGGCCATCATCCGCGACATGATTTCCGCCATCCCGTCGCGCGCCAGCGCATACCCGGCCTGCATCGCGACCAGCGCAGCGGCGAGATAGCCGACCGCCAACCAGTTCATCGACGGCACCTTGAGCGGGATCAGCGCGACCTGCGCGATCAGCACCGCCGCAAAACCGAGCGGCGCCGCGAACGCCGCCGGCGCGGCAAACGGCTGGGCCGGGCGGCCGGTGCCCGGGAGCAGCACGACGGACACGCCCACCAGCAGATACAGCACCAGCGCGGAAAACTCCGAATAGAAGGTCGGGATCGGATACGTGTGATTCGTGATCGCGTACGGCACGATCAGGGCGACAGCCAGCGCAACGAGCGACAACGAACGGGAAAAAGTAGAAGGCATGAGCGAACCGGATGTCAGCAACCGGCGCACTATACAAAACTTTCCCTGCTCTGTGCGGGGCCGTCGCTCCGCGAGCCGGCGCCGGGCCGCAGCCCGGCCGGCCGAAGCGGCGGCCGGCAGGCCGCACGCGCGGCCGCTCTCCTTCTGCGCCAGCCTTATGCACGGCACTCCGCGGGCGCATATTTCGCGGGCAGCGTCGCGGCGTTACCGGGCAACGGCCCGGCGCCGGGCGCCGGCAGCGACGACGCGTCCTTGCCGGCGGCGAAGCATTCCCACGCAATCGCGCCCGCCTGTATCGCCCCCTTTTTGAGCGGCACGCGCGCGGTGGGCGCATCGGCCTTGTCGGGCGCGGACGGCACGAGCACCAGCGTATTCGTGCCGGCCGCGGCGACGCGGGTGGTGAACGCGACGGTGATCTGGCCGGTGGCGCCGTCGATCGCAACCGATTCGACGTTGCGGGTCGCCGCAGGCGGGCTGTAGCCGCCGTCGAGGCTCGCGCCGCTCGCGGCATTGTCGGCGACCGCGAGCCGGGCCGACGACGCGAGCGCCAGCCCCTCGCCGACGCGCGACCGCGCGAGGTAATCCTGGTACGCGGGAATCGCATAGGCCGCGACGACGCCGACGATCGCCAGCACGATCATCAGTTCGATCAGCGTGAACCCGGCCAGCCGCCAGCGCGGCGACGGCCGGTTCGCGCGCCGCAGATCGGCGGCAACGCGACGGAACAGGGAAACGGAAAAGGCTTCGAACATGGCAGGCTCCGGAAACGAAAAACGCCTGCCGACAAAGGCAGGCGTCTCGATCGTAGCCAGCGGGCCGCGAAGCCGGCAGTCGGCCGGATGGCCAGTCAGTGCTGCGGCACGTCGCGGCGTTTCCTGAGCGCGTAACCGATCGCGATGACGAACAGGGCCCCGACGATGCTCGCGCCGTAGACCACTTCCGGCGTATCGAGCACCGGCCAGCGGTCGCCGACCGGGTCGTTCACGATCAGCCCGCCCGCGATCCAGCCAAGCAGCCCCGCGCCGAGCGCCACGACGACCGGGAAACGGTCGAGCAGCTTCAGCACCAGCGTGCTGCCCCACACGATGATCGGCACGCTGACGACGAGCCCGAAGATCACGAGCGCGATCCGGTGCGACGGATCGGCCTGCTCGGCCGCGCCGGCGATCGCGATCACGTTGTCGAGGCTCATGACCGCATCGGCGATCACGATCGTCTTCACGGCATCCCACAGCCGGTCGGCCGGCTTGATGTTGTCGTGCGCGTCGGCGGCCGGCGCCATCAGCTTGATGCCGATCCACAGCAGCAGCAGCCCGCCGCCGAGCTTCAGGAACGGCACGTCGAGCAGCGCGACCGCGAACGTGATCAGCGCGACGCGCAGCAGGATCGCCCCCGCGGTGCCCCAGACGACCCCGCGCAGCCGCTGGTTCGCCGGCAGGTTGCGGCACGCAAGCGCGATCACGACCGCGTTGTCGCCGCCGAGCAGGATATCGATGATGATGATCTGGAGGATCGCGCCCCAGTGCAGCGAGGTCAGGAATTCGAGCATGGCGGAGAGGAAAGGACAACGGCCGCCTCGCGGGCGGCCCGGTTCATCGTAGGCGCATGCAGCACGCATGCCCGGTGCTTACGAATTCATTGCGGGAGCATAACAAAAATCTATGGTCAGCCCGATTTTTGCAAGCGAGGTGGTGTTGACCTAAAGTGGACTTGCTCGAATCTATCCGGGGTCGCGGATGGGAAAGATCCCGCCCCATGATGGGAGCCGCGCCGGGCAAACCTCAAAAACCCCTCAGCATTGAGATGCTGTTTTTTGTGTCAGGTTACTTGCCCGGCCGTTGAGTCGTTTATGCCTTCACGTATCTCGCGTCGCAAAACCTGGTGTGACTACTGCAACTGAAGCCGTAAGCGACAGGAAGCGTCAGACTGCAGGAACAGCCTCGATGCTTCGGTAGTGTGTCCCTTTGGCGAGGATGGCCCACGCGATCCTCGCCAATTTATTGGCCAAGGCACAGGCCACTACGTTCGAATGTCGTCGCGCCAACAGGCTGCGAATCCAGACGCCCAATGCATCCGTGCGGTGCTCGATGCGCTGCATGATGGTCCGCGCACATTGCACCAGCAGCCGCCGCAATTCCTTGTCCCCGCGCTTGCTGATGCCGAGTAGCGTTGGTTTGCCGCCGGTGCTGTACTGCCGCGGCACCAGCCCGACCGACGCCGCAAACTGCCTTGCCGAACCATATTGACGCGCATCGCCCAACTCCGACATCAACACGCTGGCAGTCATGGGGCCAATGCCGGGAATCTCGAGCAGCCGTTCGCTGCGTTCGTCCTCGTGTAACTGGGAAAGCAACTCATGCTCGAGCTGATGGATCTGCTCGTCCAGATACTTGAAGTGCGCGTGCAGACGTTCGAGCACGCTCACCAGTCTCGGCGGCAACGATTCTGCCTCCAGCACGGCGGGCAGCCGTCGGATCACCGCCATACCGCGCGGCAAGCTGATGCCGAACTCCAACAGAAACGCATGAATCTGATTGATCGTGCAGGTGCGCTCACGCACAAGGCCCTCGCGCACGCGGTGCAAGGCTGAAACGATCTGCTGAGCTTCGTTGTGCGGACTCGCGAAACGCATGCTCGGACGCGAAGCTGCTTCGCAGATCGCCTGGGCGTCCGCGAAATCGTTCTTGTTGCCTTGCCGGAACGGTTTGACGAACTGAGGGGAAATCAGCTTGGCCTCGTGGCCCAGCGTCTGAAGTCGGCGGGCAATCCAGTGAGCACCCGCGCAGGCCTCCATGACCACCGTACAACTCGGGAAATTGCCCAGCAGCGTAAACATCTGGCTGCGCGTGAGCTTCTTACGGAACACCATCCTGCCTGACGCATCCTGCCCATGCAGGTGGAAGCAGTGTTTGCCGAGATCGACTCCGATCAGCGATACCGTGTCCATGATGGTCCTCCAGAAGGACAAAATCCTCACTCAGCGTAGTCCACTGAGTGAGGATCGGGCTGACCATCCTATTAAC
>NZ_CADFEH010000023.1:0-132287 GCF_902833155.1 Burkholderia sp. BCC1047 | reverse complement strand
CGAACGCATTAAGCTCAAGTTGAAAGGGCTGAGTCCCGTGCAATACAGGACTCAGCCCTTGGGCACCTAGTCTTCAACCGTCCAACTTCGTGGGGTCAGTTCAAACCCCGCCTTTCGATCGATCGCGCCGGCATCAGCCGAGATGCGGATAGTCCGACAACGTGAGCCGGAACCCGTGCGCATTCGCGACCAGTTGCGCCTGTGCCCCGAACGGCAGCGTCAACAGGTCGGGCACGTGACCGAACTGGAGCCCCGTGATGACCGGGATGCCCACCACCGCGCGCACCTGATCGATCATCGCCTGCATGTCGTAGCCGTTGTCGTACTCGAACGGCCGCGCGCCGGTGAACTGGCCGAGCACGAGCGCCTGCTGCCGCGCGAGCAGCCCCGACAGGTGCAGTTGATAGATCATCCGCTCGATCCGGAACGGCTGCTCGTTGACGTCTTCGATGAACAGGATGCCGCCTTCGATGTCGGGCATGTACGGCGTGCCGACCAGCGACGTGAGGATAGCGAGGTTGCCGCCCCACAGCGTGCCCGTCACGTTCACCGTCTGCACCTGCGGTGCGTCGGCGACGATCGTCGTGCTCGACTGCGTCAGCGTCTGCCAGAAATGCTGCATCGTGAAGTCGCTGGGCGTTTCCGCGCCGAAATCGGCCGACAGCATCGGGCCGCCGAACGTCTTGATGCGCGCCTTCGCGTACAGCGCCAGTTGAATCGCCGTGAAGTCGCTGTGACCGACGAGCGCGACCGGCTGGTCGCGCAGCCGGCGTTCGAGCCCGCGATAGTCGAGCCCGTGCAGGATGCGCGCGGCGCCGTAGCCGCCGCGCACCGCGAGCGCGATGTCCGGCAGCGGCCGCTCGGGATCGGCGAGGCGGTTCAGGTCGCCTGCCCGCTCGCCGTCGGTGCCGCCGAAACGCTGGAAGCGCCGCTGCGTCGCCTCGATGTTCTCGATGCGCTGCTGCGCGGTGCTGAGGCGCTCGAGCGCGCGGTTGATCGCGTCGGGGTCGTGCGGATAGCCGGACGGCGCCAGCAGGCGGATGGTGTAGGACACGGCGGGCTGGAAGGACATGGCGAAAGGTGTCGGGGTCGTCAAACCTGCTTAGAGGGCCGGAACCGTGTCCGGTTCACGAAAACCGTGCACGCCCGGGACGCCGGGCGCAGCGAGCGGCGGCCTAAGACGCGCCGGATTCGGCGTCGCGGGCGAGCCGCGCTTCGCGCAGCGCGCGACGGCGCTCGGCGAAGAACGACTTCAGCGCGGCGCCGCACTCGTCGGCGAGCACGCCGCCGGTCACTTCGGTGTGGTGATTCAGCTGCGGATTCGCGAAGGCGTCGATCACGCTGCCGCACGCGCCCGTCTTCGGATCGGCCGCGCCGTAGACGACCCGCGCGATGCGCGCGTGCATGATCGCGCCTGCGCACATCAGGCACGGCTCGAGCGTCACGTACAGCTCGCAGCCGGGCATCCGGTAATTCTGCAGTCGCTGCGCGGCCATGCGCAGCGCGGCCATTTCGGCATGCGCGGACGGGTCGTGCCCGCCGATCGGATGGTTGAAGCCGCGGGCGATCACTTCGTCGCCGCGCACGAGCACCGCGCCGACCGGCACTTCGCCGGCCGCGCGCGCCTCTTCGGCGGCAGCCTGCGCTAGACGCATGAAATGGAGGTCGCGCGCCGCGACGGGCGCGGTTTCGTGAACGGGAGAATCGGCGGCGGGGTCAGCGGCCGCGGCGGCTGCAGAGCGTGCTGCGTCGTGCAGCGCGTCGGACGTCACATCGTCCCCGCTTCGGCGGGCGCGTCGTCGAGCCCGCGCTCGCACAGGCGTTCCGCGATGCGCCGGCAGTAGTCGCGCGGCATCACCATCGGGCCGCCGCGCAGCGATTCGAGCGCCATGTCGAGCGCGAGGATCTTCGCCTGCAGCCGGCAGCGCGCGGCACGGTCGCTGACCGCCTGCACTTCGTCGTGCAGGTTGCGCAGCGCGCGCAGTTGCTCGACGGCCGGCGGCACGAAGCCCGCGTTCTTCAGGATACGGTTGGCCACCCGCACCTCCTCGGGCACGAGCAGGTCGTCATCCAGCGCCTGCGGCGCGCCGGTACCCGGCAAATCGTCGAACTCGCCCCGCGCGGCGGCGGCGGCAATACGTTGTTCGACCAGGGCGTCAAGCAGTCTCATCAGTCAATCGGAACAATGCGGCAGGGCGAATTCTAGCAGGGTGACGCCGGTATGACAGGCCCTTCGAATACATGCTCGATATTGTGGTTTTAGGGGCCTAATCGCAGCGCATGCGCGCCGATCCCTGTCACTTGCCGCTCTGCTGCGCCGCAGCAGGCTGAGCGCGGTTTGGACGCGGGCGAATGGAACGCGTATCCGGGCCCATTTTTTATCCACACCGATGCAGCCGACCGCCGTCGATCGCGTGAAAACGCGACGCGCGTCGCTTCCGCTGCTCGATTACGCAGCCACGGTTTCCGGCCGCGCCTTCGCGAACGGGCGGAACATCGTCGCGATCAGGAACGCGCCGATCCCGATCGCGAACGAGCCGAGGTACAGCCAGCCATAGCTGCCGAACGCATCGACGATCAGGCCGCCCGCGACCGGGCCCGCAGCCATCCCGAGGCTGCCGGCCATCGCACAGCCGCCGATCACGGTGCCCATCATCCGCAGCGGGAAATTCTCGCGCGCAAGCACCGAATACAGCGGCATCACGCCCGCATAGATGAAACCGAACAGCGTCGCGACCGCGTAGAAGCCGTCGAGCGTGCGCACGAAGTAGTAGCCGAGCGCGCCGAGCGCCTGCGCGAGCAGCCCCGCCACCAGCATGCGCTTCGCGCCGAGCCGGTCGCCGAGGATCCCGAACGCGATCCGGCCGCCCATGCCCGCAAGCCCTTCGACGCTGTAGATCGACACCGCGATGATCAGCGGAATCCCGCAGGTCACCGCGTAGCTGACCGTATGGAAGATCGGGCCCGAATGCGTCGCGCAGCAGAAGAAGTTGGTCAGCACGAGCACCATGAACTGCGGCGAGCGCAGCGCATCCGCGACCGACATCGCGGCAGGCGCGCCGGCCGACGCAGGTGCAGCCGCCGCGTGCGTGGATTCAGGATCGAGCGCGGGCGCCCGGCGCACCAGCAGCGACACCGGAATCATCACGACGGCCGCCAGCGCGGCGATCAGCAGCATCGACGTGCGCCAGTCGCGCACCGACACGAGCCACGCCGCGAGCGGCGCCATCGTCATCGGCGCCATCCCCATGCCGGCCGACACGAGCGAGACCGCGAGGCTGCGGTGCGTGTCGAACCAGCCGGTCACGCACGCCATCATCGGCGCGAATATCGCGGCCGTCGCACCGCCGACGGCCAGGCCGAAGGTCAGCTGGAACACGAGTAGCGACGGCGCGCGGCTCGCCAGCGCGAGGCTCGCCGACAGCAGCACGGCGCCCGCGATGACGACCGGCCGCGTGCCGACGCGGTCCGACAGGCTGCCCCACGCCATGCTCGCGAAGGCCATCGCGATGAAGCCGAGCGTCATCGCGGCGGAGATGCCGGTCATCGACCAGCCCGTATCGCGCGCGATAGCCCGCAGGAACACCGGCAACGAAAACATCGCGCCGATCGCGACGCAGCCCATCAGGCCGCCCGCGGCGACGATCACCCAGCGGTATCGGGAATCCGGCATGTGGCGTGTCATGTGGCCTCTCCTCGTTCGTTGCGCCATTCGTGGCAACCGGCTGGCCGGCCGCATGGCGCGGCGCACTGCCCGGTCGATATCGATACGACGGGCGGCACATCGGGAAATCGACATGCGCGGCGCATGGGCCGCGAATTTTTTATTTTGGGCGAATCCGCTCGGCTCGCAAGGGTCGGATCGCGCGCCCCACTTTTCCTCGACGGGAAATTCGAAATCAGAAATCGTTGGTTGGGGCACGCACTCGCGCTGGCTACACTCGCCCCATCTTGTCATAACAAGTTGACCGATGCCCCCAACCAACGTCGTGCCGCTGTCCGCGGCCCCGCTCTACGTGCAGATCAAGGACACGCTGCGCGCGCGCATTCTCGACGGCACCTACGCGCCGCACAGCCGGATGCCGTCCGAGCACGCGCTCTGCGCGATGTTCGACGTCAGCCGCATCACGGTGCGCCAGGCGCTCGGCGACCTGCAGAAGGAAGGCCTGCTGTTCAAGCTGCACGGCAAGGGCACGTTCGTGTCGAAGCCGAAGGCGTTCCAGAACGTGACGTCGCTGCAGGGCTTCGCCGAGGCGATGTCGTCGATGGGCTACGAGATCGTCAACCAGCTGCGCAGCCTGCGCACCGTGAAGGCCGATCGCCATCTCGCGACGAAGCTGAACGTGCCCGAAGGCGCGCCGCTCGTCGAGATCCATCGCGTGCGGCTGCTGAACCGCGAACCCGTGTCGCTCGAACAGACCTGGGTGCCCGAAGCGCTCGGCAAGCGCCTCGCCGGCGCCGATCTCGCCACCCGCGACATCTTCCTGATCCTGGAGAACGACTGCGGCATCCCTCTCGGCCATGCCGACGTGTCGATCGACGCGATCCTCGCGGACGACGACATCGTCGACGCGCTGCACGTCGAGGAAAGCAGCCCGGTGCTGCGCATCGAGCGCCTCACGCACGACGCGTCGGGCGCGCCGATCGACTACGAATACCTCTACTTCCGCGGCGACGCCTTCCAGTACCGGTTGCGCGTCGACCGGCAGAAGGCGCGCAAACCTGCAAGGAACCCGCGATGAATACCCATGTGCACGAATACGACATCGTCGTGGTCGGCGGCGGCACGGCCGGCCCGATGGCGGCCATCAAGGCGAAGGAACGCGATCCGTCGCTGCGCGTGCTGCTGCTCGAAAAGGCCAACGTCAAACGCAGCGGCGCGATCTCGATGGGAATGGACGGCCTGAACAACGCGGTGATCCCCGGCCATGCGACGCCCGAGCAGTACACGCGCGAGATCACGATCGCCAACGACGGGATCGTCGACCAGGAAGCCGTGTACGCGTACGCGACGCACAGCTTCGCGACGATCGAGCAGCTTGACCGCTGGGGCGTGAAGTTCGAGAAGGACGGCACCGGCGACTACGCGGTGAAGAAGGTCCACCACATGGGCTCGTACGTGCTGCCGATGCCGGAGGGCCACGACATCAAGAAGGTGCTGTACCGGCAACTGAAGCGCGCCCGCATCGCGATCACGAACCGGATCGTCGCGACGCGCGTGCTGACCGACGCGCAGGGTCGCGCGAGCGGCGTGCTCGGCTTCGACTGCCGCACCGCCGATTTCCACGTGATCCGCGCGAAGGCCGTGATTCTCTGCTGCGGCGCGGCCGGCCGCCTCGGCCTGCCGGCGTCGGGCTACCTGATGGGCACGTACGAGAACCCGACCAACGCGGGCGACGGCTACGCGATGGCCTATCACGCGGGCGCCGCGCTCGCGAACCTCGAATGCTTCCAGATCAATCCGCTGATCAAGGATTACAACGGCCCGGCGTGCGCGTACGTGACGGGCCCCTTGGGCGGCTTCACCGCGAACGGCAAGGGCGAACGCTTCATCGAATGCGACTACTGGAGCGGCCAGATGATGTGGGAGTTCTACCAGGAACTGCAAAGCGGTAACGGCCCCGTGTTCCTGAAGCTCGACCATCTCGCGGAAGAAACGATCCGCACCATCGAGCAGATCCTGCATACCAACGAACGGCCGAGCCGCGGCCGCTTCCATGCGGGGCGCGGCACCGACTACCGCAGCCAGATGGTCGAAATGCACATCTCCGAGATCGGCTTCTGCAGCGGCCACAGCGCATCGGGCGTGTACGTGAATGCGCGCGCGGAGACGACCGTGCCGGGGCTGTACGCGGCTGGCGACATGGCGGCCGTCCCGCACAACTACATGCTCGGTGCGTTTACGTATGGCTGGTTCGCCGGGCAACACGCGGCAGACTACGTGGCCGGCCGCGAACACGCGCCGGTGGACGACGAGCAGGTCGATGCCGAACGCACCCGCGTGCTCGCGCCGCTGCAGCGCGAGCGCGGCCTCGCGCCGGCTCAGGTCGAGTACAAGCTGCGCCGGATGGTGAACGACTATCTGCAACCGCCGAAGGTGACGCGCAAGATGGAAATCGGGTTGCAACGTTTTGACGGAATCACTGAGGATATCGAAGAAATCAAGGCGAACAACCCGCACGAACTGATGCGCGCGGCCGAAGTGCGCGCGATCCGCGATTGCGCGGAAATGGCCGCGCGCGCATCGCTGTTCCGCACCGAGAGCCGCTGGGGGCTGTACCACCATCGCGTCGATTTTCCGCACCGCGACGATGCCGAATGGTTCTGCCACACGTGGCTGCGCAAGGACGCCGCCGGCGCGATGCGCAGCGAGAAGCGGCCGGTCGAACCGTACGTCGTGCCGCTTGCCGACGACGAACGCGGCGCCTACGCGCAGTTGCGCATCCGCGAACCGGCCGCGCCCGCGGCCGCTCTGTGAGGAACCTTGCCATGCCCCATACCCCGCACGACATCTTCCAGCGCAGCAGCGCGCCCGTGACGATCGACGAGTCGCTGTGCATCGCCGACAAGGGCTGCACCGTCTGCGTCGACGTGTGCCCGCTCGACCTGCTCGCGATCGACGTCTCCAAGGGCAAGGCGTACATGCAGTTCGACGAATGCTGGTACTGCATGCCGTGCGAACGCGACTGCCCGACCGGCGCGGTCAAGGTCGACATCCCTTACCTGCTGCGCTGACACGGCGCGCCACCTGCGCACCGACGACAGCACGATCGAGCCCGTGCTCATCGACATCAAGCGCCGCTGTCTCGCGCTGCTGCGCGACGCGGCCTGAGCGCAGTTGCCCATTCACCGCACCGACTTTTCTCCATGACCGCTTCTTCCTCCGCTTTCCCGCTGTCCGGCGTGCCAACCGTCGATCACGCCGATCATGCCGCGCTCGTCGCTCGCCTCGCCGCAGCCGATGCGTCGGTGCGTCGCATCGCGCTGCTCGAACTCGCCGATCTCGAAGCGCCCGAACTCGTGCCGTCGTTCGTCGCGGCGCTGCGCGACGACCCGTCGGCCGACGTGCGCAGCGAGGCCGCACGCGTGCTCGACGCGTGGGAGCAGCCCGATGTCGTCGACGCGCTGTGCCACGCGCTGCTCGATCCGGACGACGGCGTGCGCGCGACCGCCGCGCAAAGCCTGTCCGAACTGAAGGATGCGGCATCGGGCGCCGTGCTGTGCCGGTGGGCCGACCGGCCCGAGCCGTTCGTGCGCGCCGCCGTGCTGCGCGGCTTGCGCGAGTTGCGCGACCCCAACGCGTTCGCGCCCGCGCTGCGCGCGCTCGACGCGAGCGCCGCTGCCATACGCACCGAGGCGGTCGTCGTGCTCGGCTGGCTCAAGGACGGCCGCGCGCTGTCGCCGCTCGCGCGCATCGCGACCACGGACGCGGATGCGGACGTGCGGCGCGCCGCGGTCGGCGCGATCGGGTTTGCGGCGGCCGACGATACCGCGGTCGTCACCGCGTTGCTCGCGGCGCTGCGTGACACTGAATGGCAGGTGCGCGAGGAAGCGGCGGCCACGCTCGGCAAGCTGCGCGCCGCCGTTGCGCGCGACCCGCTCGTCGCCGTGCTCGACGACGATTACTGGCAAGTGCGCTTGCGCGCCGTGCGTGCGCTCGGGCAATTGCGCGATGCGGCCGCGGCATCGGGCGTCGTCGCGCTGCTCTCGCATACGATCAGCAATCTGCGCAAGGAAGCCGCGCTCGCGCTCGGCGAATTGCGCGACCGGGCGACGCTGCCCGCGCTGCACGACGCACTCGACGATCGCGACCCCGAAGTCCGCAAGGCCGTGCGGATCGCGATCGGACAGATCGACGACGCATCGCGATGATCGCGCCGACCGACATCACGCTCGATCACCCGGCGCGCGCACTGACGCTGCACTGGCCCGACGGCGCCACGCAACGTATCGGCTATGCGCGGTTGCGCAGCGATTGCCCGTGTGCGGAGTGCCGGCGAATTCGCTTCGATGGCGGTGATATCGACGCGCGGCCAGGGCTGACGCTGGACGGCGTGGAAGCGCTCGGCTACGGCGTGCGCTTCCTGTTCGGCGACGGCCACGCACGCGGCATTTATCCGTGGCCGTATCTGGCGGACCTCACGTAGGGGCGACGACGCGACTTCCACGCTCGCGCGGGCCACATGGCAAGCAGGCGAAAACGCTGCGATACTGACGCCCACGATCGTCGCCAGCTACCGTGGGAGCAGCACCATGCAAACCGCAGTCGGATTCATCGGTCTCGACGTGATGGGCACGCCGATGGCGCTCAATCTCGCGCGGGCCGGCACGCCGCTCGTCGCGTGGAGCCGTTCGCACGGTAGCGACGATGCACTGCGCGACGCCGGCGCACGCGTGGCCGAAAACGTCGACGAAGTGTTCACGTCCTGTCGCACCGTGATTCTGATGCTCGCGAACGACGGGGCAATCGACGCCACCCTCGCGCGCGGCACGGCCGGTTTTGCCGCCCGGGTCGGCGGCCACACGATCGTCAACATGGGCACGAATGCACCCGAATACTCGCGCGCGCTCGCCGATGACATCGCCGCCGCGTCGGGCCGCTACGTCGAGGCGCCGGTGTCGGGCTCGCGCAAGCCGGCCGAAGCCGGGCAGCTCGTCGTGATGCTGGCCGGCGCGCCGACCGACGTCGATGCCGTCCGCGCGCTCGTGAAGCCGCTGTGCCGCGACAGCTTCGTGTGCGGCGACGTGCCGTCGGCGCTGACGATGAAGCTCGCTGTCAACCTGTTCCTGATCACGATGGTCACCGGTCTCGCCGAGGCCACGCATTTCGCGCAACGTCACGGTATCGACCTCGCGCGCTTCGCCGACGTGCTGAACGCCGGCCCGATGGCCAGCGACGTGTCGCGCGTGAAGCTCGGCAAGCTCGTCGCGAACGATTTCTCGGTGCAGGCCGCGATCACCGACGTGCTGAAGAATGCGCGCCTCGTCGCCGAATCCGCGCGCGGCATCGGCATCGCGTCGCCGCTGCTCGACATCTGCCACGCGCTTTACGGCGAGACCGAACAGGCCGGACATGGCGCGGCCGACATGGTCGCCGTGATTCGTGCGATCGAACGGCGTACCGGGGACGCGCGATGAGCGGCGTGCACGTGCACGCGTTCGTTCCCATCGACGGGTAGGAGCGACCATGCCCGCAACCGACAACGCTGCTTGCTTGCGCCCCGTTCCCGCCGTGATCGGCATCGTGCTGCGCGAACGCGACGTGTTGCTCGTGCGCCGCGCGAATCCACCCGATGCAGGCTGCTGGGGCTTTCCCGGCGGCAAGATCGAGCCGGGCGAGCCGCTCGCGGATGCGGTCGTGCGCGAGATCGCGGAAGAAACGACGGTCGACGTCGAGGCGCTCGATGCCTTTACCGCGCTGGACGCGTTCGATTACGATGCGCACGGCGCCGTGCGCCAGCATTTCGTCATGATCGCGGTGCTGTGCAGATGGCTGCGCGGCACGCCGGCCGCCGGCGACGATGCGCTCGACGCGCGCTGGTTCGGCATCGACGAACTCGACCGCGACGATTTGCCGATGAGCGCGGGCGGGCGGGACGTCGCGCGACGGGCGATGGAGCGGGCGGCGATGCTGGGCCGCGCGCGTCCGCCATTCGCCTGACACTTCCGCTGTCGCTTGCGCATCAGCGCGACGCGTTCGCTCCGTCATGGAACCGGCTGGCCTCCGAGCGCCGAATCATCACACATCAAACCATGCTCAGAATTCGACAATCCACCGAGGCCGACGGCACACGTGTGCTGGATATCTGGCGCCATGCCGTCGACGCCACGCATCACTTCCTGAGCGACGACGATCGTCGTTCAATCGAGTCCGAAGTCGTCGCATTTCTGCCGGGCGCACCGCTCGATCTGGCCGTCGACGAGCGCGATCGCGCGATCGGCTTCATGCTGCTCGACGGCAGCCACATGGAAGCGCTGTTCGTCGATCCCGCGCACCATCGCGCGGGAGTCGGGCGGTTGCTCGTCGAAGAGGCGCTCAAACGCCATCCCGACCTGTCGACCGACGTCAACGAACAGAACGAAGCGGCGGCGGGATTCTATGAACGGCTCGGATTCGAGCGCTGCGGGCGATCGGAGCTGGATGGACAGGGGCGGCCGTATCCGCTGATTCACCTTCGTTATCGCGGTGGCGATCGGGACTGAAGATCATCCCGGCGGGCTGCCGGTCGTCAGCGGCCAGCGCCCCAAAACGTCGTAGTGCGACTTGCCGAGCCAGCTATCGATCAGGACGAAGTCGAACACGGTCCAAGTAATCGGCTCGATCCGGTACTCATCGAGCCTCTGTGCGCCATACAGCAGCGTCACGTGCGGGGTAAAACCCGACGGAAAAACAGGCACACCTGCCCGTTTCAACGCGTCTCGCAACTGCCGTCGAAAATCGATCAAGTCTTCCAGACCGGCCTTCCCCGTCAGCACCAGCGGCTGACGACCGGACCGCCTGTTGAAGCTGATGATCTTGTCGAACCTCACGGAGAAAGACGGTACATCCATGCGGTCCGCGACCGCGCGGGCCCGCGCAAGCTTAGCGTCGGGAACATAAGCGAAGTCACCCAGAGAACCCAGCGTGATGTGCAGACGCTCGGTGCTCACCGGGCTGTCCTTCTCCAGCCGCATGCTTTCGGCAAGGCCGGTAATGCGCGCCGCCGTGGCCGGGTCCAGCATCACGGCGAAAAAGAAGCGGTGCACGGGAACCGGCGGCGGCGCATCGAATCCGGGTAGCGTCAGTTGAGTCACGGCAGCATCTCCGTCCGGCCTGGAGCGAGATTTCATTATCGTCAATCGGTAGCCTGCTCGCTCCTGCTCGATGAATCCGCCGTTCGCGCGCCCCGAAGATGCTACCCTCTCGGCCACACTCGACATCCTCTGATGAAGCACCCGAATTCAACCATGCAAACCGTCGCGGTACTCGACTTCGAAACAACCGGGCTGTCGCCGAATCTGGGCGACCGCGCAACCGAAATTGCCGTCATCCTGCTGCGCGACGGGCAGGTCGTCGACCGTTTCCAGAGCTTGATGAATGCCGGCCGACGCATCCCGTCCGATGTCGTTGCGCTCACCGGCATCACGAACGACATGATCGCGACGGCGCCGCCTGTGTCCGAAGTCATGAAGGAAGCGGCGGCGTTCGTCGGCAAGCATGCGGTCGTGGCCCACAACGCCGGCTTCGACAAGCGCTTCTGGCAGTCGGAACTGGGGATGCTCGGTATGGCGGCCGACCATGCGTTCGCGTGCACGATGCTGGTGGCGAGGCGGATCTACCCGGACGCGCGGAGTCACCGCCTGTCGAGCTTGGCCGAGATGCTGCGGCTGCCGCAAACGGGCCGGGCGCACCGCGCGATGGTCGATGCCGAGATGGCTGGGCATCTGTGGTGCCGGTTGCAGCAGGATATTTCGCGGACTTATGGGCTGGATCGGATCGATCACGCGTTGATGTCGCGGGTTCAGGCGACGACGAAGGCGAAGGTGCCGATGTATCTGCGGTCGCTTGGGCGGGTACATGCGTGACGCGTCCCGTCCCGGAGCAAGATATCGGTGATCGGCCCGGCACTCGGCGGTAAAGATCGAGCGCGATTATAGCGACGCTTCCTTTGTCTTCTTCGTGACGAAGTCGACGAGGGCTCGCATTGCCGACGGCATCTGACGCCGGCCGGGATAGTACAGGTACCATGCCGGAATGCGCGGACACCAATCATCAAGCACTTGAACGACCTCGCCGCTTTTCAGGAACGGCTGCGCATAGTCTTCGATCACCCAGCCGAGACCCGTCCCGTCGCGCACTGCCCGGACAACCTGATGCGCGTCGTTCACCGTCAGGCGTCCTTCGGGCACGATCGTGACGTCGCGCTCATCCTTCGAAAAGCGTCAGGCGAAAATGGTCCCTCCAGGAAAGCGCTGCCTGATGCAGGCGTGTCGCAGCAGATCGTCGGGCCCACTGGGCATGCCGTGGTGCGCGAAGTAGGCCGGCGCGCCGATCACGATGTACTGCAACGGGGGGCCAAGCGGAACCGCGATCATGTCGCGCGCTAGCTCCTCACCGAAGCGTACGCCCGCGTCGAAACCACTGTCGACGATGTCGATCTTCGCGGCATCGCTAATGAGCTCCAGAGCGACATCCGGATATTCGTCGAGAAAGGCCTTGGCCAACGGCGCCAGGACGAACTCGATCGCAGGCGCTGGAGCATTGATGCGAACGGTGCCGGTCGGTTTGCGCCGGTAGTCGTCGATATGGTCGACGGCCTCCGCCACCTCGCGCAAGGCGCCCCGCAGCCGTCGCAAAAGCTTTTCTCCGGCTTCGGTCGGCGCGACGCTGCGGGTCGTCCGGTTCAGGAGACGAACGCCGATCCGCTCCTCGAGATTGCGGATGGTCTGACTCAAGGCCGAGGCCGACACGCCCCGCTCTGCCGCCGCCCCACGAAAGCTCCGGGCTTCCGCCACAGCGGCAAAAACCTCCAGCTCGGCAAGGTTGGGACGCCTCATTGTCAACCTGGTCTAATCAACTCGATAAGAAAGAAGCATATTATCAAACAATCACTTCCGTTCCATCATTGTTTCGACTTCTCCTGGAACCGGCCGTGATGACCCGATTGACCTCTCTCTGCGACATATTCCCCGTTCCTTTTCCAAGATTCCTTCTGCGTATCACCGCCGGCTTGTCCGTCGGTGCGCTTGCGGGGTCGAGCCTTCTGCTGTCCCCCGACGCGCGTGCCGACAGCGCGTTGACGCAGGATCAGGCGCGAGCCTTCATCGCGCCCTTCTATGAGGCTTTGACGGCAAGTTCGGCGGAAGCGGTCTCCGAGCGGCTTCGCCCGGTGACCACGTCTGCCTGGACGTCTTGTGCGACCAACGATGTCTGCGAGCCGCGCGACGCGGTGATCGCCCGCTGGTCCCGGCGGATCGCCGCTGTTCCGGACATGCGCTGGGACCTGAGGGAGGTGCTGGTCGCCGGCGATCGGATCGTCGTGCGCGGCGAAGGGACCGGAACACCGAGCGGCACCTTCCTCGGTGCGCCGCACGCCGGCCGCAGTTTCCGCGTGCTCGCCATCGACGTTCATGTCGTGGAGGGCGGGAAAGTCGTCCGTACCCACCATGTGGAGGATTGGGCGGGGGCAGCGCGGCAGCTTCGCGCAGAGGGCCCGTAATGAACGGCATCGAGACCCTCGCTGGCCCCGCGCAGGCATCGGCAGCATACGGGCAGGCGCGATTGCAGCGCTCGATCGTGCCGTCCTTCAGACATCCCCATGGTCGAGCCGCGCCCTTGGTTGGTTCGATCGCAGGACCGGAAGAAATCTTTGACGGGCCAACTCCGATGACAAAAATCTGCACGCGTGTGCTCCCGCTTGTGGTGGCGCAACTCGCGTTCTTCGCATTCAACGCGAGTGCCCAGGATCTTCGGGGCGAACGTCTTTTCCAGCAGCGCTGCGCGAGCTGCCATACGCTCCAGCAAGGCCAGAACCGGATCGGCCCGCATCTTTCCGGCGTCGTCGGACGCACGGCCGGACAGGTGGAGGGCGCCCCCTATTCCGCTGCACTGCGTAACAAGAGCATCGTCTGGGACGAGGCCACCCTCGACCGCTTCCTGAGCAATCCCAAGCAATTCGCGCCGGGCACGACCATGAGCGTCGCCGTACCGAGCGCGGGCGAGCGGGAAGCGCTCATCACCTTCCTGAAAAAAAATCCCTGAGGCGGCCTCCCATGGCGCTCCGAACACCCACTCCGAGGAACGATCAATGACCGGCCTGACCATCAATGGAAGCACCATCGAGATAGACGCCGACCCGCAGACGCCTTTGCTGTGGGTCTTGCGGGAGCATCTCGGCCTCACCGGCACCAAGTACGGATGCGGCGCAGCAGCGTGTGGGGCCTGCACGATCCATCTCGACGGCAAAGCCGCCTTCGCCTGCCAGACGACGCTGGAGGCAGCCGCCGGCCGAACCGTGACCACGATCGAAGGCCTGTCTCCCGCCGGCGAGCATGCGCTGCAGCGCGCCTGGATCGCGGAGCAGGTGCCGCAATGCGGCTACTGCCAGTCCGGCCAGATCATGCGGGCGGCCGCGCTCCTCAATGCCACCCGCCACCCGACGCGCCAGGAGATCGTCGACACGATGTCCGCCAACCTATGCCGGTGCGGCACCTATCCGCGCATCGTGAAGGCCATCGAGCGCGCGGTGCGGGAGGGCTGAGCCATGAACTTCGACGTCAATCTCTCCCGGCGCGGCTTTCTCGGCGGCACCGGCGCGCTGGGCTTTGCCGTCCTGGCGGGCGGGACGCTGCAGGTTTTCCGTGGCGACGCGCGAGCGCAAGCCGTCGCCGAGACGCCGGGCAATGCGTGGGTGAGCATCGCCCCGAATGACGAGGTGACGATCCGCTTCGCCTCGACCGAGATGGGCCAAGGGATCATGACATCGCTGCCGATGATCCTCGCCGAGGAGCTCGACGCGGACTGGTCCAAGGTCCGAGTTGCGCAGGTCGACCAAGGCGACCCGGCCGTCTACGGCAATCCGAACACCGGCCGCATCCTGTTTACCGCCGGTAGTTCGTCGGTCGAAGGCTATTTCGACATCATGCGGCGCGCCGGCGCCGGCGCGCGGCGGATCCTCGTCCATACGGCAGCCGCCGCCTGGAAGGTACCGCCGACGGAGGTGACGACCGAGCCGGGCATCGTGCTGCATCGCGCCAGCGGCCGGCGCCTCGGCTACGGACAGATCGTGGGCTTGCCACGGCTCGTCACGGACGTGCCGGAAATCACCGATGCCGACCTGAAGCCGCGCTCGGCCTATCGGCTGATCGGCACGGATCCCGGCCGCCGCGACATCCCGGGCAAGACGCGCGGGGAGACGATCTACTCGATCGACGTCCGTCTTCCCGGGATGAGCTATGCCGCCCTGCTGCTGGCGCCGGTGGAAGGCGAGACACCTGTGAGGATCAGCGAACGCGCAGCCAGGGCAGTGCCAGGCGTCATCGATGTCGTGCCGCTACGCAATGCCGTAGCGGTGGTTGCCGAACGCTGGGAGACCGCGCTCCGGGCTCGGGACACGCTCGAAGTGGAGTGGACAGCGACGTCGCACTTCCGCGATGCGGACAGCGCGACCGACCTTGCGACGGAGGTCGCGATTGCCCGTGACCTCGCCCGGACCGGCAGCGTCTGGGAGACGCGGGGAGACACAGCGGCAGCGCTCGTCGCGCCCGGGCGCCGCCTCATCGACGCGCAATACACCACCGAGCACGTCTACCACGCACAGATGGAGCCGCTCGCCGCCGTCGCCGCGGTCGATCCCGACGGCAAGGGCGCCGAGGTCTGGCTCGGCACGCAAAGTCAGACCGTGTCCATCTCGGCGGCCGCCCAGGCGCTGGAGACGACGCCCGACCGCATTCGCTTTCACGCCATGCAGATGGGCGGCGGCTTCGGGCGTCGCACCTTCTTCGCCCGCGACATACTGCACGACGCGCTGCTGCTGTCCCGTGCCGTAAAACGGCCCGTGAAAGTGATGTGGACCCGCGAGGACGACGTGAAAAACGGCTGGCTGCGGCCGGCGACAGCGCACAAGCTGCAGGCGGCACTCGACGACAGCGGTCGCGTCATCGCCCTGAAACACCGCGTCGCCAGCCCTTCCATCCTGGCCTTCGCCGCGCCGCAGCGCTGGGCAAACGCCAACAACCGCGACATCCTGGTGATGGAAGGCACCGAAAGTCGGGACTACGACATTCCCGACTTCCTGGCCGAGCACGTCATCACGGAGCGCCGAGCCCGGGTATCCGCGTGGCGAGGCATCGGCTGGGGCCCGAACTGCTTTGCGCGCGAATGCTTCATCGACGAACTTGCGCAGGCGGCCAACGCGAACCCGGTCGCTTTCCGGCGGCAGCTTCTGACCAAGAGCCCGCGCGGCCTCGCCGTGCTCGACGCCGTCGTGGCCATGTCCAACTTCGGCAACGCGCCCGAGGGCCGGGCTCACGGACTGTCATTCGCCGGGTACAAGACCACACTGGGGGCCGGCGTCGCCGAGATCTCGCTCGACCGATCGTCCGGCCAGATCCGCGTCCACCGCTTCTGGGCAGCGGTCGATCCCGGGATCGCGATCCACCCGAAGAACCTCGAGGCGCAGACCGAAGGCGGCATCATCTTCGGCCTCTCCGGTGTGCTGAAGGAGCGCGTCAGTATCGTGCGCGGTGAGGTCGAGCAGAACAATTTCTACGACTACGAGCCGATCCGCATGAACGAGATTCCCGAAATCTTCATCCGCATCGTCGAATCCGGCGCTGCACCGTCCGGGGCCGGCGAAATCGGCGTGCCGATGACGGGAGCCGCTGTCGCCAACGCGTTCTTCGGCCTGACCGGCAAGCGCATCCGCGACATGCCGTTCACACCGGAACGCGTGCTCGCGCTCACTCGAGCCCAGGTAACGCCAACGTGAAAAAAACCGGCGGATGCCTGCTGCAGACTGACGGAGCCGGAATAGGTCGTTGACCGGGCCGCAGCCGTCGGCCATTCAGGCTTCCGGATTGCGATGAGTGCCGCAATCGCTACCGCACTGCTCGGGGCGACGTCACTCTTGAGGCTGACCGTAGAATACCGGTTGCCTTGCAAGCCGCACCACTCGCGCACGGGCAGTTCCCGAATGCATGCCCGGCCGAGGCTGGCGAGCATAAAAAAACTACCGTCATAGGCCATCTGCCCGTGACGGTAGTCGTTGAATTTCGAACTGGCGAGAGTCCAGGCTGCCGTCAGGTAGCCGGCCGGATGCGACTCTCGCCCACCGGTAGAACCCGATAGACGCCGCAGGAATTTTCTTTATTTGTCACGACGTCATGGCGTATTGCAGCGTAGCCCGGGTTACCGCCGGATAGGCAAAAATCACTCCCACTCAATCGTCGCCGGCGGCTTCCCCGAGATGTCGTACACGACCCGATTGATCCCGCGCACCTCGTTGATGATCCGGTTCGACGCGCGACCGAGCAGCGCATACGGCAGATGCGCCCAATGCGCGGTCATGAAGTCGGTCGTCTGCACCGCGCGCAGCGACGTCACATAGTCGTATGTGCGCCCATCGCCCATCACGCCCACCGACTTGACCGGCAGGAACACCGCGAACGCCTGGCTCGTCAGGTCGTACCAGCTCTTGCCGACATCGCCCTCGCCGCACAGGCCCGCAGCCGCATCCTGCGCGGTCGCGGTCGTGCCACGCAGCTCCTCGATGAAGATTGCATCCGCGCGACGCAGCAGGTCCGCATACTCGCGCTTCACTTCGCCGAGAATCCGCACGCCGAGGCCCGGGCCCGGGAACGGATGGCGGTACACCATCTCCGGCGGCAGGCCGAGCGCGACACCCAGCTCGCGCACTTCGTCCTTGAACAGGTCGCGCAGCGGCTCGAGCAGCTTCAGGCCGAGCGTTTCCGGCAAGCCGCCGACGTTGTGGTGGCTCTTGATCGTGGTCGCCTTCTTCGTCTTCGTGCCGCCCGATTCGACCACGTCCGGGTAGATCGTGCCCTGCGCGAGCCACTTCGCCTTCGACAGCTTCTGCGCTTCAGCCTGGAACACCTCGACGAACTCGCGGCCAATGATCTTGCGCTTCGCTTCCGGATCGGTCACGCCGGCCAGATGGCCGAGGAACTGATCGGACGCGTCGACGTGCACGACCTTCGCATGCAGCCGGCCCTCGAACATGTCGAGCACCATCTTGCCTTCGTTCAGGCGCAGCAGGCCGTGATCGACGAACACGCAGGTCAGCTGATCGCCGATCGCGCGATGGATCAGCGCGGCCGCGACGCTCGAATCGACACCGCCCGACAGGCCGAGAATCACTTCCTCGTCACCGACCTGCTCGCGGATCTTCGCGACGGCTTCCTCGATGTGGTTCTTCATGATCCAGTCGGGCTTCGCGCCGGCGATTTGCAGCACGAAGCGTTCGATGATCTGGCGGCCCTTCACCGTGTGCGTGACTTCCGGATGGAACTGCACCGCGTAGTAGCCGCGCGCCTCGTCGGCCATGCCGGCGATCGGGCAGCTCGGCGTCGACGCCATCAGCGCGAAGCCCGGCGGCAGCTCGGCCACCTTGTCGCCATGGCTCATCCAGACCTTCAGCATCCCGTGGCCTTCGGCCGTCGTGAAATCCTCGATGCCGTCGAGCAGGCGCGTATGGCCGTGCGCACGCATTTCCGCGTAGCCGAATTCGCGATGGTCGCTCCACTCGACCTTGCCGCCGAGCTGCACGGCCATCGTCTGCATGCCGTAGCAGATGCCGAGCACCGGCACGCCGAGATCCCACACGGCCTGCGGCGCGCGCAGTTGATGGTCTTCGTACGTGCTCGCGTGGCTGCCCGACAGGATCACCGCCTTCGGCGCGAACTCGCGGACGAATTCGTCGGACACATCGTTCGGATGGATTTCGCAGTAGACGTGCGCTTCACGCACGCGGCGCGCGATCAGTTGGGTGACTTGCGAACCGAAGTCGAGAATCAGGATTTTGTCGTGCATGGCTGCGGACGGGATGAAGAGAATAAGAAAGGCAGCGCACGAAGCGCTGCGTCAAAAGCATGGATAGCGGCGTCGGGCGGCAGGCGGCTCGCGCGACGCATCGCCGGTCAATCCTGCGACGGCGGGCGCGCGTCGAACGCGACGCTGCCTGACGCGCGCTCGGAGGCGGCCGATGGGGCCGGCGCCGAAGGCGCCACCGGACGGCTGACGACCGGCTCGACCCGCGGCTGTACGACGGAAGCCCGCGCCGGTTCGACCGGACGCTGCGCGTCCCGGCCCTCGAGCGCCTGCGCTTTCTCGCGCCGGCGCACGGCCGATGCGAGGCGCACGCCGCCGAGGCCGAGCAGGATCAACGCGACTCCGGCCACCGCCGACAACACCCGGCCGGCGGCCGCGAGCGCGGGCCCGCTGCCGGTGCCGAGCGACCACACGACCGTCAGCACGCCGGTCAGCCAGTTCACATGGCCGACCGCCCGTGCGACGGGCGCCGTGAGGTCGCCGTTGAACGCCGCATGAAACGCGAGCCACGCGAGCCCGAGCAGCGCGATGCCGAACGCCTGGCCGAGCATCGCCGGCTGGATGTTCGCCAGTTGCAGGGCGTTGAACAGTGCCTGCCAGGGCGTCAGCACGAACAGCACGCCGAACGCCAGCAGCAGCACGGCATCGACGATCAGCACGGCTCGCAGCAGCGGTTTCATCGGCGATCAGTCCACGTGGTAGTTCGGCGCTTCCTTCGTGATCTGCACGTCGTGCACGTGCGACTCGCGCATGCCCGCCGCGGTGATCTGGACGAATTCGGCCTTCTCGTGCAGCTCGTCGATCGTCTTGCAGCCGCAGTAGCCCATGCTCGCGCGCACGCCGCCGACCAGCTGGAACAGGATCGCGTTGACCGAACCCTTGTACGCGACGCGGCCTTCGATGCCTTCCGGCACGAGCTTGTCGATGTTCGCCGAGTTGTCCTGGAAGTAGCGGTCCGCCGCGCCGTCCTTCATCGCACCGACCGAGCCCATGCCGCGATACGACTTGTACTGGCGGCCCTGGTACAGGAACACGTCGCCCGGCGCCTCTTCGGTGCCCGCGAGCATGCTACCCATCATCACGGCGTTCGCGCCGGCCGCGAGGGCCTTCGACACGTCGCCCGAGAAGCGCACGCCGCCGTCGGCGATGCACGGCACGCCGGTGCCCTTCAGCGCTTCCGCGACGTTCGCGATCGCGCTGATCTGCGGCACGCCCACGCCGGCGACGATCCGCGTCGTGCAGATCGAGCCCGGGCCGATGCCGACCTTGACCGCGTCCGCGCCGTATTCGACGAGCGCCTTCGCGGCGGCGGCCGTCGCGATGTTGCCGCCGATCACCTCGACGTGCGGGAAGTTCTGCTTGACCCAGCGCACACGCTCGAGCACGCCCTTGCTGTGGCCGTGCGCGGTGTCGACGACGATCACGTCGACGCCGGCCTGCACCAGCAGCTCGACGCGTTCTTCGTTGTCAGCGCCGACGCCGACCGCCGCGCCTGCGCGCAGCTTGCCGTGTTCGTCCTTGCACGCATCCGGGTGCTCGGTCTGCTTCGTGATGTCCTTGACGGTCATCAGGCCGCGCAGTTCGAACGCGTCGTTGACGACCAGCACGCGCTCGAGGCGGTGGCTGTGCATCAGCGCCTTCGCCTCGGCGAGCGGCGTGCCTTCCTTGACCGTGACGAGGCGCTCGCGCGGCGTCATGATCGACTTGACCGGCTCGTCGAGGCGCGTTTCGAAACGCAGGTCGCGGTTCGTGACGATGCCGACGAGCTGCGGGCCTTCGACGACCGGGAAGCCCGAGATGCCATGCTGGCGCGACAGCGCGATCACGTCGCGCACCTTCATTTGCGGCGGCACCGTGATCGGGTCGCGGACGACGCCCGACTCGAAACGCTTGACCTTGGCGACTTCGCGGGCCTGTTCGGCCGGCGTCAGGTTCTTGTGGACGATACCGACGCCCCCCTGCTGCGCCATCGCGATCGCGAGGCGACCTTCGGTGACCGTGTCCATCGCGGCGGACACGAGCGGCATGTTCAGGGAGATGTTGCGGGTCAGCTTGGTCTTGAGGCTGGTGTCGCGCGGGAGAACGTCGGAGAAGGCGGGAACGAGGAGCACGTCATCGAAAGTGAGTGCTTTTTGGATCAGACGCATGGCAAATCCTATGGGCGCAAAAGCGAATTATACGCGAAGCGCCGCGAATTTTCACAACACGAACAACGGCTTAGCCGGTTTCGGCCGTTCGGGGGCCGAATCGTTCGGATCGCCGTTCGGTTCGTTTTCGATCGCTTTTCGTTTCACGGCCGCGTCGAACCATTCGCGCAACCGCAGGCCGGGCGGCACGTGCGCGTGTCGCGGCGGGGCTACACGGGCGCGACGACAGCGTCCGCGCACGGCCCGGCGACACACCCGCCGAAGCGGCTTGCCTGCCCGCCTCACGCCAGCCCGGCCGCGCGGGCGACCATCGCGATGCCGGCCGCCACCACCGCGTACCCGACGATCCGCGCGACGCGCCCGCCGGCCGGCGCCACGCGTTCGGCGGCGATCGCCACCGCGACGGCGGCCATCACGCGCAGATCCATCATGCCGGCCGCCAGCGCGACCGCCATCAGGTTGCCGCAACACGCGCCGCATCGGATCGCTGCGCGCAGGCCGTACCGCCATGCCGTGACGGCCGCCACCCGCGGCACGTGCCCGCCGTGCGCCGCCGCGTGCCGGCAGCACGCGAGCCGGCGCGCCTTCCACCCGGAGAATTGCAACGCACCCGCCGCGAGCACGACGGCGCCGGCTGCGAACGGCATCGCCCGGGCGAGCGCCGGCAGCCGGGCGGCGGCGGCCGTCAGTGCGGCGCTGGCCGGAAACACGAGCGCGCCGAGCGCGATCCAGACCGAAAAATATCCGGCCCCCGCGACGACGACGAGCCAGGCCGACCGCACCGCCGCATGCGGGCCGATGCGCTGCCGGTAATGCCAGAGCTGCGGCGCGAGCACGGGCAGCATCATCGTCACCGTCATCGCGCCCCACATTCCGGCGAACGCGGCGAACGCGCGCCCGGCGCCCTGCCCGCACGGTCGCAGCCAGGCGGCCGACGCCATCCAGCCGCCGGGCATCGGTTCGCCGCCCATCGCCGCCATCGACGCGTGCTGCGCCAGCAACGCCATCGCGGCGACCGCGAACACGGCCGCGACCGCCACGCAGAACGCCCGGGGATCGGGGGCCGTCTCGCCGGCTTTCGGCCCGGTCGTCATTCGTGTCATCACGCGCTCCCGCCCGTGGCCACCCCGCTCAGCCGCGCGCGTACTCGTCGTGACGGCGCCACCACGGGCCGGCCTCGTTGCGACCGAGCGGCGCGCGATCGAGCCACTGATACATCCCCCACAACCCGTCGAGGCCGCGCGCGTAGGTCGAATACGTGTGATAGACGGCGCCGTCCTCGCGCACGAACGCGCTCATTCCCGGCCGGTCGAGCGAATACGTGCGTGCGTCGGTGCCGCACGTGGCCGCGAACTGCACGACGGGCGCCGGCGGCGGATCCATGTCCATCGCATGGCCGGCCCGCGCATAGTTGTATTCGACGTCGCCCGCGCGCTGCTGCGTTTCGGTGAACGACACGTTGAAGTCGAAGTTGAAATCGCTGCCGACCGACGACGCCCACGGGAACGTCCAGCCCATCCGCTGCCGGTACGCGAGCAGTTTCGCGAGCGGCGCGCGCGACACGGCCGCGAGCGTCACGTCGTGGTGCGCCAGATGCACGGCGAAGCCGTCGAAGCCGTCGGCGAGCGCCGAGCACGACGGGCAGCCGGCCTTGTAGTCGGGACCGAACATGAAGTGGTAGACGAGCAATTGCGAACGGCCGCGAAACAGGTCGTCGAGCGTCGCCTGGCCTTCCTCGGTATCGAACCGGTAAGTCTTGTCGACGCGCACCCACGGCAGCGCCTGGCGCCGCCGTGCGAGTTCGTCGCTTTGCCGCGTCAGCGCCTTTTCCGCGTCGAGCAGCGCGCGACGTTCGGCCAGCCATTCGTCGCGGGTTCCGGTGAGATGGGTCGTCATTGCAGGTTCCTCCTTCCGATGGGTATCCGGGCACGGCATCCGGCGCCGTGTGCGTGGTGCTAGATTAGTGGCCGGCATCGGGCCAGAGGGAGTGACAAGTGTGTCGGGATTCGGATGGATTCGCTGATCACGGCGGCCGCGCGCGCGCTCGCGGCCGGTGACGCGCTCGGCGCGTTGAACCGCGTCGCGCTGCGCGACGATGCGCCGGCGCTCGCGCTGCGCGGGATCGCGCTCGCGCAGCTCGGCGATTTCGACCGTGCACGCTCGCTCGTGCGCGGCGCCGCACGCGCATTCGGCGCGAAGGAAGCGGTCGCGCGGGCGCGCTGCGTCGTCGCGGAAGCCGAGATCGCGCTCGCGTCGCGCGACCTGCACTGGCCGACGCGCGCGCTCGATGCGGCCTGCGCGACGCTCGACGCGCACGGCGACCGCGCGAACGCCGCGCATGCCCGCTATCTCGGCGTGCGCCGCTTGCTGCTGATCGGCCATCTCGACGAGGCCGAGCAGCTGCTCGCGCATCTCGATCCCGCGCCGCTGCCGCCCGCATCGCGCGCCGCCCATGAATTGATCGCGGCCGGCATCGCGATGCGCCGCATCCGCACGCACGCGGCCCGTGCGGCGCTGGACCGAGCACGGACAGCCGCCCGCGCCGCCGGCATCGCCGCGCTGACGGCCGAGGTCGACACCGCGGCGCGCGTACTCGACGCACCGGCCGCGCGGCTCATCGCGCGCGGCACGTCGCGGTTCGTGTCGCTCGACGAAGTCGAGACGCTGTTCGAGTCGAATGCGCTGGTCGTCGACGCATGCCGCCACACGGTGCGCGATGCGCGCACGACCGTGTCGCTCGCGCGGCGTCCGGTGCTGTTCGTGCTCGCCCGCGCGCTCGGCGAAGCGTGGCCGGCCGACGTGTCGAGAAACGCGCTCGTCGCCGCCGCGTTCCGCGCGAAACAGGCCGACGAATCGCATCGTGCGCGGCTGCGCGTCGAGATCGGCCGGCTGCGCGCGGTGCTGCGCCCGCTGGCGAACGTCGTCGCGACACCGCGCGGCTTCGCGCTCGAACCGCTCGGCGTGCGCGACACCGTCGTCCTCGCGCGCCCGGTCGACGATCGGCACGCGGCCGTGCTCGCGCTGCTCGCGGACGGCGAAGCGTGGTCCAGCTCCGCGCTGGCGCTCGCGCTCGGCGCCAGCCAGCGCACCGTGCAGCGCGCGCTGGATGCGCTCGCGGAAACCGGCAAGGTGCAGGCGCTCGGCCGCGCACGCGCGCGCCGCTGGATGACGCCGCCGCTGCCCGGATTCGCGACGACCTTGTTACTCCCGGTTGCGCTGCCGGGCGATTAGGATGGCCTCATCGAACCACGAGGTGACGAACATGAAACGCTCCACTGCGGACATCCTTCACGAGTACGGCCCGTTTCCGGGCGTCGACGGCGTGCACGGCGTCACGTTCGACGGGCAGCACGTGTGGTACGCGTCCGGCGACAAGCTGAATGCGCTCGACCCCGAGCGCGGCACGATCGTCCGTTCGCTCGACGTCGCCGCGCACGCGGGCACCGCATTCGACGGCCGCCACCTGTTCCAGATCGTCGAGGACCGCATCGAGAAGATCGACCCCGAATCGGGCCGCGTGCTCGCGACGATCCCGGCGCCCGGCGGCGGCGCCGATTCGGGGCTCGCGTGGGCGGAAGGCACACTGTGGGTCGGCCAGTACAGCGAACGCAAGATTCATCAGGTGGATCCGCAGTCGGGCGCCGTGCTGCGCACGATCGAATCGAACCGCTTCGTCACCGGCGTGACGTGGGTCGACGGCGAGCTGTGGCACGGCACGTGGGAAGCCGACCGGAGCGACCTGCGGCGCATCGATCCGCGCACGGGGGAAGTACTCGAGCAGATCGACATGCCGACCGGCGTCGGCGTGTCGGGGCTCGAATCTGACGGTCACGACCGCTTCTACTGCGGCGGCGGCAACAGCGGCAAGCTGCGTGCCGTGCGGCGCCCGGCGCGCACGCGTGCCGCCGGTGACGGCGCGGCGGCGACACCCGATCCGACAGAGGGCTGATTCGCCGCCCTGTCGAAACCGCTCCATGCCCCGAGTGCAGGAATGAACAAGACGCCGCCGCGACGGCATCGCTAAGATGCGCGCACCTCGGTCATTTGTTCGGAGCGGTCGATGCAGCGCGGCGTGGTGTACGGTGTCCTGGCAGGCGCCCTGTGGGGCATGGTGTTTCTCGTGCCGCGGCTGCTGACCGATTTCTCGCCGCTGCTGCTGAGCGCCGGCCGCTACACGATGTACGGCCTCGTGTCGCTCGTGGCCGCGCTGCCGGCCGCGCGCTCGCTGCTCGCCCGGCTGACCCGAGAGGATCTCGTCGCCCTCGTGAGACTCGCCGTCATCGGCAACGTCGCGTACTACATGCTGCTGTCCGGCGCCGTGCACCTGATCGGCATCGCGCCGAGTTCGCTGATCGTCGGCGTGCTGCCCGTGACCGTCACGCTCGCGGGCCTCGGCGACCAAGGCGCGATGCCGCTGCGGCGGCTTGCCGCCCCGCTCGCGCTGGTGATCGCGGGCATCGTCTGCATCAACGTCGATCTGTTTACGTCCGAAGCCGCGCACGCGACGACGCTCGCGCAGAAGCTCGCGGGCATCGCCTGCGCGGCGGGCGCGCTCGCGAGCTGGACCTGGTATGCGGTGGCGAACACACGCTACCTGCAGCGCCATCACCGCTTCGGCGGCAACGAGTGGTCGGTGCTGTGGGGTGTCGTGACGGGCCTGATCGGGGGGCTCTGCTGGCTGGCGATCCTCGGGCTGCCGGCCGGCGCCGTGCAGGCGGCCGTGCCCGCATCGCGCTGGCAGTTGTTCTGGCTGCTGAACCTCGTGCTCGCGATCGGCGCGTCGTGGCTCGGCAACGGGCTGTGGAACGCCGCGTCGAAGCGACTGCCGCTGACGCTGTCGGGTCAGTTGATCGTGTTCGAAACCGTGTTCGCGATGCTGTACGCGTTCGTGTACGACCGGCGAATGCCGCATGTGCTGGAGATCGCCGCGCTCGTGCTGCTGCTCGCCGGTGTATACGGCTCGGTACGAAAGCATGGCGACACGCCGGGCGGCGCGCCGACAAACGCAAACGCCGCGGCCCACTGAGCACCGCGGCGTTTGATCAGATCAATCGGAACGAACGGCGCGTCAGCGCGCGTCCTTGTGCATCCACTTGCGGCCCTCGATCGACCCGTCGCGGCGCGACTTGTCGACGCGCCGCTGGCGCGCGAGCTTCGGATCGACGATCAGCGGACGGTAGATCTCGACGCGATCGTGGTCGACGAGCGGCGTATCGAGCGGCGCGAGCTTGCCGTAGACGCCCGTCTTCGCGTGCGCGAGATCGATCTCCGGGTGCAGCGCCAGCACGCCGCTCGCGTCGATGGCCGAGCGCACGGTCGCGCCTTCGGGCAGCGACAGCGGAATCAGCGTCTGGCGGTCCGGCAGTGCATAGCAGACTTCGATCGACAGCATCGCGTCACCCCTTTCCGTAGCGCTGGTCCGCGCGCTTCACGAACGAATCGACGAACGTGTTCGCGATATGGCTGAACACCGGCCCGATGATCTTCTCGAGCAGGATGCTCGAAAACTCGTAGTGCAGCGCGAATTCGATCTTGCACGCATCGGCGCGCAGCGGGATGAAGCGCCACGAACCCGTGAACTTCTTGAACGGCCCGTCCGCGAACTCCATGTCGATGCGTGTCGGACGCTGCTGCGTGTTGCGCGTCGCGAAATGTTGCTTGATACCCTTGAAGTTGATGTCGATGCGCGCTTCCATTCCGCTCTCGTCCTGACGGCGAACCTCGACACCGCCGCACCAGGGCAGGAAATTGGGGTAGTCGGCCACGTCGGTGACGAGGTCGAACATCTGTTCCGCCGAGTGACGGATCAATACGGTTTTCTGGACATCTGCCATAAATCGCGCGGCATCGCTTAAAGTGGGAACGCCAAGCCGGGCGATTCCCGCCCCGCTTTGCTAAAATCGTCATTTTAAACGAGTTGGCCCGATCCTTTCATGAGCATCATCGACAACAGGAAAGCGCACTTCGATTATCACATCGAGGAACGCTACGAGGCGGGGCTCGTGCTCGAGGGCTGGGAAGTCAAGGCGCTGCGCGCCGGACGCGGCCAGATCAAGGAAGGCTACGTCGTGGTGAAGAACGCCGAGATCTTCCTGATCGGGACCCATATCAGCCCGCTGCCCGAAGCCTCGACGCACATCAAGCCCGACCCGGTTCGCACGCGCAAGCTGCTGCTGCACCGCGAGGAAATCAAGAAGCTGATCGGCAAGGTCGAGCAGCGCGGCTATACGCTCGTGCCGCTGAACTTCCACTACAAGGGCGGCCGCGTGAAATGCGACATCGCGCTCGCGAAGGGCAAGAAGCTGCACGACAAGCGCGAAACCGAGAAGAAACGCGACTGGGAACGCGAGAAGGCGCGCATCATGCGCGCCGGCACCTGACGCGCACGGCATTCAACGCAAACGACACGGCCCGCTCGAAGCGGGCCGTGTCGCTTTGGACTACCTGAATCGCGCGTCCGGTTTGCCCGGCTGCGCGACGATTCGTCGCACGACGATGCGCACGCGGCAGCCGCGCGCGCATCGCATCGGGCTCAGCCCTTCGCGCCGGACGCCGCCCCCGCGTTCTTGACGATCGTCAGCGCCGACGAGATCGCGGTGCCGAGATCCGACAGGTTCGACGGCACGATCAGCGTGTTGCCCTGCTTCGCGAGATTCGCGAACGCGCCGACATACTGCTCGGCGACCTTCAGGTTCACCGCGTCCATCCCGCCTTGCGACTGGATCGCGCTCGCGATCTTCTGGATCGCCTGCGCGTTCGCCTCGGCCACCGCCAGAATCGCGGCGGCTTCGCCCTGCGCCTGGTTGATCGCGGCCTGCCGTTCGCCTTCGGACTTCTGGATCGCGGCTTCACGCGCACCCGACGCGAGGTTGATCTGTTCCTGCTTGCGGCCTTCGGATGCGGCGATCAGCGCGCGCTTTTCGCGCTCCGCGGTGATCTGCGCCTGCATCGCGTGCAGGATTTCCTTCGGCGGCGTCAGGTCCTTGATCTCGTAGCGCAGCACTTTCACGCCCCAGTTCGCCGCTGCCTGATCGAGCGCCGACACGATGTTGTGGTTGATGAAATCGCGTTCCTCGAACGTCTTGTCGAGTTCGAGCTTGCCGACCACCGAGCGCAGCGTCGTTTGCGCGAGCTGCGTGATCGCCAGCACGAAGTTGCTCGATCCGTAGGACGCCTTCATCGGATCGGTTACCTGGAAGTACAGCACGCCGTCGACCTGCAACTGCGTGTTGTCGCGCGTGATACAGACCTGGCTCGGCACGTCGAGCGGAATTTCCTTCAGCACGTGCCGGTATGCGATGCGATCGACGAACGGCAGCACGATATTGAGACCGGGCGACAGCGTCGCGTGGTAGCGCCCGAAGCGCTCGAGCACCCATGCATGCTGCTGCGGCACGATCTTCACCGTCTTCGACACGATCACGATCGCGATGACGAGCAGGACAACCCAGATGATCAGCGAATCCATGAAATATTCTCTCCTTGTTGTATCAGCGGACGATCAGCCCGCGGGTTTCGCCACGACCACGAGGCAATTGCCGCGCACGGCGCTGACCTGGTACACGTGCGCATCGTCGCGCTCGCCGTGCGCGAGCTCGACGTCCCAGTCGGCGCCGCGATACTGCACGCGCGCGCGGCCGTCACGCCACGCATCGACCGTGACGGTCGAGCCGATATCGAGATTGACGTCGGGATTCGTCGACGTATCGCGCTTCTGCTTGCGGCCGAGCCCCGAGCGGCGCAGCGCGATCATCGCGACGATCGCGACCGCGGCCGCCGCACCGAACTGCACGTGCGGCGCGAAACCGGCCAGTTGCAACACACCGCCCGCGAGAAAGCCGAGCGCGATCATCAGCAGATAGAACGTGCCCGTCAGCAACTCCGCGACGACCAGCACGCCGACCCCGACCCACCAGAACAGATGCCCCGACATCATTGTGGTCTCCAGAAAAACGCCCCGATGCTCACTCTATTCGCTGCGTGCGCAACTGCACGCAGCGCTCGGCACACGCGAGATCGCCGTGCGTACCGACGAAAAAAAACACCCCGGTGCTTACCGGGGTGTTTATAGCACGAACCTTGCATTTTGCCTTCAACGAAAGCGCGGCGGACCGCCCTTTCGCCGAAGTTGCATGCCCGACCGTTACTTGCGGTTGGCGAGCGCCTGCCACGTATCGATGATCGTGTCGGGGTTCAGCGAGATCGACACGATGCCTTCGTCGGTCAGCCATTGCGCGAAGTCCGGGTGATCGGACGGGCCCTGGCCGCAGATCCCGACGTACTTGCCCATCTTGCGGCAGGTATCGATCGCACGCTTCAACAGGAACTTGACGGCCGGATCGCGTTCGTCGAAGTCGACGGCCAGCAGTTCCATGCCCGAATCGCGGTCGAGGCCCAGCGTGAGCTGCGTGAGGTCGTTCGAGCCGATCGAGAAACCGTCGAAGTGTTCCAGGAACTCTTCGGCGAGGATCGCGTTGGTCGGAACTTCGCACATCATCACGAGGCGCAGGCCGTTTTCGCCGCGCTTCAGGCCGAACTTCTCGAGCAGGCCGACGACGCGCTCCGCCTGCTTCACGGTCCGCACGAACGGCACCATGATCTCGACGTTGGTCAGGCCCATCTCGTCACGCACGCGCTTCAGTGCACGGCATTCCATCTCGAATGCCTGCGCGAAGTCGTCGGCGATGTAGCGCGACGCGCCGCGGAAGCCCAGCATCGGGTTTTCCTCGTCCGGCTCGTAACGCGAACCGCCGATCAGCTTCTTGTACTCGTTCGACTTGAAGTCGGACAGACGCACGATCACGGGCTTCGGATAGAACGCCGCCGCGATCGTCGCGACGCCTTCCGTCAGCTTGTCGACGTAGAACTGACGCGGCGACGCGTGGCCGCGCGCAACGCTCTCGACCGCCTTCTTCAGGTCCTGGTCGATGTTCGGGTACTCGAGAATCGCCTTCGGGTGAACGCCGATGTTGTTGTTGATGATGAACTCGAGACGCGCGAGACCCACACCGCCGTTCGGCAGTTGCGAGAAGTCGAACGCGAGCTGCGGGTTGCCGACGTTCATCATGATCTTGACCGGGATTTCCGGCAGTTCGCCGCGCTGCACTTCCGTGACTTCCGTCTCGAGCAGCCCGTCGTAGATCTTGCCTTCGTCGCCTTCCGCGCACGACACGGTGACGAGCGCGCCGTCCTTCAGCACGTCCGTTGCATCGCCGCAGCCGACGACCGCCGGCACGCCGAGCTCACGCGCGATGATCGCCGCATGGCAGGTACGGCCGCCACGGTTCGTGACGATCGCCGCCGCCCGCTTCATCACCGGCTCCCAGTTCGGGTCGGTCATGTCGGCCACCAGCACGTCGCCCGGCTGCACGCGTTCCATTTCCGACGGATCCTGGATCACGCGCACGGGGCCCGCGCCGATCTTCTGGCCGATCGCGCGCCCCGTCGCGAGCACCTGCGACTGGCCCTTCAGCTTGAAGCGCTGCTCGGCCTTGCCGCTCGCCTGGCTCTTCACCGTTTCCGGACGCGCCTGCAGGATGAAGATCTTGCCGTCGCGGCCGTCCTTGCCCCACTCGATGTCCATCGGACGCTGGTAGTGCTTCTCGATGATGACCGCGTACTTCGCCAGCTCGATCACGTCTTCATCGGTGATCGAGTAGCGGTTGCGCTGCTCGTGCGGCACGTCGACCGTCTTCACGCGGCCCGGCTCGCCCGGCTGCGTGAATTCCATCTTGATCAGCTTCGAGCCGATCGAGCGGCGGATGATCGGGTACTTGTCCTGCGCGAGCGTCGTCTTGAACACGTAGAACTCGTCCGGGTTCACCGCGCCCTGCACGACGGTTTCGCCCAGGCCGTAGCTCGACGTGATGAACACGGCGTCCTTGAAGCCCGATTCGGTATCGATCGTGAACATCACGCCGGCCGCGCCGACGTCCGAACGGACCATGCGCTGCACACCGGCCGACAGCGCGACTTCGGCGTGCGTGAAGCCCTTGTGCACGCGGTACGAGATCGCGCGGTCGTTGTACAGCGACGCGAACACGTGCTTCATGCGGTCGAGCACGTCATCGATGCCGACGACGTTCAGATACGACTCCTGCTGGCCGGCGAACGATGCGTCGGGCAGGTCTTCCGCGGTCGCGGACGAGCGCACGGCGAACGACAGTTCGGCCGGCGAGCCGTTCTTCAGCACTTCGAACTGCGCGCGGATTTCCTGCTCGAGGCGTTCCTGCAGCGGCGCGTCGACGATCCACTTGCGGATTTCGGCACCGGCTTCGGCGAGCGCCTTCACGTCGTCGATGTCGAGCGACTCGAGACGCTTGGCGATGCGATCGGTGAGGTCGTTGTGCTTGAGGAAATCGCGGAATGCGAGCGCGGTCGTGGCGAAACCGGTGGGTACGCGAACGCCTGCTTCGGAAAGCTGGCTGATCATCTCGCCGAGCGACGCATTCTTGCCGCCCACGATCTCCACATCGGTCATCCGCAACTGCTCGAACGGAATTACATACGCCTGGTCCTTTGCGACGTTTGCTGCGTTAGTCATACAAGCCCCTAAGTGTGAAAAAAATGCTCGATCGCGCAAGTGGGCTCGGACGCGGGCGCTTGCAAAAAGGCGCGGCGCGTCTTGCGCAACCTGTTAGATAAACACTCGCAGCGGCGAAAATATTCCGACCCGATTTGCAAAAATCCCGGCAGAAGGGCGATATTTGCAGACAAATCGCCAGACTTGCCGGGAATTCTTGAATCTCGCGGCCAAGTCGCGGACGCCGTTCGCGCCCCGCCCCCGCAATTGCTTATCCAACAGGTTGCCGCTATTCTACCGTGCCGGCTGCCGGATGTGGCGCGACCTTGTCACTGGGTCTGGAGGCACGCCTCCAGCCGCCCGCGCAACTGCCCTTCACGCTCGACGTCCAGATTCATGCTGCCTACCGTATTCATCGTCTCCGACGGCACCGGGATCACTGCCGAAACCTTCGCGCACTCGATCCTCTCCCAGTTCGACCAGAAATTCCGCCTCGTGCGCGTGCCGTTCGTCGACTCGCTCGACAAGGCCTATGCGACCGTCGAGAAGATCAACGAGGCCGCCGTGCACGACGGCCGCCGCGCGATCGTATTCACGACGCTGGTCGACAGCGAGTCGAACGACATCGTCAAGCGCTCGAACGCGCTCGTGCTCGACATGTTCCAGCGCTTCGTCGAACCGCTCGAGCAGGAACTGGAGCTCAAGTCGAGCCACGCGATGGGCCGCGGCCACCAGAACGCGGACACCGAGGAATACAAGACGCGGATCGAGGCGATCAACTTCTCGCTCGCGCACGACGACGGCCAGTCGAACCGCAACCTGTCGGAAGCCGACGTGATCCTCGTCGGCGTGTCGCGCAGCGGCAAGACGCCGACGAGCCTGTACCTCGCGATGCAGTACGGCGTGAAGGCGGCCAACTATCCGCTGATTCCGGAGGATTTCGAACGCGGCAAGCTGCCGTCGGCGCTGTCGCCGTACAGCGAGAAGCTGTTCGGGCTGTCGATCGACCCGCAGCGCCTGTCGGAGATCCGCAACGAGCGCCGGCCGGGCAGCAAGTACGCGGCGCCCGAGAACTGCCGCTACGAGATCAACGAGGCCGAGGCGATGATGCGCCGCGAAGGGATCAAGTGGCTGTCGTCGACGCACAAGTCGATCGAGGAAATCGCGACGACGATCCTGCAGGAAATCCGCCTCGACCGGCAGTCGTACTGAGCACGGGAGCGCAGGCCGCCGTCCGGCCGTCGCCGAAAACAACAAGGCCGCGTCGAACGCGGCCTTGTTTCGTTTTACCGCACATGCAACGCGTGCGGCGTCACGCCGGCCGCTGCTGCCGTACCTGCTCGAACAGGCACACCGCTGCCGCAGCAGCAACGTTCAGCGACTCCATCCCGCCCGGTTGCGGAATCGTCACACGATGCGTGGCCGCGTCGCGCCAGAACGCCGACACGCCGGCGCCTTCGTTGCCGAACACCCAGGCGACGGGCCCCGACAGGTCGCAGTCGTAGACGGCCTGCGCGCCATGCGAGTCGGTCAGCGCAACCGGTACGTCGAGGCGTTCGGCCAGCGCCGCCGCTTCGACGTCCTCATGGATCGACAACAGGAAATGCGCGCCCATGCCCGAGCGCAGCACCTTCGACGACCACGCGTAGGCCGTCCCCGGCGCGCAGAACACGTGACGCACGCCGGCCGCCGCCGCGCTGCGCAGGATCGAGCCGACGTTGCCGGCATCCTGCACGCCGTCGAGCACGACCGACGTGTGCGTCACGCGTTCGGGCAGCGGTTGAGCCGGCCGGTCGACCAGCAGCAGGAAGCCGACGCCGTTGACGACATTCGACAACTGCCCGAACAACGCGTCCGGCAGCGTGACGATCCGCTGCGCGTCGATGCGCGCGACGATCGCCTGCGCGTCGGCATGGCCGAGCGCCCCTTCGGTCGTCACGCACAGTTCGGGCGTCGCGTCCGTATCGAGGTACGCGCTCGCGAGGTGGAAACCTTCGAGCAGCGCCTGGCCGCTGCGGCGCTGCTGAGGCGTCGAACCCGCGAGCGCCTTCAGGCGCTTGTACAGCGGGTTGTCGCGGGAAGTAATGCTTTTCATCGAATCAGGTCGAGCGCCTCGCGCACGGGGGCAAACGAGCGCCGATGCACTTCGCACGGGCCGTGCTCGCGCAGCGCGGCAAGATGTTTCGGCGTGCCGTACCCGGCATGCACGTTGAAGCCATACACGGGGAAACGCTCATGCAGGTCGACCAGCATCCGGTCGCGCGTGACCTTCGCGAGGATCGACGCGGCCGAGATGCTCGGCACGAGCGCGTCGCCGCTGACGATCGCCTCGGCACGCACCATCAACGTCGGGCAACGGTTGCCGTCGATCTGCGCGAGCGTCGGCAGCACCGACAGCCCTTCGACCGCCCGTTTCATCGCGAGCATCGTCGCATGCAGAATGTTCAGCGTATCGATCTCGTCGACGCTCGCCGACGCGACGCAGTACGCGCGCGAACGCGCGACGATCAGGTCGTACAGCATGTCGCGCTTTTTCGCGGACAGCGCTTTCGAATCGTCGAGCCCGTCGATCGGCTGCGCCGGATCGAGAATCACCGCGGCGGCCACCACCGGCCCCGCGAGCGGGCCGCGGCCGGCTTCGTCGACGCCGCAGACGATCTCGTCCGGGCGGCTGAAATCGAAACCGCCCTGTACGTCGCTGGTCGCGCGGCGGCGCGGTGCACGGACTGCCGTCATGCGCGCCCCTTGCGTTGTTCGAGCACGCGCACGACGGCCTCGGCCGCCTTCGCGGCCGTGTTCTGCCGCAGCGACAGATGCATTTCGGTAAACACTTCGGTCAGCGTACGGCGGTTCGCGTCGTCGCGCAGTTGCGTGAGCGTCGCATCGGCGAGCGCCTCGGGCGTCGCGAAATGCTGCAGCAGCTCCGGCACGACGAAGCGCCCCGCCAGGATGTTCGGCAGGCCGACATACGGCAGGTAGCCCTGCCGACGCATGATCTGCCCGGTCAGCCAGGGTACCTTGTACGAGATCACCATCGGCTTCTTCAGCAGCGCGGCTTCCAGCGTGACGGTGCCGCTCTTCACGAGGATCGCGTCGGCGGCCGTCATCGCGACCTGCGAACGGCCGTCGGTGATCGTCAGCGCGAGCTGCGGATGGGCGTCGACGAGCGGCTGCAGCAATTCGCGCAGCGCGGGCGTCGCGGCCGGCATCACGAATCGCACGCCGGGCTCGCGCTGCTGCATCAGCGCCATCGCAGCGAAGAACGTCGGGCCGATCAGCGCGATCTCCGAGCGCCGGCTGCCCGGCAGCACCGCGATCACGGGGCCGTCGGCCGGCAGACCCAGCGCGATGCGCGCGCCGTGCGTGTCGGGTTCGAGCGGAATGTCGTCGGCCAGCGGATGGCCGACGTACGTCGATGCGACGCCGGCCTTGTCGAGGATCGCCGGTTCGAACGGGAACAGGCACAGCATGTGATCGACGGACTTCGCGATCTTCTTGATCCGGCCGCCGCGCCACGCCCAGATCGACGGGCACACGAAGTGGATCGACGGGATACCCGCGTCGCGCGCCGCCTGTTCGACGCTGAAGTTGAAATCGGGCGCGTCGACGCCGATGAACGCGTCCGGCCGTTCGGCGAGCAACTGGCGCTTCAATTCGCCGCGAATCCGCAGGATCTCGGGAATCTGGCCCAGCGCCTCGACATAGCCGCGCACGGTCAGCTTGTCCATCTGCCAGTGCGAGTCGAAGCCCTGCGCGATCATGCGCGGGCCGCCGATCCCGTAATACTGCGCCGCGTCAGGCAGCCGCTCGCGCAGCCCGCCGAGCAGCGACGCCGCGAGCAGGTCGCCCGACGGCTCGCCGGCCACCATCGCGAGCCGGAGCTGATGGGTGGTGAGCGGCATCGCTTAGCGGATGATGCCGCGTTGCGACGCGTCGATGAACTCGACCAGCGCCTTCACCGGTGCATCGCCGTCGCCGCCCGCTTCCGCGAGCTCGCGCAGTTGCACCTTCGCTTCCTCGAGCGACAGGCCGTTCTTGTACAGCAAGCGGTACGCGCTGCGCAGCGCCGAGATCGCGTCGGCCGAGAAGCCGCGCCGGCGCAGCCCTTCGACGTTGATCCCGTGCGGCTCGGCCTTGTTGCCCGCCGCGATCACGAACGGCGGGATGTCCTGCACGAGCGCCGACGCGCCGCCCAGCATCGAATGCGCGCCGATGCGCACGAACTGGTGCACGCCCGACATGCCGCCGACGATCGCGAAATCGCCGATCTCGACGTGGCCGGCCATCTGCGCGTTGCTCGACAGGATCACATTGTTGCCGACGCGGCAGTCATGACCGATGTGCACGTAGGCCATGATCCAGTTGTCGTCGCCGAGCGTCGTCACGCCGACGTCCTGCACGGTGCCCGTGTGGATCGTCGTGAATTCGCGGATCGTGTTGCGGTTGCCGATCACGAGCTTCGTCGGCTCGTCCTTGTACTTCATGTCCTGCGGACGGCCGCCGACCGACGCGTAATGGCCGATGCGGTTGTCCTCGCCGAGCGTCGTATGGCCTTCGATCACGCTGTGCGAGCCGATCGTCGTACGCGCGCCGATCGTGACATGCGGGCCGACGATCGCGTACGGGCCGATCTCGACCGATTCGTCGATCTGCGCGCCCGGCTCGACGATCGCGGTAGGATGAATCCTGGTCATGCGCCGTTGCCTCTCGATATGATGTGTCGCGTTGCTCGCGTTATGTTTTCCATGCGTGCCGCGTCGCTCAGGGCGCCGCGTCGGCCGTCTTGACCGTGCACATCAGTTCGGCTTCCGCCGCCACCTTGCCGTCCACTTCCGCCACCGCCTTGAACTTCCAGATGCCGCGGATGTAGCGCTCGAACGTCACGTTCAGGATCAGCTGGTCGCCCGGTTCGACCACGCGCTTGAAGCGCGCGCCGTCGATCCCGACGAAGTAATACAGCGTGTTCTCCGGATCCTTCGGCTGCTCTTCCGCGAACGTCAGCAGCGCCGCGGCCTGGGCGAGCGCCTCGAGGATCAGCACACCCGGCATCACCGGCCGCTTCGGGAAATGCCCCTGGAAGAACGGCTCGTTGATCGACACGTTCTTCAGCGCTTTGATCCCTTTGTGCGGCTCGAGTTCGAGCACGCGGTCGACGAGCAGAATCGGGTAGCGATGCGGCAGCAGCGTGAGGATCTTGTGGATGTCGAGATTGATTTTTTCAGTGCTCATGATGGTTCGTCTCACGCAGAGGCTGCGCGGTGGTGATGCAAAGGCTGAAGCGGGCCGCCGCGCGGCCCAGTCTGGCAAACCGGGCCGGTTGCGCTGGCCGTGCCCGGTTCGTGGTCTCGCATGATGGGCTCAGGCGCCCGCGCCGCCCTGGGCGGCGAGCGCGGCTTCGAGCGCCTTGATGCGCTCGCGCAGCTTGTCGAGGTTGCGCACGAGCGCGGCGCTCTTGTTCCATTCGCCGTGGTCGACGGCCGGGAACGCGCTGGTATAGATGCCGGCCTTCGGCAGCGACTTCGATACGCCCGACTTCGCGGTGATGATCACGTAGTCGCCGAGCGTCACGTGGCCGGCGATCCCGGCCGCGCCGCCGATCATGCAATGGCGGCCGATCGTCGTGCTGCCGGCGATGCCGGCGCTGCCGGCGATCACCGTGTACGCGCCGATCCGGCAGTTGTGGCCGATCTGCACCTGGTTGTCGATCTTCACGCATTCCTCGATGACGGTATCCGCCATCGCGCCGCGATCGATCGTCGTGTTCGCGCCGATTTCGACGTCCGGGCCGATCGTCACGCCGCCGACTTGCGGGATCTTGACCCAGCTGCCGGTGCGTGCGTCGCCGTCGCCGACGAAATCCGGTGCGAAGCCGAAGCCGTCGGAGCCGATCACGGCGCCCGCATGAACGATCGCGCGCGGGCCGATCTTGCAGCCGTGGTACACCGATGCGTTCGGATAGAAATGCGAGCCGGCGCCGATCGTCGTGCCGCGGCCGACGAAGACGTTCGCGTCGAGCTGCACGCCGTCCTCGATCACCGCGCCGGCCTCGACCGTCACGTGCGGGCCGATCACCGCGGTCGCGGCGACCTGCGCGGCCGGATCGATCGTCGCGCTCGGATGCACGCCGGCCGCGCGCGGCGGCGTGGCGAGATCGATGAACATCTGCGCGACGCGCGCGAAGTACGCGTACGGATTCGGCGTCACGATGAAGTTGCGACCACCGGCGGCCGCGCCCAGCTTTTCCAGATCCTTCGGCGCGATCAGCACCGCGCCGGCGCGGGTCGTCTCGACCTGCGACAGGTACTTCGGGTTCGCGAGGAACGCGAGCTGCTGAGGGCCGGCCTGGTCGAGCGGCGCGAGGCCGCTGACCGTGCACTGGGCGTCGCCGGCGATCTCGCCGCCGAACCGCTTTACGAGTGCCTCAAGCGTCAATGCCATTCGTCGTCTGCTCCGTTCAGTTCGTCGAGCCGGACGCGAGCGCCTTGAGCACCTTGTCGGTGATGTCGATGCGCGGGCTGACGTACACGGCTTCCTGCACGATCAGGTCGTAATTCTGCTGCTCGGCGATCTGCTTGATGACCTTGTTCGCCCGTTCCAGCACGGCCGCCAGCTCTTCGTTGCGACGCTGGTTCAGGTCTTCGCGGAACTCGCGCTGCTTGCGCTGGAAGTCGGTGTCGAGCTGCGCGAGATCGCGCTGCTTCTGCGCACGATCGGCCGCCGACAGCGACGTGCCGTTCTTGTCGAGCGAATCGGACATCGACTTCAGGCGCGCTGCGAGGTCCTGCAGATCCTTGTCACGCTTCGCGAACTCGGCTTCGAGCTTCGTCTGCGCCGCCTTCGCGGGCGCCGACTCGCGCAGGATCCGATCCGAATTGACCGCCGCGATGCGGGCGACGTCCTGTGCGTGCACCGTTGCCGCGCCCAAGGCCAGCGCAACGGTCAGCGCGCACATCACTCGTTTCGAAAACTTACCGGTTAGCAAAATTACCCTCTCGTTGCTGTTGTCATGCGTTCGGTCAGAACGCCGTCCCGATCTGGAACTGGAATTTCTGGTACTGGTCGCCTTCGTGCTTCTGCAGCGGGAAGCCGAGGCTCAGCTTCAGCGGGCCGATCGGCGAGATCCACGCGAGACCCACACCATAGCCGTAGCGCAGGCCGTTGGCGCCCGTACTCGTGCCGCCCGGCGCATTGCCCCACACGTTACCGCCGTCGAGGAACGTGAACACGCGCAGCGTGCGGTCGTAGCCGGTGCCCGGCAGCGGGAACGTCAGCTCGATGTTCCCGACCAGCATCTTCGAGCCGCCGATCGGGTCGTTCGTCTTCGTGTCGCGCGGGCCCAGCGAGCTCGGCTCGTAGCCCCGCACGGAGCCGATACCGCCCGCGTAGTAGTTCTTGAAGATCGGGTACGGGTTGCCGATACCGTTACCGTAGCCGCCTTGCAGGTTCAGGCCCAGGATGAAGCCGCGCGAGAACGAATAGTAGTACTGCGCCTGCAGGTCGGCCTTGTAGTACTGGATTTTGCCGACCGGCACGCCGTACTCCATGTTCGCCTGCGTGAAGTAGCCGCGGCTCGGAATCAGCGCGCTGTCACGCGCGTCGCGCGACCATGCGACCGTCAGCGGCACCGTGTTCGACACGCGGCCGAACTCGTTCACGTAATCCTGGTAGCTCTGCGGCGTGTTCGAATCGACGTCGAGGCGGTTCTGCTCGAAGCCCGCGCCGAAGTAGACGGTGTCGACTTCCGAGAACGGAATGCCGAACTTCAGGTTGCCGCCCGCGCTGATGATCCGGAAGCTCGAGCTCGTCGAATAGTAGAGCGGCTGGTACGTGCGGTAGAAGACGTCCGTGATCCGCTTGATGCCGTCGACCGTGAAGTACGGGTCGACCTGCGTGACGGTCAGCGTACGGTAGCTCTTCGCGGTGTTGACGTTCACCGACAGGCTCGTGCCGGAGCCGAACACGTTGTCCTGCGACACGCCGGCCGACAGCACGACCTTGTCCGTCGACGAGAAGCCGGCACCCAGCGTGATCGCGCCGGTCGGCTTTTCGTCGACCTTCACGTTCACGTCGACCTGGTCGTTCGTGCCTTCGACCGGCACCGTCGTCACGTCGACGTTGGTGAAGTAACCGAGGCGGTTCACGCGGTCCTTCGACAGCGCGAGGCGGTTCGAGTCGAACCACGAGCTTTCGAGCTGGCGCATTTCGCGGCGCACCACTTCGTCGCGCGTGCGCGTGTTGCCGACCACGTTGATGCGGCGCACGTACACGCGGCGGCTCGGATCGACGACGAGGTTCAGGTTCACCTTGTGGTTCGCCTGGTCGATGTCCGGCTGCGCGTTGACGGTCGCGAATGCGTAGCCGTATTCGCCGAGCTTGTCGACGATCGACTTGGTGGTCTGCTGCAGCTTTTCGGCCGAGAAGCGGTCGCCCGGCTTGATCTTGATCAGCTTGTTGAGTTCGGCCTCGCGATCGAGCAGGTTGCCCGACAGCTTGATGCCCGACACCGTGTACGGCTCGCCTTCGTGCAGCGTGACCGTCAGGTACATGTCCTTCTTGTCCGGCGAGATCGACACCTGGGTCGACTCGATATTGAACTCGAGGTAGCCGCGGTTCAGGTAGTAAGAGCGCACGGCCTCGAGGTCGCCGGTGAGCTTTTCCTTCGAGTACAGGTCGTTCTTCGTGTACCAGGAGAACCAGTTCGGCGTCGACAGCTGCATCTCGTCGCGCAGCGTGCTGGTGCTGAACGCCTTGTTGCCGATGAAGTTGATCTGGCGGATCTTCGCGCTCGGGCCTTCGGCCACCGCGAACAGGATCGACACGCGGTTCGCGTCGACCGGCGTGACCGTCGTCTTGACCTCGGCCGCATAGAAGCCGCGCGTCAGGTACTGGCGCTTGAGCTCCTGCTCCGCCTTGTCGACGAGCGCCTTGTCGTAGTAGCGGCCGTCGGCCAGGCCGACCGCGCGCAGCGCCTTCGTCAGGTTGTCCTTGTCGAATTCCTTCGTGCCGGTGAAGTCGATCGACGCGATGGCCGGACGCTCCTGCACCTGCACGATCACGACGTTGCCCTGCGTGGCGATGCGCACGTCGTTGAAAAAGCCCGTCGCGTACAACGCGCGGATTGCTTCGGATGCCTTGTCGTCCGTGAAGGTATCGCCCTGCTTGATCGGCAGATAGGCGAATACCGAACCCGCTTCGACGCGCTGCAGCCCCTCGATCTTGATGTCTTGCACCACGAACGGTGCCGCTGCATGCGCCGCGAGGCCGTGCGCGGCGAGCGCGGCCGCTGCAACTGTCTTAGGTACAAAGCGATGAGGTTTGAACAACATGCATCCCCAATATTTAGCTGCATCAAATCAGGCGGCTGACCCGCGGCCGCCGCCTGACGCTTCAGAAATGGATTAACCGAGCCAGATCGTTGAACAGCGCGATCGCCGACAACGCGACGATGCAGATCAACCCGGCTCTTTGCAGAATCAGCTGCCAGCGCTCCGAGACGGCTTTCCCGGTCGCGGCTTCAACCGCATAATATAACAGATGCCCCCCGTCCAAAACGGGAATCGGCAACAAGTTCAGGACGCCAAGGCTAATGCTGACAAGGGCGAGGAACGACAGGAACGCCGACGGACCGAGCCGCGCGCTCTTGCCTGCGTAGTCGGCGATCGTCACCGGGCCGGACAGGTTCTTCAGCGACGCGTTGCCCGTGATCATCCGCCCGAACATCTTCAGCGAATACACGGAAATGTCCCACGTGCGGTGCGCGCCGAGCCGCAGGCTCTCGATCGGCCCGTAACGCACGTCCACCGACGGCGCGTGCATCGACAGCGCCGCGCCGATCCGGCCGACCTGCTGCCCCGATTCGTCGTCGCGCTGCATCTGCGGCACGATCGACACCGTCTGCGCGGCGCCGTTGCGCTCGATCCGCAGTTCGAGCGGCTGGCCCGCATGGTGCTTCACCGCGTCGATGAAGCGCGACGCGCCGCCGATCGGCCTGCCGTCGAGCGCGACCAGCTTGTCGCCGACCTTCAGGCCGGCCTGCTCCGCCGCGCTGCCCGGCTGCACCGACGCGACCGACAACGTGCCGCCGCCGGCCTCGAAGCCCAGATGGACCATGAAGTCGTCGTCGAGCTGGCTGTCGGGGACGTTGCGGAGATCGACGCGGAAATCGAAGGTCGCATTGCCGTCGCGCGCGCCGAGCACGACCTCGCGATGGTCGAACGCGGCCGACAGCAGCTTCCAGCGCAGGTCCGACCACGATCGCACCGGCTCGGACTCGCCGCCCTGCGCATTGCGGATCGACACGACCGTCTCGCTGCCGTCGAAGCCTGCACGGGCGGCCGCCGTACCGGCGGCCGGCGACGCGACGATCGCGGCCGGCTCGGTCACGCTGGTCGCGAATACGACGGAAAACAGTGCGATTGCCAGCAGGAAGTTCGCAATCGGCCCGGCCGCGACGATCGCGATGCGCTTGTAGACCGACTGGCGGTTGAATGCCTGCCCGAGCTCGTCGGTCGGAATGCCGCCCGGGCCCGGATCGCGCTCGTCGAGCATCTTCACGTAGCCGCCGAGCGGTAGCGCGGACAGCGTCCACTCGGTGCCCGTCCTGCGGCTGACCCAGCGCGCGACGGGCTGGCCGAAGCCGATCGAGAAACGCAGCACCTTCACGCCGCACCAGCGCGCGACGCGATAGTGTCCGTACTCATGCACGACGACCAGTACGCCGATCGCCACCGCAAACGCGACCAGCTCGACCAGCACGTTCATGAGCACCTCATTCAGACCGTACGCTCCACGCGTGGCGCAGGCGCTTTTGCAATGATCGCGGCGGCGAGGCGGCGAGCCTCGGCATCCGCCGCGAGGACGTCGTCGAGCCCGTCGGGCGCGCGGTTCGGCAGCGCGTTGAGCACCGCGTCGACCGTCGCCGCGATCGCCATGAAGCCGATCCGGCGCTCGAGAAAGGCTTCGACCGCCACTTCGTTCGCCGCGTTCAATGCGGCGCTCGCGATACCGCCTTCCTCGAGGGCCTTCAGCGCGAGCGCGAGGCACGGGAAGCGCGCGTAATCGGGCTTCTCGAACGACAGCTGGGCGATCTGCGCGAGGTCGAGCTGGTCGACACCCGCGTCGACGCGCTCGGGGAACGCGAGCGCGTGGGCGATCGGCGTGCGCATGTCGGGGTTGCCGAGCTGCGCGAGCACCGAGCCGTCACGGTACGACACGAGCGAATGGATCACGCTCTGCGGATGGATCAGCACGTCGATCCGGTCGCCCGGCAGCCCGAAGATCCAGTGCGCCTCGATCACCTCGAGGCCCTTGTTCATCATCGTCGCGGAATCGACCGAGATCTTGCGGCCCATCACCCAGTTCGGGTGCTTGCACGCCTCGTCCGGCGTCACGTCGACGAGCGTCGCCGGTTCGCGCGTGCGGAACGGGCCGCCCGATGCGGTCAGGATGATCTTCGAGATCCCGCCGTGCTCGGCCGCGTCGCGCGGCATGCACTGGAAGATCGCGTTGTGTTCGCTGTCGACCGGCAGCAGGATCGCGCCATGGTCGCGCACGGCGTCCATGAAGATCGCGCCCGACATCACGAGCGCTTCCTTGTTCGCGAGCAGGATCCGCTTGCCGGCGCGGGCGGCCGCCAGGCTCGGCGCAAGGCCGGCCGCGCCGACGATCGCCGCGACCACCGTATCGCAGCCGTCGCTCTTCGACACGTCGACGAGCGCCTGCGGCCCGTGCAGCACGACCGTCTTGCTGCCCGCCGCGCGCAGTTTCGCGTCGACGTGCGCGGCCGTCGCGGCATCGCCGACCACCGCCACTTCGGGCGCGAAGCGCAGACACTGCTCGACGAGCTTGTCGCCGTTGCGGTGCGCGGTCAGCGCGTAGACCGAGAAGCGCTCGGGGTGGCGCGCGACCACGTCGAGCGTGCTGTCTCCGATCGAGCCCGTGGAACCGAGCAATGTCAGTCGTTTTTGCATAACAGAAATAATGGTTTAACCAAGCAGCAGCATCGCGAGCGGCAGCACCGGCAGCAGCGCGTCGACACGATCGAGCACGCCGCCGTGGCCCGGCAGCAGTCCGCTCGAATCCTTCACGCCCGCCTGCCGCTTCAGCAGCGACTCGAACAGGTCGCCGATCACGCTGTACGCGACCAGCAGCGTCAGCGCGGCCCACGCGCCGGGCATCCCGTAGCGCGCGGCGAATGCAGAAAACAGGGTCGGTTCGAATGCGTGCACGGCCATCGCGACGCCGCCGACGACCATCACCGCGAACCAGCCGCCGATCGCGCCTTCCCAGCTCTTGCCGGGGCTGATCGTGATGGCCAGTTTACGCTTTCCGAAGGCCTTGCCCGCGAAGTATGCGCCGATATCGGCCAGCCAGACGACCAGAAGCAGCGACAGCACGAACGGCACGCCCTGCGCGCGGGCGGCGACGAGCGCGTGCCAGCAGGCGGCGAACACGACGAGGCCGGCGGCCAGCAGGAACGGCCGCCACATGCCGCCAGCGAGCGTGGGCTTGCGCCGCAGCGCGAACGGGCCGGCCAGCAGCCAGAACACGCCAGCCGCCATGAAAAGGGGACGGGACGAAGCCGCATCGACGCCGAGCGGCGCGGTGGCCGCGAGCGCGAGCGCCGCGACGCCCGCATAGACGATCGGCGCGGCGCCGCCGAGCTTCAGCAGGCGCGCCCATTCCCACGCGGCGAACACGAGCACGACGCCGATCAGCGCACCGAACCCGGCGAGCGGCGCGAACAGCGTCACCGGCAGCAGCACCGCCAGCATCACGATCGCCGTGATCACACGGGTTTTCAGCATGAAAGGGAGTCGGCGTTCTGCGATTGCGGTTCGAGCTGCGCACTCGTGCGCCCGAAACGGCGCTCGCGCTCGGTATACGACGCCAGCGCGTCGGCCAGTGCCGCGCCGTCGAAATCCGGCCAGTACTTGTCGGTGAAATAGAATTCGGCGTACGCGAGCTGCCACAGCAGGAAGTTGCTGACGCGCTGCTCACCGCCGGTGCGGATGAAGAGATCGGGCTCCGGCGCGTACGCCATTGCCAGGTGCGGCGCGAATGCGTCCTCGGTCACTTCGACCTCGCGACCTTCGCGCACGGCCTGCTCGACGAGTTTCTTCGTCGCCTGCAGGATGTCCCACCGGCCGCCGTAGTTGGCCGCGATGGTGAGCGTCAGACGGGTATTGCGCGCCGTCTTGGTTTCGGCGCGGCGAATCAGCTCGCGGATGCGCGGCTCGAAACGGTCGAGATCGCCGACGACGCGCAGGCGGATCCCGTTCGCATGCAGCTTGCCCACTTCGCGCTCGAGCGCGGTGATGAACAGCCGCATCAGGAACGACACTTCGTCGTTCGGCCGGCGCCAGTTTTCCGAACTGAACGCAAACAGCGTCAGGTATTCGACGCCGGCGCGCGCGCAGCCTTCGACCACCGCCCGCACGGCATCGACGCCGCGGGTATGCCCCGCGACGCGCGGCAAGCGGCGTTCGGTCGCCCAACGGCCGTTGCCGTCCATGATGATCGCGATGTGACGCGGCACGACGCCGACGTCAGGCACGCGAACGGTAGAGCTGGTATAGGTCATGGCCGTTGAGACAGTAATGCGGGAAGAAGGCGGCGCGCGAGGACGGTCGTCAGACCGTCATGATCTCGGCTTCCTTGCTCTGCACGAGCTTGTCGACTTCGGCGACGTGCTTGTCGGTCAGCTTCTGCACGTCGTCGCTCGCACGGCGCTCGTCGTCTTCCGAGATTTCCTTGTCCTTCACGAGCTTCTTCAGCGCTTCGTTCGCGTCGCGGCGCAGGTTGCGGATCGCGACCTTGGCCGTTTCGCCTTCGCTCTTCACGACCTTGGTCAGCTCGCGGCGGCGCTCTTCCGTCAGCGCGGGCATCGGCACGCGGATCAGGTCGCCGGCCGTCGCGGGGTTCAGGCCCAGATCGGCTTCGCGGATGGCCTTCTCGACCTTCGCGACCATGTTCTTCTCCCACGGCTGCACGCCGATCGTGCGCGCGTCGACGAGCGTCAGGTTCGCGACCTGCGAGATCGGCACCATCGAGCCGTAGTAGTCGACCTGCACGTGATCGAGCAGACCGGTGTGTGCACGGCCCGTACGGATCTTGGCCAGATCGTTCTTGAACGCTTCGATCGAGCGCTGCATCTTTTGCTCGACGCCCTTCTTCACATCAGCGACACTCATTTCAACCTCCGAACCTTCAAACCTTCAAAGAACGCGGGCCCCGCCCGGCGCATGTCGCGCGCCGCGGCCGGCAACCCGCGCCGTTCGCCCGCATCCGCGGGAGTTTACACGTGGACGAGCGTACCTTCGTCCTCGCCCAGCACGATGCGCTTGAGCGCGCCCGGCTTGTTGATCGAAAACACGCGAATCGGCAGCTTCTGGTCGCGGCACAGCGCAAACGCCGTCGCGTCCATCACCTGCAGGTTGCGGCTGATCGCCTCGTCGAAGCTGATCGTCGTGTAGCGCGTGGCCGACGGATCCTTCTTCGGATCGGCAGAATATACGCCATCGACCTTGGTCGCCTTCAGCACGACTTCCGCGCCCACTTCCGAGCCGCGCAGCGCGGCGGCCGTATCCGTCGTGAAGAACGGGTTGCCGGTGCCGGCCGCGAAGATCACGACGCGGCCTTCCTCGAGCTGGCGGATCGCGCGGGGCCGGATGTACGGCTCGACGACCTGATCCATGCGCAGCGCGGACTGCACGCGCGCCTCGATGCCGGCGTGGCGCATCGCGTCCTGCAGCGCCAGCGCGTTCATCATCGTCGCCAGCATCCCCATGTAGTCGGCCGTCGCGCGGTCCATGCCGGCCGCGCCGCCCGCGACGCCGCGGAAAATATTACCGCCACCGATCACGACCGCGAGCTGCGTGCCGAGACGCACGACTTCGGCGATATCGGCCACCATCCGTTCGATCGTCGCGCGATTGATGCCGAAGGCATCGTCGCCCATCAGCGCTTCGCCGGAGAGTTTGAGGAGGACGCGTTTATAGGCATTGGACATAGGGGCTTCCGAGCGACGAGAGGATGACAACCACGAACTGTAGGGGCGAAATACTGATTCGGGCAAGCGCCGACGACCGGACCGGGGTTCCCGGCCGGCCGGCGGCGGCGCCGGCCGCGGCGGAGCGGACGCCCGCCGCGGGTACTGCTGACTGCTTACTGCTGCTTGGCTGCTGCGACTTGCGCGGCCACTTCGGCGGCGAAGTCGTCCTGACGCTTCTCGATGCCTTCGCCGACGACGAACAGCGCGAACTTCTGCACCGTCGCATTCGCCGCCTTCAGCATCTGCTCGATCGTCTGCTTGTCGTTCTTCACGAACGTCTGGTTCAGCAGCGACACTTCCTTCAGGTACTTCTGGACGCTGCCGTCGACCATCTTCGCGACGATTTCAGCCGGCTTGCCCGATTCGGCAGCCTTCTGCTCGGCGACGCGGCGTTCCGTGTCGATCAGTTCCGCCGGCACGTCGGCCGACGACAGCGCGACCGGCTTCATCGCGGCGATGTGCATCGCGACGTCCTTGCCGACCTGCTCTTCCGCGCCCGTGTACTCGACGATCACGCCGATACGCGCGCCGTGCAGGTACGTCGCGATCTTGTTCGCGGTTTCGAAACGGACGAAACGGCGGATCGACACGTTCTCGCCGATCTTGCCGATCAGCGCGAGACGCACTGCGTCGACGGTCGAGCCTTCGAGCGGCAGCGCCGACAGCGCGGCCACGTCGGCCGGGTTCTGCGTCGCGACAAGTTCCGCGACCGTCTTCGAGAACGCGAGGAAGTCGTCGTTCTTCGCGACGAAGTCGGTTTCGCAGTTCAGTTCGACCAGCGCGCCTGCGTTGCCGCCGACGAACGATGCGACGACGCCTTCTGCCGTCACGCGCGATGCGGCCTTGCTCGCCTTGTTGCCGAGCTTGACGCGCAGCAGCTCTTCAGCCTTGGCCAGATCGCCGTCGGCTTCCGTCAGCGCCTTCTTGCACTCCATCATCGGTGCGTCGGTCTTCGCGCGCAGTTCTGCCACCATGCTTGCGGTAATTGCCGCCATCATTCGCTCCTTGAGTCTGTATTCACAACGCCGCCCGCTTGGACGCGAACGGCCGAGATTCGTTTCCGGACCCGCGCCGATTCGGCGCGATCAGGTCCGGCGCACAAGCTTAAAAAAAGGGGGCCTGTTGAGAGCCCCCTTTTTGCGCCGGCTCGGGGCCAGTTACGCGTTTTCCTCGACGTACTCGTCGTCGCCGCGTGCGGCCTGGACCACTTCGTTGACCGCGTTCGCACGGCCTTCGAGGATCGCGTCGGCCACGCCTTCGGCGTACAGCGCGACTGCCTTGCTCGAGTCGTCGTTACCCGGGATCACGTAATCCACACCTTCCGGCGAGTGGTTCGTATCGACCACGGCGATGACCGGCACGCCCAGCTTGTTCGCTTCCGTGACGGCAATCTTGTGGTAGCCGACGTCGATGACGAAGATCGCGTCCGGAATGCCGCCCATGTCCTTCACGCCGCCGATCGACTTCTGCAGCTTGGCGATTTCGCGTTCGAACAGCAGCGCTTCCTTCTTGCTCATCTTCTCGGTTTCGCCCGATTCGACGGCCGCTTCCATGTCCTTCAGGCGCTTGATCGATACCTTCAGCGTCTTGAAGTTGGTCATCATGCCGCCGAGCCAGCGTGCGTTGACGTACGGCATGCCCGCACGTTGCGCTTCCTGGGCGATCGTGTCACGCGACTGGCGCTTCGTGCCGACGAACAGGATCGTGCCGCGGTTCGCTGCCAGCTGGCGCACGTACTTCTGTGCGTCCGTGAACATCGGCAGCGTCTTTTCGAGGTTGATGATGTGAATCTTGTTGCGGTGACCGAAAATGAACGGAGCCATCTTCGGGTTCCAGAAGCGCGTCTGGTGACCGAAGTGGACACCCGCTTCCAGCATTTGGCGCATCGTAACTGCCATGTAAATTCTCCACGAGGGTTGGGTCTTAAGCCGGCTGCCGTACCGCCGCGCGAACCTACCCGGAAGGGCGGGAATTCCGCACGGACGGCACCCTGGTTGCGCCGGCTTGCGATTCGGCACGCGCAAAACGCCCGTGCCGTAAGCCTTTCTCCGCGATGCCACCCCAAAACAGGGCACGACGGCAAATTTGGATGTCGACTTAGCCAAAGAGTATAGCACGCGGATTTGTCGGCTCTCAAGTCGCGCGGCACTTTCGCTTGCCGCGCGGCAGCGAGCCGGACAATCCTCGAAAACCCGCATCCGCGCGACCCGCAGGGGCTGCGAGCCCCGCCATAAGGTGCGATAATCCATCAATTCACCGCATTCCAGGCATACCTCGATGGCTATTACGCTCAAAAACGAACACGATATCGCTCAGATGCGCGTCGCCTGCCGTCTCGCCAGCGAAGTGCTCGATTTCATCACGCCGCACGTCGTCGCGGGCGTCACGACCGCCGAACTCGACCGCCTCTGCCACGAGTTCATGCTCAACGAGCAAGGCACGATCCCCGCGCCGCTGAACTATCAGCCGCCCGGCTATCCGCCGTACCCGAAGGCCACCTGCATTTCGGTCAACGACGTGATCTGTCACGGCATTCCCGGCGAGAAGGTGATCAAGAACGGCGACGCGCTGAACATCGACATCACCGTGATCAAGAACGGCTATTTCGGCGACACCAGCCGGATGTTCATCGTCGGCGAGGGGTCGATCCTCGCGAAGCGCCTCGTGCAGACCACCTACGAATGCATGTGGCTCGGCATCGACCAGGTCAAGCCCGGCGCGCACCTCGGCGACATCGGCTACGCGATCCAGAAGCACGCGGAAGCGCAGGGCTACAGCGTCGTGCGCGAATACTGCGGCCACGGCATCGGCACGGTGTTCCACGAGGATCCGCAGGTCGTCCACTACGGCCGCCCGGGCACCGGCATCGAGCTGAAGGCCGGGATGATCTTCACGATCGAGCCGATGATCAACGCCGGCAAGCGCGACATCCGCACGATGCCCGACCAGTGGACGGTCAAGACGCGCGACCGCAGCCTGTCCGCGCAGTGGGAGCACACGGTGCTCGTCACCGACACCGGCTACGAAGTGCTGACCGTGTCGGCCGGCACGCCCGCGCGCCCGGTGTTCGCGCAACCGGCCGCCGCCGTCTGAGCGCCGTCGCGCCAGCCCGCCCCACTCCGCACCTGATCGGTCGCCCATGAGCGCTCACGCTGCCCCCTCGCCCGAAGCGCTGTCGCGGCGCGCCGAATTCAAGGCCGCCAAGACGGCGATGCTCGAGCGCTTTCGCCGCGCGGCGAACGTCGCGTCGCTGATGCACGCGCTGTCGAAACTCACCGACGACGCGTTGAAGCGCGTGTGGGACGATTGCGGGCTGCCCGCGACGCTCGCGCTCGTCGCCGTCGGCGGCTACGGGCGTGGCGAGCTCGCGCCCTATTCCGACGTCGACATCCTCGTGCTGCTGCCCGATGCGCACGACGCGGCGCTCGATGCACGCATCGAGCGCTTCATCGGCATGGCGTGGGATCTCGGCCTCGAGATCGGCAGCAGCGTGCGCACGGTCGCGCAGTGCATCGAGGAGGCGTCGCAGGACGTGACGGTGCAGACCTCGCTGCTGGAAGCGCGCCGCATCGTCGGCAGCACCGCGCTGTTCGAGCGCTTCACCGTGCGCTACCACGAAGCGCTCGACGCCCGCGCGTTCTTCACCGCGAAGGTGCTCGAGATGCGCCAGCGCCACGCGAAGTGCCAGGACACGCCGTACAGCCTCGAACCGAACGTGAAGGAAAGCCCGGGCGGGCTGCGCGACCTGCAGACGATCCTGTGGATCGCGCGCGCGGCCGGCTTCGGCAGCAGCTGGCGCGAACTCGACACGCGCGGCCTCATCACCGACCGCGAAGCGCGCGAGCTGCGCCGCAACGAAGGCTTCCTGAAGACGCTGCGCGCGCGGCTGCACGTGATCGCCGGGCGCCGTCAGGACATGCTCGTGTTCGACCTGCAGACGCAGGCCGCCGAGAGCTTCGGCTACCAGCCGACGCAGGCCAAGCGCGCGAGCGAGCAGCTGATGCGCCGCTATTACTGGGCCGCGAAAGCCGTCACGCAGCTCGCGACGATCCTGATCCAGAACATCGAGGCGCAGTTGTTCCCCGCGACGAGCGGCATCACGCGCGTGCTGTCGGCCGATCGCTTCGTCGAGAAACAGGGGATGCTCGAGATCGTCGACGACGGCGTGTTCGAACGCCATCCCGACGCGATCCTCGAAGCGTTCCTGCTGTACGAAACGACGCGCGGCGTGAAGGGCCTGTCCGCCCGCACGCTGCGTGCGCTGTACAACTCGCGCGAAATCATGAACAACGCGTGGCGCCGCGATCCGCAGAACCGCGCCACGTTCATGCGGATCCTGCAGCAGCCCGAAGGCATCACGCACGCGTTCCGGCTGATGAACCAGACGAGCGTGCTCGGCCGCTACCTGCTGAACTTCCGCCGCATCGTCGGCCAGATGCAGCACGACCTGTACCACGTGTACACGGTCGACCAGCACATCCTGATGGTGCTGCGCAACCTCCGCCGCTTCGCGGTGGCCGAGCATGCGCACGAGTATCCATTCTGCAGCCAGTTGATCGGCAACTTCGAGCGCCCGTGGGTGCTGTATGTCGCGGCGTTGTTCCACGACATCGCGAAGGGCCGCGGCGGCGATCACTCGACGCTCGGGATGGCCGACGCGCGGCGCTTCTGCCGCGAGCACGGGATCGACGCCGAAGACGCCGCGCTGATCGTGTGGCTCGTCCAGCATCACCTGACGATGAGCCAGGTCGCACAGAAGCAGGACACGAGCGACCCCGAAGTCATCAAGCGCTTCGCCGAAGTCGTCGGCAACGAACGGTATCTGACCGCGCTCTACCTGCTGACCGTCGCCGATATCCGCGGCACGAGCCCGAAGGTGTGGAACACGTGGAAGGGCAAGCTGCTCGAGGATCTGTACCGCATCACGCTCGCGGTGCTCGGCGGCGCGAACCCCGACGCGCATTCGGAACTGAAATCGCGGCAGGAGCAGGCGCTCGCGCTGCTGCGCCTCGAAACCGTGCCCGACGATGCGCACCGCGCGTTGTGGGATCAGCTCGACGTCGGCTTCTTCCTGCGTCACGACGCGGCCGACATCGCGTGGCAGACGCGCGTGCTGTACCGGCACGTGAACGCCGAAACCGCGATCGTCCGCGCGCGGCCGTCGCCGATCGGCGACGCGCTGCAGGTGCTCGTGTACGTGAAGGACCGCCCCGACCTGTTCGCGGGCATCTGCGCGTATTTCGACCGCAACGGGCTGTCGGTGCTCGATGCGCGCGTCAGCACGACGCGGCACGGCTATGCGCTCGACAACTTCATCGTCACGCAGACCGAACGCGACGTGCGCTACCGCGACATCGCGAATCTCGTCGAGCAGCAGCTCGCGACGCGGCTCGCCGAAACCGCCACGCTGCCGGAGCCGTCGAAGGGCCGCCTGTCGAGGCTGTCCCGGACGTTTCCGATCACGCCGCGCGTCGACCTGCGGGCCGACGAGCGCGGTCAGTACTACATCCTGTCCGTGTCGGCCAACGACCGGCCGGGCCTTCTCTATTCGATCGCGCGCGTACTCGCCGAACATCGGATCGGCGTCCACGCGGCGCGGATCAATACGCTCGGCGAGCGCGTCGAAGACATCTTCCTGCTCGCGGGTGCCGGCCTGTCCGACAACCGCCTGCAGATCCAGCTCGAAACCGAATTGCTGCGTGCGATCGCAGTCTGAATGAATCCCAGCGTTTATGCGCACCAAATTAACCGTCAAGAATCCGAAGCCGGCGTCGCCGACCCGCGCCCCTGTCCGCTCCGGCAGCCTCGTCGCCCGCAAGGCGGTGCGCCCCGCCGCGCCGCCCGCGGGGGATAAACCGGCCCGCCCGAAAAAGGCGCCTGCGGCCGCCGCTAGCGGCGAGCGCTCGTTCAAGCCGCGCGGCGGCGCCGGCGCAGAACGCGCGGGCGCGGATCGCGCGCCGGCCAAGCGTGCGCCGCGTGACGGCGGCGCCGAACGCGGCACGCGCGCGCCGTATCGCGACAATGCAGCCGGCGAAGGTGCGAAACGCAGTTTCGGCGATCGCCGCACGTCGTCGGATCGGCCGCCGCGCCGTAGCGATGACGATGCGCGGCCGCCGCGTCGAGCAGCAGGTGGCGACGAAGGCAAGCGTCCGTCCTATCGCGACAACGCATCCGGCGAAGGCGCAAAACGCAGCTCCGGCGACCGCCGTCCGTCGTCCGATCGTCCGCCGCGCCGTGATGACGATGCACGTCCGCGCCGCGCAGGCGCCGACGACAAGCGTCCGTCCTATCGCGACAACGCATCCGGCGAAGGCGCAAAACGCAGCTTCGGCGACCGTCGCACGTCGTCGGATCGGCCGCCGCGCCGTAGCGATGACGATGCGCGGCCGCGTCGCGCAGGCGCCGACGACAAGCGTCCGTCCTATCGCGACAACGCAGCTGGCGAAGGTGCGAAGCGCAGCTTCGGCGACCGCCGTACGTCGTCCGATCGTCCGCCGCGCCGTGATGACGATGCACGTCCGCGCCGCACGGACGCCGACGACAAGCGTCCGTCCTATCGTGACAACGCATCCGGCGAAGGCGCAAAACGCAGCTTCGGCGACCGCCGCACGTCATCCGATCGCCCTGCCCGCCGCAACGACGACGATGCACGTCCGCGTCGCGCAGCAGGTGGCGACAGCAAACGCCCGTCCTACCGCGACAAGCCCGCCGGCGAAGGCGCGAAGCGCAGCTTCGGCGACCGCCCCGCGCGCGACGGCGAGCGCCGTTCGTTCGGCGCGGTGAAGACCGCGCAACCCGTCAAGCGCGCGGCAGCCGACGTCGACTACGGCGACGAAACGGGCCTGATGCGCCTGTCGAAGCGGATGTCCGAACTCGGGATGTGCTCGCGCCGCGAAGCCGACGAATGGATCGAAAAGGGCTGGGTGCTCGTCGACGGCGAACGCATCGACACGCTCGGCACCAAGGTGCGCGCCGACCAGAAGATCGAGATCGACGAGCGCGCGAGCGCCGCGCAGGCCGCGCAAGTGACGATCCTGCTGCACAAGCCGGTCGGCTACGTGTCGGGCCAGGCGGAAGACGGCTACGAGCCGGCGGCCGTACTGATCACGCGCGCGAACCGCTGGAGCGGCGATCATTCGCCGGTGCGCTTCTCGCCGCAGCACCTGCATGCGCTCGCGCCGGCCGGCCGTCTCGACATCGACTCCACCGGCCTGCTCGTGCTCACGCAGAACGGCGTGATCGCGAAGCAGCTGATCGGCGAACAATCGGACATCGACAAGGAATACCTGGTGCGCGTGCGCTTCGGCGAACGCCTGATCGACATCGACCAGCACTTCCCGGCGGAATCGCTCGCGAAGCTGCGCCACGGCCTCGAGCTCGACGGCGTGCCGCTCAAGCCCGCGCTGGTGAGCTGGCAGAACGGCGAACAGTTGCGCTTCGTGCTGCGCGAAGGCAAGAAGCGGCAGATCCGCCGCATGTGCGAACTGGTCGGCCTCGACGTGATCGGCCTGAAGCGCGTGCGGATGGGCCGCGTGATGCTCGGCGCGCTGCCGCAGGGCCAATGGCGCTACCTGTCCGCCGACGAGACGTTCTGACCGCAAGCACACCCTGTGCGCGATGCAATGAAAAAGCCCGCTTCAAGCGGGCTTTTTCATTTCCGCGCGAGAGCGGACGATCAGTCATCGTCGGCCGGGTCGAGCCCCGGGAACAGCACCTCGGTGAAACCGAAGCGCGTGAAGTCGGTGATCCGCATCGGGTACAGCTTGCCGATCAGGTGATCGTATTCGTGCTGGACCACGCGCGCGTGGAACCCGTCGGCGACGCGGTCGATCTTCTGGCCGAACTGGTCGAAGCCGCTGTAGCGCACCTTCGCGTAGCGGCTGACGACACCGCGCATGCCCGGCACCGACAGGCAGCCTTCCCAGCCCTCTTCCATGTCCGGCGGCAGATACTCGACCTTCGGATTGATCAGCACGGTCTCCGGCACCGGCGGCGCATCCGGGTAGCGGTTGTTGTTGCCGAAGCCGAAGATGATGATCTGCAGCCCGATGCCGATCTGCGGCGCGGCCAGCCCGGCACCGTTCGCGTGGTGCATCGTCTCGAACATGTCCGCGACGATCTCGTGCAGCTCGGGCGTATCGAACCGATCGACCGGTTCGGCGATTTCGAGCAGGCGCGGGTCGCCCATCTTCAGGATCTCGCGAATCATGGCGTATTGCCCTCCAGGAGTTGGTGCAGACCATCTTCGTCCAGCACGGGGATGCCGAGTTCCTCGGCCTTCGCGAGCTTGCTGCCGGCTTCGGCGCCCGCGACCACGTAATCCGTCTTCTTCGATACCGAACCGGCCACCTTGGCGCCCGCCGCTTCGAGCATCTCCTTCGCCGCATCGCGCGTGAGATTCGGCAGCGTGCCCGTCAGCACGACCGTCTTGCCGGCCAGCACGCCCTGCGGCGCCTTCGGCGCGGGCGGTCCTTCCGGCCACGTGACCTTGCCCGGCGCGCGCAACTGCTCGATCACCGTGCGGTTGTGCTCTTCCGCGAAGAACTGGTGAATCGACTCGGCGACGATCGGCCCGACGTCGTTGACTTCGAGCAGTTCCTCGATCGACGCGTCCATGATCGGCGTCAGCGAGCCGAAATGCTTCGCGAGATCCTTCGCGGTCGATTCGCCGACGTGGCGGATGCCGAGCCCGTAGATGAAGCGCGCGAGCGTCGTGTGCTTCGCCTTCTCGAGCGAATCGAGCAGATTCTGCGCGGACTTCTCCGCGAACCGGTCGAGCTCGGCCAGCGTCGCGAAACCGAGATTGAACAGGTCGGCCGGCGTACGCACGAGATTCAGCTCGACGAGCTGGTCGATGATCTTCTCGCCGAGGCCGTCGATGTCGAGCGCGCGGCGCTGCGCGAAATGCCACAGCGCCTGCTTGCGCTGCGCCGGGCAGAACAGCCCGCCCGTGCAACGCGCGATCGCCTCGTCCGGCAGGCGCTCGATCTTCGAGCCGCACACCGGGCATTCGGTCGGCATCACGAATTCGGCCGCATCCGCCGGGCGCCGGTCGAGCAGCGCGCCGACGACTTCCGGAATCACGTCGCCCGCGCGGCGCACGATCACGGTGTCGCCGATCCGGATGTCCTTGCGGCGGACTTCGTCCTCGTTGTGCAGCGTCGCATTGGTCACGGTCGCGCCGCCGACGAACACCGGTTCGAGACGCGCGACCGGCGTGATCGCGCCGGTGCGGCCGACCTGCACGTCGATCGCGACGAGCTTCGTCAGCGCTTCCTGCGCGGGGAACTTGTGCGCGAGCGCGAAGCGCGGCGCACGCGACACGAAGCCGAGCCGCTCCTGCTCGTCGCGCCGGTTGACCTTGTAGACGACGCCGTCGATGTCGTACGGCAGCGACTCGCGCTTCTCGCCGACCTTGCGGAAAAAGTCGAGCAAGCCTTCGGCGCCGTGCACGACCGCACGCTCGCGGTTCACCGGCAGGCCGAACGCCTCGTACCAGTCGAGCAGCGCGCTGTGCGTGTCGGGCATCGGCATCCCGTCGAGCACGCCGATCCCGTACGCAAAGAACGACAGCGGCCGCTGCGCGGTGATCTTCGAGTCGAGCTGGCGCAGGCTGCCGGCCGCCGCATTGCGCGGGTTCGCGAATTCGCGCTGCTCGGCCGCGCGCTGGCGTTCGTTCAGGCGTGCGAAATCGCGCTTGAACATCAGCACCTCGCCGCGCACGTCGAGCACGGCCGGCACGTGCTTGCCCTTCAGCTTCAGCGGAATCGAGCGGATCGTGCGCACGTTCTCGGTCACGTCCTCGCCCGTCGTCCCATCGCCGCGCGTCGCGGCCTGCACGAACACGCCTTGCTCGTAGCGCAGCGAAATCGCGAGGCCGTCGAACTTCAGTTCGCACGCGTATTCGACGGGGTCCGTCACCGAGCCGGCGAGATCGGTCGTCTTCGCGAGCGCGTCGGCGACGCGCTTGTCGAACGCGACGATATCCTCGTCGGCGAAGCCATTGTTCAGCGACAGCATCGGCGCATCGTGGACGACGGGCGTGAAGCCGCCGGCCGCTTCGCCGCCGACGCGCTGCGTCGGCGAATCGGGCGTCACGAGTTCGGGATAGTCGGTTTCGAGCTGCTGCAGCTCGCGGAACAGCCGGTCGTATTCGGCGTCGGGCAGATCCGGCTGGTCGAGCACGTAATAGGCGTGGTTCGCCCGCTCGAGTTGGTCGCGCAGCCATGCGGCGCGCGCGTCGGGCTGGCTGGCTGGCGGTTCGGCTTGGGTTCGGGCCATGCTGGCGGCAGAGTCGTTCTGAAAAAAATCGGATGCCCGATTATCTCAGTTTGACGCCGCGGCGGGGCACGCAATGCGGGCCCGATGACGTGCTGCGGCGCACACCGGGCGGTGTGCGCCGCGACGACGGACGACGGCACCCACGCGCGCCGTCCGCGCGATCGCGTTACTGGCTGAACAGGCGGCGCGTGACCGGCGAACCGGCCGGGATGCCGGCTTCCTCGAGTTTCGCGTACAGCTTCATCAGCTGCTGCTCGATCGCGAGCAGCGTCGACTCCGGCAGCGGCCGGCGCGAATCGTCGACGACGCGTGCGCCGATCCGCTCGGACAGCGACTTCGCGTAATCGCACATCAGCCGGAACGGCAGGATGTCCTCTTCGGCCACCGGCACGTCGAGCACCAGCGTGATCATGTTGCCACCCTTGTACGTCAGGTCGTCACGCAGGAAGTTCGTATCGCCGAACTGCAGCATGAACACCGGATTCTGCTTCGCGTCGAGCTTCACGAAGCGCGTGCCGTCGCGCGACAGCAGCAGCCCGTCCTGCGACGCGACCGCCTGCACGTAGTTCGCGGACCACGGCGCGCCGTCCGACATCACGTTGATCGACAGTTGCGCGTCGCACTGCGCGGCAAACGCGTCGAGCTCGCGCGCCATCGCGACCGTTTCCATCATGTCCGGGAATTCCGGCGCGCCGTCGATCGCGTCGGCGAACTGCTGGACGCCCGTCACGAACTCGGAGAATTCGAGCTCGTTCAGCGCGCCGCTGCGGTTCGCGAGCTGCGCGGCCGCGCGCAGTTCTTCGTAGCGCACGCCGTTCTGCAGCAGCTCCCACTGGCCGCCTTCCGGCTTGCCTTCGATGTGCACGGGCTTGCTGCCCGCGCGGCGCAGCCGTTGCGCGACCGGCAGGATCTTGTCGCCCGGCAGCGGGCCGGTAAGGCGGATCGGCACGATGCAGTCGATACGGCGATCGACGATCGCCGGCGGCGCCGACGAGACCGTCGTCGCGGCCGGCATCACCGGTTCGGTCGGGCCGGCCGGTTCGGCCGCCGCTTCATGCGCGGCGGCGGGCACGGCTGCTTCGCCGACAGCCGGTTCGCTCGATTCGGACGACGTATCGACGCCCGTCGCCTCGGCCTGCAGGTCGGCCGGCGTATCGGCCGGCGCCGCGCCGCCGGCGGCCCCGCCGAACGTCGGCTCGACACGCGCCGCTTCGGTCGCAGCAGCAGCCGCTGCCGCGACAGGTGCAGCGGGCTCGCGGCGCACCGGCTGACGCACCGGTTCGATGAACGGCAACTCTTCGTCGCGCTCGGGGCGGTTCATCGCCTCGGCCGCTTCCTCCGGCATCGGGCGCGGCATCCTGCGCCGCACTTTCGCGCCCTGCCATGCGTTGTAGACCACGACGCCGCCCACCACGACGGCGCCCGCGCCGATCAAACCGAGTGTCAACTCGTCCATGCACGCTCCATCAGCAATTCTTTTTCGTCGGAACCGCGAACGGGCGCCCATGCGCCGCGCGAACGCGGTCCGGTTTCGTCAAACGTCAATTCTGGGCAAAACCCGCGGCGGTTTCCATGTCCACCGCGACGATCCGCGACACGCCCTGCTCCTGCATCGTCACGCCGATCAGCTGCTGCGCCATTTCCATCGCGATCTTGTTGTGCGAGATGAACAGGAACTGCGTCTTGTCGGACATCGCGCGGACCAGATTCGCGAAACGCTCGGTGTTCGCGTCGTCCAGCGGCGCGTCGACCTCGTCGAGCAGACAGAACGGCGCCGGGTTCAGCTGGAACATCGCGAACACGAGCGCGGTCGCGGTCAGCGCCTTCTCGCCGCCCGACAGCAGGTGAATCGTCGCGTTCTTCTTGCCGGGTGGCTGCGCCATCACCTGCACGCCGGCGTCGAGAATCTCGTCGCCCGTCATGATCAGCTTCGCCTGGCCGCCGCCGAACAGGCGCGGGAACAGATCGCTGAAATGACGATTGACCTCGTCGAAGGTGCCCTGCAGCAGCGTGCGGGTTTCCTGGTCGATCTTGTGGATCGCGTCCTCGAGCGTCGTGATCGCGTCGATCAGGTCGGCCGATTGCGCGTCGAGGAACACCTTGCGCTCGCTCGCGGCCTTCAGCTCGTCGAGCGCGGCCATGTTCACCGGGCCGAGCGCGTTGATCGCGTTGTTCAGGCGCGTGACTTCGCCCTGCAGGTACGACGGCTTGAGATCCGGCGTCAGCTTTGCGGCCAGCGCGACCTCGTCGACCTCGGCCGTTGCGAGCTGCTCGGCGAACTGCTCGACGGACAGGCGTGCGGCCTGCTCCTTCAGCTGCAGCTCGGTGATGCGGTCGCGCAGCGGCTGCAGCGAACGCTCGGCGACGAGCCGCTGCTCGTCCGACGCACGCAGCTTTGCGGTGAGATCGTCGAGCTCGATCCGCGCGGCCTGCAGCGCTTCTTCCTTCACCGCGCGAATCTCGAGCGCGTCCTGCAGGCCCGTGTGTGCGGTCTGCTCGTTGATCGTCTCGAGTTCGGCGCGCGCGTCTTCGAGCGACGCGGCGACGCGCTCGCTCTGCTCGTGCGCAACCTGGATCGTGCGCTTGAGCTCGTCGATCCGCGTGACCGCATTGCGGGCGGCGAAGCGTGCGTCGTTCGCGCCGCGCTCCAGGTCGCGCGCTTCCTGACGCGCCTGCGTCAGCGATTCGTCGAGCGACTCGAACGCGAGCTGGTTGTCCTCGAAGCGCGCCTGCAGTTCCGCGAGCTCGCCGTCGAAGCGCTCGAAATTCGCTTCCGACTCCGCGCGCAACGCACGCTGCTCCTCGATCTGCGCGCCGATTTCCTCGAGTTCCTCGCGGATCTGCGTGCTGCGCTGCGTATAGCGTTCGTGCGCCTGCGCGAGCTTCAGCACATCCATCTGCAGCGCATGCACGCGCTGCGTCGCGCGTTCGGCCTGCGCGCGCACGTCGCCGAGCGCCTGCGTGGCCTGCGTGTGCGCGGCTTCCGCCCGCACGGCGGCCGTGCGCGCCTCGTCGGCGAGCAACGCCTGCGCGCGCACCTGGCGCGTCAGGTTTTCGATTTCCTGCTGACGGGCCAGCATCCCGGCCTGCTCCGAATCGGCCGCGTACAGCTGCACGCCGACCCGCGTGACGATATGGCCGGCCTTGACGACGAACGCGCCACCCGCCGGCAGTTGCGCGCGCGTCGCGAGCGCCTGCGCGACGTCGTCGGCGACGTACACGTTGCCGAGCCAGTCGTTCAGCACCGCGCGGATGCCCGCGTCGTCGATGCGCACTAGCGACAGCACCGGACGCAGCCCGGCCACCGCGGCGGGCGGTTCGCCGGCCGCGGGCGGCGCGTAGAACGCGAGCTTCGCGGGCGGCGCATCGGTCGCGAATGCCTTCACCCAGTCGAGATTCGACACTTCGAGCGCGGCAAGGCGCTCACGCAGCACGGCCTCGAGCGCCGCTTCCCAGCCGGCCTCGACGTGCAGCTTCTTCCACAGACGCGGCAGCGCGCCGAGCTCGTGCTTGTCGAGCCACGGCTGGATCTTGCCTTCGGTCTGCACGTTTTCCTGCAGCTGCTTCAGCGCGGCGAGGCGCGCTTCGAGCTGGTGGATCTGCGCGGCTTCGGCCTGCACGCGCTCCTGCGCGGCGCGGCGTTCGCCGTCGAGACGCGGCACCGTTTCCTGCGCGTCGGCAAGACGCGCCTGCGCTTCCGCGAGAATCTCTTCCTGCTCGGCCAACTGCATGCGCAGTTCTTCGAGCTGCGTCTCGTCCGGCGCGTCGAGCCCGCCCGCTTCGCTCTTCAGGCGCTCGTGGCGCTGCTGAAGCTGCTGGAGCTGCTGGTCGGCGTTGCGCTGGTGCGCGGCTTCGAGCTTCAGCGACTGCTCGGTCTGCGCGATCCGCGCGCGCTCGTCGTTGAGCTGCGCCTGCGCGTCGCGCCACTTCGCTTCGAGCGCCGGCAGCGCATCGTGCTTCGCGGCCGCGTTGTCTTCGGCGAGCGCGGCCTTCTCGTCGGCCATCGCGCGCGCCTCTTCGGCTTCCTCGAGCTCGTCCTGCGACTTCTCGGCCTGCGCGCGCCACTGCTCGCGCTGCGCATTCAGCGCGGCGATCTGCGCCTGCACGCGATTGCGCGATTCGACGATGAACTTGATCTCGGCTTCGAGGCGGCTCACTTCGGCGTTCGCCTCGTAGAGCGCGCCCTGCGCGCCCTGCATCGCGTCGCTCGCCGAGTAGTGCGCGACGCGCAGCGTCTCGAGCTGCGCCTCGACTTCGCGCAGCTTCGCCGTCTGCGCCTCGAGGTCGATCTGCGCCTGTTCGATCGCGCGCTGCTGCTTCTGCTGCTCGCCCGCGGCCTCGTTCTTGCGCAGCAGCCACAGCAGGCGCTGCTTCTCCTCGCCGTCGGCGACGAGTTCCTTGTACTTGGTCGCGACCACCGCCTGCGCCTCGAGCTTTTCGAGGTTCGCGCCGAGTTCGCGGACGATGTCCTCGACGCGCGTCAGGTTCTCGCGCGTGTCGTGCAGGCGGTTCTCGGTTTCGCGCCGGCGTTCCTTGTACTTCGACACGCCGGCGGCTTCCTCGAGGAACACGCGCAGCTCTTCCGGCTTCGCCTCGATGATCCGCGCGATCATGCCCTGCCCGATGATCGCGTACGCACGCGGCCCGAGGCCGGTGCCGAGGAAGATGTCCTGGATGTCGCGGCGGCGCGCCGGCAGGTTGTTGATGTAGTAGCTCGACGTGCCGTCGCGCGTCAGCACGCGCTTCACGGCGATTTCGCCGTACTGGCCCCACTGCCCGGCCGCGCGGCCGTCGGAGTTGTCGAAGATCAGTTCGACGCTGGCCCGGCTGCCGGGCTTGCGGGCGGTCGAACCGTTGAAGATCACGTCCTGCATCGATTCGCCGCGCAGCTCGGACGCGCGCGACTCGCCGAGCACCCAGCGCACGGCATCGATGATGTTGGACTTGCCGCATCCGTTCGGGCCGACCACGCCGACAAGCTGGCCCGGAACCTGGAAATGCGTGGGATCGACGAAGGATTTGAAGCCAGCGAGTTTGATCGAGCTCAGACGCACGGCGGTATCGGATGTGAAGAAGGTGTGAAACGGACGGGGCCGCACGGCGCGGGGCCGGAGAGCCCCTGCGCGCCACACGCCCCGGAATTCAAAAACGGGGCCGCGCGCATCCAGCGTTGGGCCCCGCAAACGGCTTCCATCATACCATCGCGCGTGCGCCGTCCCGACCGTCGCCGGGTTTGTCCGGTGCCGGCGCGGCGCGATGGACCCGGCTCGACAGCAGCGTCGCGAGCACGATGCACGCGCCGCCCGCCCACTCGCGCGCGCTCGGCAGCTCATTCGCGAACACCCACGCGGACAGCGCGGTGATCACGATCTCGAACAGCATGATGATCGACGCGCGGTTCGCCGGCACGCGCGCGAGGCCGTACTGGACCAGCAGGTTGTTCGACGCCATCGTCACGCCGATCGCCGCGATGATCAACGCGGCCACGCCCAGCTGGCCGCTCGCCGGCGCAGCCGGCAGCCCCTCGAACAGCGACGCGATCGCGCCGAACACGGCCGCGCCGCCGAACAGCGTCGCGGTGCGCATTTCGGCGCGCATGTCGGGCAGCTCGCGGCTCGCCTTGATCACCAGCACGTTGCTCATCGCGAAACTCAACCCGGCCGCGAGACCGGCCCATTCGGCCGGGTTGGCCGGGAGCGGCAAGCCGAGCGCCGGCGACCACAGCATCAGCATCGCGCCGCCGATCGACAGCGCCGCGAGCCCCGCGCCGGCCCAGGTCAGCCGCTCGCGCAGCAGGAAGTGCGCGTAGATCGCGGTCCAGGCCGGCGTCAGGTAGAACAGCAGCATCACGCGCAGCACCTCGCCGTGGATCGTGCCCCATACGAACCCGAGGTTCGTCACGCCGGCCGTCGCCGCGATGGCCGGCAGCACCCAGTGCCAGCGCAGCGTCGCGATCGTCCGGTGCCGCGCGACGATCACGAACAGGAAGGCGACGAGGCTCGTCAGCGCACTGGCCAGCGTGCCCGTCACGCCGAGCGACGCGAGGATCCGCAGCGGATACCAGATCAGGCCCCATACCGACGCGCCGATCAGGATGGCGAGCGTCGGCAGGCTGCCGCGTACCGCGTTGTTCATCAGAATTTGCTCCGATACCCTTTATTCGACCGGCCCGGCCGCCGTTCCGGCAGGCCGTGACCGCATTCCGTCACGCTATAATCGTCCGTTGCGAGCCGCGCGCCCCGGCGCCCGTTCGCAGCCGCGCGGCGCGCCCGCCGCTTCTTTCGCTCCAACCGGCCGCGATGGCCGCTTCGCCCGTGAACCCTCGACTCGATTCGCTCCAGCCCTATCCCTTCGAAAAGCTGCGCGCCCTGTTCAAGGACGTGACGCCTTCCGGCGACCTCAAGCCGATCAGCTTCGGCATCGGCGAGCCCAAGCACGCGACGCCGTCGCTGATCCGCAACGCCGTGGTGGCTGCGCTCGACGGCCTCGCGTCGTATCCGGCCACCGCCGGCTCGGATACGCTGCGCACGTCGATCGCGCGCTGGCTCGAACGCCGCTACGGGCTGCCGGCGATCGATGCGGCCACGCAGGTGCTGCCGGTGTCGGGCTCGCGCGAGGCGCTGTTCTCGCTCGCGCAGACGGTGATCGACGCGCGCCCGGCCGCGGACGGCAAGAAGGCGATCGTACTCTGTCCGAATCCGTTCTATCAAATTTACGAAGGCGCGGCGCTGCTGGCCGGTGCCGAACCCTATTTCGCGAACAGCGACCCGGCCCGCAACTTCGCGTGCGACTACGCGGCCGTGCCCGAGGAAGTGTGGGCGCGCACGCAGCTGCTGTACGTATGCTCGCCGGGCAACCCGACCGGCGCCGTGCTGACGCTCGACGACTGGCGCGAGCTGTTCGCGCTGTCCGACCGCCACGGCTTCGTGATCGCATCCGACGAGTGCTATTCGGAAATCTATTTCGACGAAGCGGCGCCGCCGCTCGGCGGCCTCGAGGCCGCGCACCGCCTCGGCCGCGGCTTCGAGCGGCTCGTAATGCTCTCCAGCCTGTCGAAGCGCTCGAACGTGCCGGGCATGCGCTCGGGCTTCGTCGCCGGCGACGCCGCGCTGCTCAAGAAATTCCTGCTGTATCGCACGTATCACGGCGCCGCGCTGTCGCCGGTCTGGCAGCACGCGAGCATCGCCGCGTGGAACGACGAGGCGCACGTGCGCGAGAACCGCGCGCTGTACCTGCAGAAGTTCAACACGGTCACGCCGATGCTCGCCGATGTGATCGACGTGAAGCTGCCCGACGCCGCGTTCTACCTGTGGGCCAACGTCGCGCGCACCGGCCTGTCGGACGCCGAGTTCGCCCGTCGCCTGTACGCCGACTATAATGTGACGGTTCTGCCCGGCTCGTACCTGGCGCGCGATGCGCACGGCACGAATCCGGGCCGCGATTTCATCCGGATCGCGCTCGTCGCGGGCACCCCCGAATGCGTCGAGGGCGCGCAACGCATCGTCGATTTCTGCCGTGCTCTCGCGCGGTAAGACGTCCATCCCGATCAATTCCATCCATCTCCTGCGAAAACGAACATGTCGCAACAACTTCAGCAAATCATCGATACCGCCTGGGAAAACCGCGCCGAGCTGTCGCCGAAGGCCGCGCCCGCCGACGTCCGCGAGGCCGTCGCTCATGCGATCGAGCAACTCGACAAGGGTGCGCTGCGCGTCGCCGAGAAAATCGACGGCAACTGGACGGTCCACCAGTGGCTGAAGAAGGCCGTGCTGCTGTCGTTCCGCCTGGAGGACAACGCGCCGATGCCGGCCGGCGGCTACTCGCAGTTCTACGACAAGGTGCCGTCGAAGTTCGCGAACTACACGGCCGAAGATTTCGCCGCGGGCGGCTTCCGCGTCGTGCCGCCGGCCATCGCGCGCCGCGGCTCGTTCATCGCGAAGAACGTCGTGCTGATGCCGTCGTACACCAACATCGGCGCGTACGTCGACGAAGGCACGATGGTCGACACGTGGGCGACGGTCGGTTCGTGCGCGCAGATCGGCAAGAACGTGCACCTGTCGGGCGGCGTCGGTATCGGCGGCGTGCTCGAGCCGCTGCAGGCGAACCCGGTCATCATCGAAGACAACTGCTTCATCGGCGCGCGCTCGGAAGTCGTCGAAGGCGTGATCGTCGAGGAAAACTCGGTGATCTCGATGGGCGTGTACCTCGGCCAGAGCACCAAGATCTACGACCGCGAGACGGGCGAAGTCAGCTACGGCCGCATCCCGGCCGGCTCGGTCGTCGTCGCCGGCAACCTGCCGTCGAAGGACGGCTCGCACAGCCTGTACTGCGCGGTGATCGTCAAGAAGGTCGACGCGAAGACGCGTGCGAAGGTCGGCCTGAACGAGCTGCTGCGAGGCGACTGATGGCGAAGCCGCACACCGTGGTCGTCTACGGCATTCCGAACTGCGACACCGTGAAGAAGGCCCGCGTGTGGCTCGACGATCACGGCGTCGAGTTCGAGTTCCACGATTTCAAGAAGCTCGGCGTCAGCGCGCCGCTGATCGAAGACTGGCTGAAGGACGTGTCGCTCGACGCGCTCGTGAACAAGCGCGGCACCACGTGGCGCGGCCTGGACGACGCGATGAAGGCGGCCGCCGAAACGAAGACCGGCGCGGTCGCGCTGATGATCCACAAGCCGTCGGTCATCAAGCGTCCCGTGCTCGTCGTCAACGGCCGCGTGAAATCGCTCGGGTTCGTGGCCGATCAATACGCGGCGCTGTTTGCCGCATAAGGCCGCCCGCGCCGCGCCTGCGGGCGTAGGGCCTGTTCACGCCAATAACGGGCTTGCGCTGGCCCGACGCCCTGTCGCTGCCGGCCACCGCGCCGGCATTTTTTATCGAAAGTGGTCCGAACCATGTCCGCCACCCTAGCCCTTACCGAACAGCTGATCGCCCGCGCGTCCGTGACGCCCGACGACCAGCACTGCCAGCAGATCATGACCGAGCGCCTCGCCGCGCTCGGCTTCGAATGCGAGACCATCGCGTCGCACGGCGTGACCAACCTGTGGGCCGTCAAGCGCGGCACCGACGGCCGCGACGGCAAGCTGCTCGCGTTCGCGGGCCACACCGACGTCGTGCCGACCGGCCCGCTCGAACAGTGGACGTCGCCGCCGTTCATTCCCGCCCATCGCGACGGCAAGCTGTACGGCCGCGGCGCGGCCGACATGAAGACGTCGCTCGCGGCGTTCGTCGTCGCGTCCGAGGAATTCGTCGCGGCCCATCCCGACCACCGCGGCGCGATCGCGTTCCTGATCACGAGCGACGAGGAAGGCCCGGCCACCGACGGCACCGTGAAGGTCGTCGAGCTGCTGCAGGCACGCGGCGAACGGCTCGACTACTGCATCGTCGGCGAGCCGACGTCGAGCGCCGAGCTCGGCGACGTCGTCAAGAACGGCCGCCGCGGGTCGATGTCCGGCGAACTCGTTGTCAAGGGCGTGCAGGGCCACATCGCGTATCCGCACCTCGCGAAGAACCCGATCCACCTGCTCGCGCCGGCGCTCGCCGAGCTCGCCGCCGAGCAATGGGACGAAGGCAACGAATACTTCCCGCCGACCACCTGGCAGGTATCGAACCTGCACGCCGGCACCGGCGCGACCAACGTGATCCCCGGGCATGCCGACCTGATGTTCAACTTCCGCTTCTCGACCGCGAGCACCGTCGAAGGCCTGCAGGCCCGCGTGCACGCGATCCTCGACAAGCACGGCCTCGAATACACGCTGAAGTGGTCGGTGAGCGGCCTGCCGTTCCTCACGCCGCGCGGCGAACTGTCGGGCGCGCTGGAAAACGCGATCCGCAGCGAAACCGGCATCACGACCGAGCTGTCGACGACGGGCGGCACGTCGGACGGCCGCTTCATCGCGCGCATCTGCCCGCAGGTAATCGAGTTCGGCCCGCCGAACGGCAGCATCCACAAGATCGACGAGCACATCGAGGTGCGCTTCGTCGACCCGCTGAAGAACGTGTACCGACGCGTGCTCGAACAACTGATCGCCTGACGGAGCCTCGCATGACGACACCTTTTGCCACAGTTCGCGACCTGCTGCGCTACGCGGTCACGCGCTTCTCGAAAGCGAAGCTCGCGTTCGGCCACGGTTCCGACAACGCATACGACGAAGCGGCCTACCTCGTGCTGCATACGCTCGACCTGCCGCTCGACACGCTCGAGCCGTTCCTCGACGCGCGGCTCTTGCCCGACGAAATCGCGGCCGTGCTCGCGGTGATCGAACGACGTGCGGCCGACCGCGTGCCGGCCGCGTACCTCACGCATGAAGCGTGGATGCATGGCCACCGCTTCTACGTCGACGAACGCGTGATCGTGCCGCGCTCGTTCATCGGCGAATTGCTCGACGACGGGCTGCAGCCGTATGTCGCCGATCCCGAGCAGGTCGGCGCGGTGCTCGAACTGTGCACCGGCTCCGGCTGTCTCGCGATCCTCGCGGCGAGCGCGTTCCCGAACGCCGAGATCGACGCGGTCGACCTGTCGGACAAGGCGCTCGAAGTCGCGGAAATCAACGTGCGCGACTACGGCCTCGAAGACCGCATCGGGCTGCACCGCGGCGACCTTTACGCCCCGCTGCCCGCGTTCCGCACCGATCCCGACTCGCGCTACGACGTGATCCTGACGAACCCGCCGTACGTGAACGCCGCGTCGATGGCCGCGCTGCCGCCCGAATACCGGCACGAGCCGGAGATGGCGCTCGCCGGCGGCGACGACGGGATGGACATCGTGCGACGCATCGTCGCCGACGCGCACCGCTGGCTGCATGACGACGGCGTGCTCGTCGTCGAGATCGGCAACGAGCGCGAGCACGTCGAAGCGGCGTTCGGCGGCCTCGAGCTCACGTGGCTGCCCACCAGCGCGGGCGACGACGCCGTGTTCCTGATCCAGGCGTCGGACCTGCCCCGCAAGGGCTGAGCGTTCCGCCGGGCCCGCCGTGCGGCGCACCATTGCGCCGCACGGTTGGGTAAGATGCGCGTAGGCGGCCGCCCGGCCGCACGACTTCGGGCGTCCCATCGGGCGTCCCGCGGGAGTCCTTCAAGCGCCCATGACCCTCGACTGGCTACATCTCGGCACCCTGATCCTGACCATCCACGTGCTCGGGATCGTCGCGGCATGCCACGCAATCATGAACACGCGCACGTCGCAAGGCGCGATCGCGTGGGCCGTCTCGCTCACGGCCATGCCGTACCTGACGCTCGTTCCCTACCTGTTCCTCGGCCGCAGCAAATTCTCCGGCTACGTCGACGCCCGGCGCCACGAACTCGAAATGTTGCGCACGCACACACCGCGTTCGCCGTGGCGCGCGACCGACGCAACCGACGGGCCGGCCGCCGACGCGCTGGGGCAGGCTGCCGTGCTCGCGCTCACGCGGCTCGGCGGCATGCCGTTCCTCGGCGGCAATTCGGTGCGCACGCTCGTCAACGGCGACGCGACGTTCTCGGCCATCCTGTCGGCGATCGACGCCGCGCGCGACTACGTGCTCGTCCAGTTCTTCATCGTGCGCGACGATGCGCTCGGCCGGATGCTGCGCGACTCGCTGCTCGCGCGCGTGGCCGCCGGCGTACGCTGCTGCGTGCTGTACGACAGCATCGGCTGCTTCGACCTGCCGCACAGCTACGTCGACGCATTGCGCCGCGGCGGCGTCGAGGTCCATCCGTTCGCGACCAACCGGAAATTCGTCAACCGCTTCCAGCTGAACTTCCGCAACCATCGCAAGATCGTCGTCGTCGACGGCAATTGCGCGTTCGTCGGCGGCCACAACGTCGGCGTCGAATATCTCGGCGCGAATCCGCGCCTGTCGCCGTGGCGCGACACCCACATCGAGATACGCGGCCCCGTGGTGGCGAGCATCCAGTACGTGTTCGCCGAAGACTGGCACTGGGCGACGCAGAAGCTGCCGCCGATCGCGCTGCCGCCGCCCGCGCAGCCCGGCGACGGCATGCATTGCCTCGCGGTGCCGATGGGGCCCGCCGACAAGCAGGAAACCGGCTCGCTGTTCTTCGCCGAATCGATCAATGCCGCCCGCGAGCGGGTGTGGATCACCACGCCGTACCTCGTTCCCGACGAAGCCGTGGTGTCCGCGCTGAAGCTCGCCGTGATGCGCGGCGTGGACGTGCGCATCCTGATCCCGAGCCGGCGCGATCACTACGTCGTGTTCGAGGCGTCGAAGCTTTACGCGCGCGACCTCGTCGATGCGGGCGTGAAAGTGTTCCGCTACCGGCCCGGTTTCCTGCACCAGAAGGTCGTGCTGATCGACCGCGTCGCGACAGCGATCGGCAGCGCGAATCTCGACAACCGTTCGTTCCGCCTCAATTTCGAGGTCATGGTGCTGACCGTCGACCCGGCCTTCGCCGACGAGGTCGAAACGATGCTCGACGCCGACTTCGCTCAGGCGTACGAGGTGGACGCGGACGAATACCGGCAGTCGCCCGCCTGGCGGCGCATCGCGATGCACGTCGCACGGCTGTTCGCACCGATCCTGTAACGGCCGCGACGACCGCCGCCCCGCACGATCCGCACCGGCGCCGTCACAGCAGCTTGTCGATGTCCGCGGCGATTTCTTCGGGCTTGGTGGACGGCGCGTAGCGCTTGACGATGCGCCCTTCGCGGTCGATCAGGAATTTCGTGAAATTCCACTTGATCGCCTTGAGGCCGAGAATGCCGGGCGCCTCGTCGGTCAGGTAGCGATACAGCGGATGCGCGTGGTCGCCTTTCACGTCGATCTTCGCGAACATCGGGAACGTGACGCCGTAGTTGCGTTCGCAGAACGCACCGATCTGCTCGGCGTCGCCCGGCTCCTGCTTGCCGAACTGGTTGCACGGGAAGCCGAGCACGAAGAAGCCGCGCGCCGCGTACTGGTCGTACAGCTTCTGCAGCCCCGCGTATTGCGGCGTGAAACCGCACTCGCTCGCGGTATTGACGATCAGCAGCACCTTGCCGCGATACGCGTCGAGCGACACCGGCGCACCGGCCAGCGTCTCCGCGTTGAACGAATACAGGGTGGACATTGGGCACTCCTTTTACGAAACCGGATCGACGTGGAGTCTAGGCGAAATCGCGCCGTTGCGGCATCCGCCGAACGGCCGATGCCCGGCGCGACCGGCGCGCGGTCTAGAATAGCGGTTTTGGCTAGTCATTTCCGCCGTGATCCGTTTCAATCAGTTCAGCCTTGCGCGCGGCACCAAGCCGCTGTTCGAGTCGACCTCGTTCGTGCTCAATCCCGGCGAGAAAGCCGGCCTGATCGGCGCGAACGGCGCCGGCAAGTCGACGCTGTTTTCCGTCCTGCGCGGCGAGCTGCATTCCGACGGAGGCGATTTCTCGATGCCGCCGTCGTGGCGGATCGCCCATGTGTCGCAGGAAACGCCCGCGGTCGATCGTTCCGCGCTCGACTACACGCTCGACGGCGATACCGCGCTGCGCGAGATCGAGGCCCGCATCGCCGCCGCGTCGGCCGCGCATGACGGCGCCGCCGAAGCCGACGCGCACGCGGCGTTCGCCGACGCCGACGGCTACACCGCGCCGGCCCGCGCCGAAGCGCTGCTGCTCGGCCTGGGCTTCACGCTCGCGCAAACGCGCGAATCCGTCGCGAGCTTCTCCGGCGGCTGGCGCATGCGCCTGAACCTCGCGCAGGCGCTGATGTGCCGCTCCGACCTGCTGCTGCTCGACGAACCGACGAACCACCTCGACCTCGACGCGATCGTGTGGCTCGAAGACTGGCTGCACCGCTACCCCGGCACGCTCGTCGTGATTTCGCACGACCGCGAATTCCTCGATTCGATCTGCAACGTCACGCTGCATCTGGAAAACCGCCAGGTGAAGCGCTACGGCGGCAACTACTCGCAGTTCGAAGTGCTGCGCGCGCAACAGCTGGCGCTGCAGCAAAGCGCGTACGAAAAGCAGCAGAAGACGATCGAGCACCTGCAGAGCTTCGTCGACCGCTTCAAGGCCAAGGCGACCAAGGCCAAGCAGGCGCAAAGCCGGATGAAGGCGCTCGAGAAGATGGAGCTGATCGCGCCCGCGCACATCGCGTCGCCGTTCACGTTCGAATTCCGCACGCCCGATGCCGCGCCGAACCCGATGATGGTGATGGAAGACGTCCGCTGCGGCTACCATGCCGACGACGGAACGGACATCCCGATCGTCGAGCGCGTCGCGCTGTCGATCCAGAACGGCCAGCGCATCGGCCTGCTCGGCGCGAACGGCCAGGGCAAGTCGACGCTGATCAAGACGCTGGCCGGCACGCTCGCGCCGCTGTCGGGGCACGTCCGCGACGGCAAGGGACTGACGATCGGCTATTTCGCGCAGCATCAGCTCGAAACGCTGCGCGAAGACGATTCGCCGCTCGCGCATCTGGCGCGGCTCGCGCCCGACACGCGCGAGCAGGAATTGCGCGATTTCCTCGGCGGCTTCAATTTCTCGGGCGACATGGCGACCAGCCCGGTCGGGCCGTTCTCGGGCGGCGAAAAGGCACGCCTCGCGCTGGCGCTGATTATCTGGCAGAAGCCGAACCTGCTGCTGCTCGACGAACCGACGAACCACCTCGACCTCGAAACGCGCCACGCGCTGACGATGGCGCTCGCGCAGTTCGAAGGTACGCTGATCCTCGTGTCGCACGATCGTCACCTGCTGCGCGCGACGACCGACCAGTTCATGCTGGTCGCGAAGCACCGGCTGCAGCCGTTCGACGGCGACCTCGACGACTACCGCGACTGGCTGCTGCAGCATGCGGCCGAGCAGCGCGCGGCCGCGAAGGCCGACAGCGCGGCCGCCGCGGGCGCGGATCCGGGCGTCAACCGCAAGGACCAGAAGCGCCAGGCGGCCGAAGAGCGCCAGCGGTTGTCGCAGTTGAAGAAGCCGCTGCAGAACCGCATCACAAAGCTCGAAAAGGAAATGGAAACGCTGCACGCGGAGAAGGCGCGCCTCGACGCGTTCGTCGCCGATCCGGCGAGCTACGAAGCCGCGCGCAAGACGGAACTGACCGACGCGATCCGCAAGCTCGGCGAGGTCACGACCCGGCTGGAGACGGTCGAGGCCGACTGGCTCGCCGTGCAGGAAGAACTCGAGCAGATCGGCTGAACGCGGCCATCGGCGCCGTCAGGTGGCGAGCGCGTCATCGGCGGCGCAACGCGTCGGGGCGTCGACACCCGACGAATCCACCCGGCCGCGCCCCGGCCCCGGAAACGACGAGGCCGGGCACCCTGGCCCGGCCTCGTTGTCATGGCTGCGTTCGACGTGGCTGCGTCGGCCGGCCCGTATCAGCGCCCCGCCGTCCGCTCAACGCCGCGGCAGCGTATCGCGCGGCATCTGCTCGTCGTCGTCCATCAGGTACCGACGCCCTTGGGTCGGCCGGCGGATCGCCGCGGCGACTTCCGCTTCCGTCACATCCTCGGACACGACCTTGCGCGCGAGGCGCCCTTCTTCGTCGATCCACTCGACGATCCGGCATCCGCCGCCCCACGGCTGACGAATCGGCTCTGACACGCGGCAGCCGCGCAGGTTGTAAAGGCGTCCGCCAGGCGCTTCCCCATAGGATTTCAACATAGGTTCCCTTCGCATTGCGCGGTTCGACAATCCGGCAAAGGATAGGGAAAAGCGATGTCCGGCGGGTTACAGCAGCCTACATATTCTTTACAGCGAATTACGCGACAGATCGCCCGGCGACGCACGAGCCGTGCACGCGCCGGGCCGCTCATTCAAGATCGCGCACGCGGTCGATCGCCTGCTCGAGCCGCTCGACGGCCATCACGTTGAGCCCTTCGATCGGCTGTTTCGGCGCATTCGCCTTCGGGATCAGCGCGGACGTGAAGCCGAGCTTCGCCGCCTCGCGCAGCCTTTCCTGCCCGCGCGGGGACGGCCGGATCTCGCCGGCCAGCCCCACCTCGCCAAACACGATCAGCCCTTTCGGCAGCGCCTTGTTGCGCATCGACGAGTGAATCGCGAGCAGCACCGCGAGGTCGGCGGCCGGCTCGGTGATCTTCACGCCGCCCACCGCGTTCAGGAACACGTCCTGATCGAAGGCCGCGATGCCCGCGTGGCGGTGCAGCACCGCGAGCAGCATCGCGAGCCGGTTCTGCTCGAGGCCGACCGCGAGCCGGCGCGGGTTCGGCACGTGCGCCGTATCGACGAGCGCCTGGATTTCGACGAGCAGCGGGCGCGTGCCCTCCTGCGTGACGAGCACGCACGAACCGGGCACGACCTGCTCGTGCTGCGACAGGAACAGCGCGGACGGGTTGGCCACGCCGCGCAGCCCGCGCTCGGTCATCGCGAACACGCCGAGTTCGTTGACCGCGCCGAAGCGGTTCTTGAACGCACGCACCAGCCGGAACGACGAATGCGTGTCGCCCTCGAAGTACAGCACCGTGTCGACGATGTGCTCGAGCACGCGCGGGCCGGCGAGGTTGCCCTCCTTCGTCACGTGCCCGACCATGATGATCGCGGTGCCCGACTGTTTCGCGATGCGCGTGAGCTGCGCCGCGCACTCGCGCACCTGCGCGACCGAGCCCGGCGCCGACGTCAGCGCGTCGGAATAGACGGTCTGGATCGAGTCGATGACGGCCACGTCCGGCCGCTCCGCGTCGATCGCGGCCTGGATCTTCTCGAGCTGGATCTCGGCGAGCAGCTTCAGTTCGGCCGCCGGCGCGCCGCCGTCGAGCAGCGCGAGCCGTTGCGCGCGCAACGCGATCTGCGCGGCCGATTCCTCGCCACTGATATAGAGCGCGCGCCGCTCGTTCGCGATATCCGCGAGCGACTGCAGCAGCAGCGTCGACTTGCCGATGCCCGGATCGCCGCCGATCAGCACGACGCCGCCGGGCACCAGCCCGCCGCCCAGCACGCGGTCGAATTCGCCGATGCCGGTCGAGAAGCGCGGGACGTCGGCAGCCTCGATGTCGGCGAGACGCTGGACCGGCGCCCGCTTCGCGAGCGACTGGAACCGATGGGCGGCCGGCGACTCGGCGACCGATTCGACGAGCGTGTTCCACGCCTGGCACGACGGGCACTGGCCCTGCCACTTCGGGGTCTGTCCGCCGCACTCGCTGCAGACGTATACGGTTTTCTGTTTGGCCACGCGCGACGCCCTTATTCCGCTCGCACCGGCACGCGGGCCGCGACCGCGCACATCAGCTCGTAGCCGATCGTCCCGCAATGGCGCGCGACGTCGTCGATCGGCAGCGCGTTGCCCCACAGCTCCACGCGCGCGCCGACGCCGGCCTGCGGGCACGGCGTCAGGTCGACGGTGATCATGTCCATCGACACGCGACCGACGATCCGCGTGCGGATGCCGTCGACGATCACCGGCGTGCCTTCCGGCGCCACGCGCGGATAGCCGTCCGCGTAGCCGCACGCGACGACGCCGATCCGCATCTGCGCCTGCGCGGAGAACGTCGAGCCATAGCCGATCGCCTGGCCCTTCGCGATCGTCTGCACCGCGATCAGCTCGGACGACAGCGTCATCGCGGGCTTCAACCCCGTGTCGGCGATATCGGACGACAGCCCGGACGGCGACGCCCCATACAGCACGATCCCCGGCCGCACCCAGTCGAAGTGCGTGTCCGGATGCCACAGCACGGCCGCCGAATTCGCGAGACTGCGCGCGCCGGCGATGTTTTCCGCGCCGCGCTCGAACGTCGCGAGCTGCTCGGCGACGCCGCGCGCGTTGTCCGCGTCCGAAAAATGGGTCATCAACGTGATCTGGCCGATGCCGGGGCACGCGCGGGCGCGCTCCCACGCGGCACGGTATTTTTCCGGCGTGTAACCGAGCCGGTTCATCCCGCTGTTCATCTTGAGCTGCACGTTGACGGGCTTCGACAGCCGCGCCGTTTCCAGCATCCGCATCTGCTCGTCGTTGTGGACGGTCGTGGTCAGGCTGTAGCGGTCGATCACGTCGATGTCGGTCGAGCGGAAGAAGCCTTCGAGCAGCAGGATCGGGCCGGCCCAGCCGAGCTCGCGCAGCTTCACGGCCTCGTCGAGGTCGAGCAGGCCGAAGCCGTCGGTGCCGCGCAGGCCCGGAAACGCACGGGCGAGACCGTGGCCGTACGCGTTGGCCTTGACGACCGCCCAGACCTTGGACGGGCCGGCAAAGCGGCGGACGACGGAGAGATTGTTCGCGAGAGCGGCGGTGTGGATGGTGGCGGAGATCGGGCGCGGCATGGGAAATTTACGTAAAGACGCTTGCGAATCATCAGCTTACCGCGCCTTTTGAGCACCGAAGCCGACAATTTGCGGAACGATCGGGGAATCTTGCTAGTCCGAATTCGCGTATTTTCATGTTATAAAGCCGTGCGCACAACCCATTTCGAACGGAATAAGCCGATCGCATACCAGGCGGCCTACGCGGCCCTGCCGCAGCGACGAAAGCATCGCATCAGATGAAAAAAGGTTTTTACACCATCATGGCCGCGCAGTTTTTCTCGTCGCTGGCCGACAATGCGCTTCTCATCGCCGCCATCGCCCTGCTGAAAGACCTCCACGCCCCCAACTGGATGACACCGCTGCTGAAGCTGTTCTTCGTGTTGTCGTATGTGGTGTTGGCGGCGTATGTCGGCGCGTTCGCGGATTCGCGTCCGAAGGGCCGCGTGATGTTCATCACCAACTCGATCAAGGTGGTCGGCTGCCTGATCATGCTGTTCGGCGCGCACCCGCTGATCGCGTACGGGATCGTCGGGTTCGGCGCGGCGGCCTACTCGCCCGCCAAATACGGGATTCTCACCGAGTTGCTGCCGGCCGACCGGCTGGTCGCCGCGAACGGCTGGATCGAAGGCACGACCGTCAGCTCGATCATCCTCGGCACCGTGCTCGGCGGCGCGCTGATCAGCCCGCACATCGCGGCGCACGTGATCGCGCACACGCCGGCCTGGATCGGCACGCCCGCCGAAGCCGCGATGGCGATCATCATGGCGATCTACGTGGTCGCCGCGCTGTTCAACCTGCGCATTCCCGACACGGGCGCCCGCTATCCGAAGCAGGAACGCGGCCCGGTCAAGCTGCTCACCGATTTCGCCGACTGCTTCATGGTGCTCTGGCGCGACAAGCTCGGCCAGATCTCGCTCGCGGTCACGACGCTGTTCTGGGGAGCGGGCGCGACGCTGCAGTTCATCGTGCTGAAGTGGGCCGAGGTGTCGCTCAACATGTCGCTGTCCGAAGGCGCGATCCTGCAGGCCGTCGTCGCGGTCGGCGTCGCGGCCGGCGCCATTGCCGCCGCCGCGCGGATTCCGCTGAAGAAGTCGCTGACCGTGCTGCCCGTCGGCATCATCATGGGCATCGCTGTGATGCTGATGGCGTTCTACACGCGCGACCTGTTCCCGTCGCACTGGGCCGTGCATTTCGGCCATCTGCGCCTGCCGTTCTACCTGATCGTCGCGTACATCTTCCTGATCGGCGTCGGCGCGCTGTCCGGCTACTTCGTCGTGCCGATGAACGCGCTGCTGCAGCATCGCGGCCACGTGCTGCTGTCGGCCGGCCATTCGATCGCGGTGCAGAACTTCAACGAGAACCTGTCGGTGCTCGTGATGCTGTGCCTGTATGCGGTGCTCGTGTGGCTCGACGTGCCGGTCGGCGTCGTGATCGTGCTGTTCGGCACGTTCGTCTGCCTGACGATGTGGCTCGTGATGCGCCGCCATCAGGCGAACCAGCGTCAGTTCGACTCGGTCGCGCTGATCGGCGAATCGCGGCACTGACGCTACACTTCCGGTTTTCGTCCGTCGGCGCCGGTCCTCGAACCGGCGCGTTGCCCTCATGACGCACCCGATACCCAACCTCCTGACGATCGCCGGCTCCGATTCGGGCGGCGGCGCAGGCATCCAGGCCGACCTGAAGACGTTTTCCGCGCTCGGCGCGTATGGCGCGAGCGTGATCACCGCGCTGACCGCGCAGAACACGCGCGGCGTGACGGGCGTGCATGCGCCGGACGCCGCGTTCGTGACCGCGCAGCTCGACGCGGTGTTCGACGACATCCGCATCGATGCGGTCAAGATCGGGATGCTCGCGAACGCGGCGATCGTGCAGGCGGTGGCCGACGCGCTGCGCCGTTACGCGCCGCGCTTCGTCGTGCTCGACACGGTGATGATCTCGAAGAGTTCGCACGCGCTGCTCGCGCCCGATGCCGTCGCCGCGCTGCGCGACACGCTGCTGCCGCTCGCGACGGTCGTCACGCCGAATCTCCCCGAAGCGGCCGCGCTGCTGAACGTTGCGCCCGCCACCACCGAAGACGACATGGTCCGGCAAGGTCAGGCGCTGCTGCAGACGGGCGCGCGCGCCGTGCTGATGAAGGGCGGCCACCTGCCCGACGCATCCGCGAGCCCCGACTGGCTCGTCGAAGCGACCCGCACGGTGCGGCTCGACGGCGCGCGCGTGCCGGTCAGCAACACGCACGGCACCGGCTGCACGCTGTCGTCGGCGATCGCCGCGCTGCTGCCGCAGCAGCCCGATCTGGAAAGTGCGGTGCGGGAAGCCAAGACCTACCTGACCGGCGCGATCGCCGCGAGCGGCCACCTCGACGTCGGCCACGGCGTCGGCCCGGTCCATCACTTTCACCGCTGGTGGTGAGCGGCCGCTGACGCGGCCTCAGCGATCCTGCGCGGCGAACGCCTGCGCGCGCGCCGGCCAGTCGTCGGGCACGACGAACCCGCGCGCCGTCTCGCGCCACGTGCCGTCGCCGCCCTTTTCATGGATGCCGATCAGGTCGGGCGCCTCGCGCGTCGCCAGCACGGGCGGCAGTTCCGGTGCGCTCGCCAGCGGCTCGGGCTCGACACCCGCGCCGGCGGCGACACGTCGCGGCGCCAACCACGCCAGCCGCGGCAATACGCTCCATGCGGCGCCGTCACGCTGCGCGGCCGCCCACGCCGGCCACTGCGCATGCGTCAGCCAGAAACCGCGCGGGTGATCCGGCGCGATTTCGGCGGATACCGGCGGCACCGGCGCGCCGTGCGGATGGAACAGCCAGCCCTTGATGAACATCTGCGCGTCGGACGGTGCACCGTAGCCGAGCCGGGCGAAGCCGTCGTGTTCGCCGAGCCGCAACTGGTGGTCGAGCAGCCGGCTGCGCTTGCGGTCGAACCGGTCGACGAGATTGGGGCCGACGAAGTCGGCGAGCGACGCGCCGTCGCGGACCGGCGCGCACAGATAGCACTTCACCGCGAGTTCCCAGTGCAGGCGTCGACCGTCCGGCGCATCGACGAGAAAGTCGACTTCGCCGAGCGTGCGGCCGTTGCTGCGCAGCGGCAGATTAGCCGCGACGAGCCGCAGCGACGGCCCGTGCGTCAGGAAGTATTCGAGCAGGCATTCGGCGTAGCGGCCGAGCCGGGTGGGCCGAAACCCGTCGAGCGCGCGATGCAGCGGCCCGGGCTGCGCATCGAGCGCGGCGAGCCACGCTTCGACGGCCGCTTGGCCCGCCGCATCCGGCCACGGGCGCGCGAGCGGCGCGCCCGGCACCGCGGTGAGCAGGCTCGGGCTGGCCAGCAGCCAACCCAGATCGCGCACCGCGACGTCGAGCAGCGTATCGACGAACGCGCACGCCGCGCCGGTCGTCATGACCCGGCCGGGCCGTTCGCGCCGCCGCCTTGCGCACGCTGGAACGTGTCGCGTGCGAGGCACAGGTCGGCCCATGCCTTCGACTTGTCCTGAAGGCTGCGCAACAGGTAGGCCGGGTGGTAGGTAACGATCACCGGCACGCCCTCGTACGCATGCACGCGGCCGCGCAGCGACGCGATGCTGGCGTCCGTCTTCAGCAGCGTCTGCGCGGCAAAACGGCCGAGCGCGACGATCAGCTTCGGCTTCACAAGCGCGACCTGGCGCTGCAGATACGGCTCGCAACTCGCGACCTCGTCCGGCTCCGGGTTGCGGTTGCCGGGCGGCCGGCACTTGATCACGTTCGCGATGTACACGTTGTCGCCGCGCTTGAGCGACAGCGACTGCAGCATGTTGTCGAGCAGCTTGCCGGCCTGGCCGACGAACGGCTCGCCCTGCTTGTCCTCGTTCTCGCCCGGCGCTTCGCCGATCAGCATCCAGTCCGCTTCGCGGTCGCCGACACCGAACACGGTGTTGGTCCGCTTCTCGCACAAGCGGCACAGCGTGCAGTCGGCGACGCGCGCGGCCAGCGCATCCCAGTCGAGCGTGGCGACCGGCGTGCCGGCAGGACGCGATTCGGCGAGCGGCACGGGCGTGGATTCGCCCGGCGGCGCCGCGTCGAACCAGGCGAAATCGTCGTCCGCTGCCGGCGGCGCATCATCCTTCGGCGGCATCGTGTCGGGCGATGCGCCCGATGCAGTTTGCGCAGGCGGGCGACCGCCGTCGTCGACACCGTATGCCGGCGCCCCTGCTTCGCGAGTCGGCAAGCCACCGACGGCGCCACGCGCGACGGCCGTCGGCGCATCGTCCTGCACCGGTGCACGCGCTGCCCGCACCGGCCGATCGGCCGCGACGGCGGAACCGTCGTCGGTCGCCGCGGTCTGCGCGACGGCAGGCGCGTCGGCTGCCGCGCCTTCGTCCGCGCGCTGCCCGCGCCGCACCCAGATCTGCGCGAGGCCCAGTTCCTCGAGCGCCGCTTCACCCCACGCCATGTGCGTCCCCCTCGTCCTTGTTCAGCGTCAGACGCATCACGATCGCGTCCTCCCGGCTCCGATGCTTCGCCGGATAGTAATTCTTGCGCCGGCCGATCGTCACGAAGCCGAAGCGCTCGTACAGATGGATCGCGCGCGGATTCGACGGCCGCACTTCGAGCAGCATGCCGTCGAGCCCTTCCGCGCGCGAAATGCGCACCGCCTCGCGCAGCAGCGCGAGGCCCGCGCCCGCGTGCTGCGCGGCCGGCGCGACGCACAGGTTCAGCAGATGCATCTCGTCGACCACGGGCATCAGCACGCAATAGCCGACGAGCGAGCCCGTCACGTGCCGCAGGCACACGCCCAGATAGCCGTTGCGAAGCGAATCCTCTAAGTTGCCGCGGCTCCACGGGAATTCGTACGCGACGTGCTCGATCGCGACGACCTCGTCGAGATCGGCGTCCGTCATCGGCGCCAGATAGCGGTCGCTCAGCAGCACGCCCGTCATCCCTTCGCTCCGCCCGTCTGCGCGGCCCGTGCGGCGAGGCGCTCGGCCGTCGTCTGCGCGACCTTGTCGCGCACGTATTCGGGCGCGGCCTGGTCGGCCGGCACCGCTCGCCCGGCGCGGAACGCGCGCAGCGCGGCATGCGCGACCGCCAGCGCATGCGGCAGCGCATCGCCGTCGATCACGGCCGCCCGCGCGGCGGCCGGCAATTGCGCGCCGAACGCCGCGGCCGCATTGCCGGCGAGCGTAAACGGCGCGTCGGGCACGCCGACGGTGCCCGGTGCGTCGAGCGACGCCGGATGCAGCGTGCGCCAGTCGCCGGCGCCGTCGTCCCATTCGAAATCCGCCCAGTAGGCTTCGTCCATCCGCGCATCGAGCGCGGCGAGCACGCGGGTCGTGCCGGGCGCACGCAGCCGCGCGTGCTCGGCGCATGCGAGCAGCGTGCCGATCGGCACGACCGGCAGCCCGGCGCCGAACGCGAGGCCCTGGGTAATGCCCGTCGCGGTACGCAGGCCCGTGAACGAGCCGGGGCCCGCGCCGAACGCGATCGCGTCGCAGTCGGCGAGCGTCAGCCCGGATTCGGCGAAGAGTTCCTGGATCGCCGGCAGCACGCGCGTGCTCGACACGGCGCCCGTCGGTTCGTGACGGACCCAGGTTTGCGGAGTGGAAACGGCGTCATCGGCCGGGGCCGAGCGCAGCAGCGCGACCGAGCAGTATTCGGTCGACGTATCGATGGCGAGGAGCACTGTTTGCGTCATGGCCGACATTGTAATGCGCCGTCCCGCTCCCACGGGCGATCGGGCCCGATCTGTGCGCACGTGCGGCGCCGGCGGCGGTTTGGAAGGATCGCTCGACCCGGCGCGACGGTCCGCTTGTTAAGATCGGCCGATCTGAAACCCTTACGGAGACACCCCAATGAGCGAACTCACCGCCCAATTCGACCAGGCCCAGATCGACGTCAAGCAACTGACGGAACGGCCGGGCAATCTGACCCTGCTGCGCCTGTACGCGCTCTTCAAGCAGGCGACCGACGGCGACGCGCACGGCGACAAGCCCGGCTTCACCGATATCGTCGGCAAGTACAAGTACGATGCCTGGGAAGCGCTGAAGGGCACGTCGCAGGACGCGGCGAAGCAGCAGTACATCGAACTCGTCGAATCGCTGAAAAACGGCACGGCGTCCTGACCAAACCGCCCCCGCCGCAATAGGCAATCAAATCAGTGGCGCAGCGCAGCAAATTTCTTTATAATGCGGCCTGCGTCACCTCCCGCGCTCGGCTCGAAGCCGTTCCGGCCCGACGCCTCGTAGCGTTAAGCTCCAATCCGGTTTAGAACCTGTCCCCTCCTGCTTCGACCCTTGCGGTCGTCAACTAGGCTGGCGGCCCCGCTCCAGAAGCGCGCCGCACCCAAAACAGCTTCTAATGCCTCATCCGCCGAAGGTTCGGCGGATTGCACCCGTTTCCCGATTTGCTCGCTGAATCCGACGACTTGGGTATGCGCGATTGGCGCCGACGTTTCACCCACTGTGTTTCAAGGATTGTTATGACTTCGAGCATCAACTCCAGCCCGCTCAACGCGATCGCCGACCAGGCGCTCGGTCTCGACGACGCCGCCGCACCGGCCGCGGTCGAACCGGCGTCGGACGAGCCGAGCTTCGCGTCGCTCGGGTTGTCGCCGGAGATCGTCTCCGCGCTGCAGGCCGCCGGCTACGTGAAGCCGACGCCGGTCCAGCAGCGCGCGATTCCGGCCGGCATCGCCGGCCGCGACCTGCTGGTGTCGAGCCCGACCGGTTCGGGCAAGACCGCCGCATTCATGCTGCCCGCGATCGAACGTTTCGCGCAGCTCCAGAAGACGCAGGCGCAGCAGCCGCGCGCGCCGCGCGACCCGAACCAGGGCGATCGCCGCGCGCGCCGCCCGCAACCCGTCGCGCGCCCGGGCCTGCTCGTGCTGACGCCGACCCGCGAACTGGCGATGCAGGTCACGACGGCCGCCTCGACGTACGGCAAGCACCTGAAGCGCCTGCGCACGGTCAGCATCCTCGGCGGCGTCGCCTACGGCCAGCAGCTGATGCTGCTCGCGAAGAACCCGGAAATCCTGGTTGCGACGCCGGGCCGCCTGCTCGATCACCTCGAGCGCGGCCGTATCGACCTGTCCGAACTGAAGATGCTGGTGCTCGACGAAGCCGACCGCATGCTCGACATGGGCTTCATCGAAGACATCGAAACGATCGTCGCCGCCACGCCGGAATCGCGCCAGACGATGCTGTTCTCGGCCACGCTCGACGGCAAGATCGGTTCGCTGACGGGCCGCCTGCTGAAGGACCCGGAGCGCATCGAGATCCAGCAGCACCTCGAGTCGCGCACGAACATCGCGCAGACGGTCCACTACGTCGACGACCGCGATCACAAGGATCGCCTGCTCGATCACCTGCTGCGCGACGACGCGCTCGACCAGGCGATCATCTTCACGGCGACCAAGATCGACGCCGACCAGCTCGCCGGCCGTCTCGCCGACGCAGGTTTCGAATCGGCCGCGCTGCACGGCGACCTGCCGCAGGGCGCGCGCAACCGCACGATCCGTGCGCTGCGCGAACGCCGCGTGCGCGTGCTGGTGGCGACCGACGTCGCGGCACGCGGCATCGACATCCCGGGCATCACGCACGTGTTCAACTACGACCTGCCGAAGTTCGCGGAAGACTACGTGCACCGTATCGGCCGTACCGGCCGCGCGGGCCGTTCGGGCACGGCGGTCAGCCTCGTGCACCATGCCGAGCAAGGCGCGCTCAAGCGCATCGAACGCTTCGTGCGCTCGCCGCTGCCGGTCAACGTTGTCGAAGGTTTCGAGCCGCGCAAGTCGCCCCCGCGTAACGGCGGCACCGGCGGCCGCGGCCGTCCGGGCGGTGGTAACGGCGGTCGTCGTTTCGGCGGCAAGCCGGGCGGCGGTTATGGCGGCAACGGCAATAGCAGCGGCAACGGTCGCAGCTACGGCGGCGGCAATGGCGGTGGCTGGAGCGGCAAGCCGGGCGGCAGCCGTGACGGCGGCCCGCGTCGCGACGGCCAGCGCAGCGGCGCCCCGCGCCGTAGCAATTCGGCATCGTAAGCCTGCATGGGCGGCCCTGCGGCCGCTCCGCGGATGGGCACCTCGCCCATTCAGCCAACCGGCGCATCCGCGCCGGTTTTTTTTCGCCCCACCGCCAATTTCACGATGCGGAAAATTTTTTTGCGTCGTAAAAAATCATGCTGCACGGCACAACCCGCGCGATTGCGGGATAGGAAAACGCATTTCTTATCTCGAAATGACGAAGGCAAGCCATTGATTAAAAACAATTAAAAAATTCCGCACTTCCCGACCCAGCCCCTGTTTCGCTCCCGCCGATTTGCCTAGACTCTTATACAAGACTTCGCGAACCGGAACGCATCGCGTCCCTGCCTCGCGAACCGCATCGTCACCGCCAGATTCGGCCCGTCACGCATATACCGCATCAAGGAGCTCATCATGTCGCGTCAGCAACAGGCACAGGCACTGCAGCAGCAATGGGAAACCGATCCGCGCTGGAAGGGCATCAAGCGCGGCTACACGGCTGAGGACGTGGTCCGCCTGCGCGGCTCGATCCCGATCGAGCACACGCTGGCCAAGCGCGGCGCGGAAAAGCTGTGGAGCCTCATCAACAACGAGCCGTTCGTCAACGCCCTCGGCGCGCTGACCGGCAACCAGGCGATGCAGCAGGTGAAGGCCGGCCTGAAGGCCATCTACCTGTCCGGCTGGCAAGTGGCCGGCGACGCGAACGTCGCGGGCGAAATGTACCCGGACCAGTCGCTGTATCCGGCGAACTCGGTGCCGCTCGTCGTCAAGCGCATCAACAACACGCTCACGCGCGCCGACCAGATCCAGTGGTCGGAAGGCAAGAACCCGGGCGACGAAGGCTACATCGATTTCTTCGCGCCGATCGTCGCCGATGCGGAAGCCGGCTTCGGCGGCGTGCTCAACGCGTTCGAGCTGATGAAGGCGATGATCGAGGCCGGCGCGTCGGGCGTCCACTTCGAGGACCAGCTCGCGTCGGTGAAGAAGTGCGGCCACATGGGCGGCAAGGTGCTCGTGCCGACGCGCGAAGCCGTCGCGAAGCTGTCGGCCGCGCGTCTCGCGGCCGACGTGATGGGCACGCCGACCGTGCTGGTGGCCCGCACCGACGCGGAAGCGGCCGACCTGATCACGTCCGACGTCGACGACAACGACAAGCCGTTCCTCACGGGCGAGCGCACGGTGGAAGGCTTCTTCCGCACCAAGCCGGGCCTCGAGCAGGCGGTCTCGCGCGGCCTCGCGTACGCGCCGTACGCGGACCTGATCTGGTGCGAAACGGGCAAGCCCGATCTCGAGTACGCGAAGAAGTTCGCGGAAGCGATCCACAAGCAGTTCCCGGGCAAGCTGCTGTCGTACAACTGCTCGCCGTCGTTCAACTGGAAGAAGAACCTCGACGACGCGACGATCGCGAAGTTCCAGAAGGAACTCGGCGCGATGGGCTACAAGTTCCAGTTCATCACGCTGGCCGGCTTCCATGCGCTGAACTACTCGATGTTCAACCTCGCGCACGGCTATGCCCGCACGCAGATGAGCGCGTTCGTCGAACTGCAGCAGGCCGAGTTCGCGGCGGCCGACAAGGGCTTCACGGCCGTCAAGCACCAACGCGAGGTCGGCACCGGCTACTTCGACGCGGTGACGCAGACGGTCGAACGCGAAGCGTCGACGACCGCGCTGCACGGCTCGACCGAGGACGAACAGTTCTTCGACGGCAAGAAGGTCGCGTAACACGCCAGGCGTTACGCCGATGCCCGCCGCGTCTCGCGACGCCGCGGCATCGCCCACCGGAACAACAATCAGGGAGGAGACGGCAGGCGCGCGAGTCCCATCGCGCAACCGGCCGCGCGGCCTGCGGGCCGCCAGCAACGCTGCGCGCCGGCTTCGTCCGGCGCGCCCTTTTTCCGATGCGCAGCCCGCCCCGCCACGGCCGGCGCTGCCCTACCGATAGACGATCACCGGAATTTTCGTATGGGTCAGCACGCGCTGCGTCTCGCTGCCGATCAGCAGGCTGCCGAGCCCGCGGCGTCCGTGGGACGCCATGAAGATCACGTCACACCCGCCGCGTTCGGCCGCCTCGATGATGCCGAGATACGGCGACGGATGCACGCTCGTCCACGTGTCGCACGCGACCCCGGCCGCCTTCGCGGCCGCTTCCACCTCGTCGAGATGCGCGCGCGCCTCGCGCTCGCTGCGCGCGCGGAAATCGGCGGGCGGCTCGATGATCACTTCGGAAAACGGCGAGTACGGGTATTGCGGCAGGCACGCGTAGGCCGTGACCTGCGCGCCGACCGCGCGCGCCAGATCGATCGCGCCGTCGATCGCCTTTTGCGACAGTTCGGAACCGTCGGTTGGAACGAGGATGTGCCGGAACATCGCGCCCTCCTTCGTCAATCGCACGCCGCGCGCCCCGGCTCCGGCCGAGCCGGCCGCGACACCGCGTGCATGCCTCTTACGATTGTAGTGGGTGAAACCGCGCAAGCCGCACCGCCAGCGGGTTCGCCCTCATATCGGAAACACGCGGGCGCGCGGCGCCTACTCGCCCCAATACCCGGGCCGCTCGTACGTGTGCTTCAGGTAATCGAGAAACAGGCGCACGCGCAGCGGCAGATGCCGGCGCTGCGGAAACACCGCGTGAATGCCGATCGGCGGCGCGGCGAACGCATCGAGCACGCTGACGAGCCGGCCGGCCGCGACGTCCTCGCCGACTTCCCACCACGAGCGCCACGCGAGGCCGTGGCCGGCGAGGCACCATTCGTGCAGCACCGCGCCGTCCGAGCATTCCATCGTGCCGTTCACGCGGATCGACACGACCTTGTCGCCTTCCTGGAACGCCCAGCCGCGCTGCTGGTTCGCATTCGCCGCGAGCGCGAGGCAGTTGTGCCGCGCCAGTTCCGCGAGCGTGGCCGGCGTGCCGCGCCGTGCGAGATACGCGGGCGACGCGACGCACACGCGGCGATTCTCGCCGAGCTTCAGCGACACCAGCGACGAATCGGGCAGCTCGCCGAGCCGCACCGCGCAATCGAACCCCTCGTTGACGAGGTCCACCATCCGGTCGGACAGGTCGAGCGTGACCGACACGTCCGGATGCGCGCCGCTGAATTCGGGCACGAGCGGCGCGACGTGCCGCCGGCCGAAGCCGGCCGGCGCGGAGATTCGCAGATGGCCGCTCGCCTTGACGCCGCCGGCGGACACGCTCGCTTCCGCGTTCTGCATGTCGTTGATGATGCGCTGGCAATCCTCGAGGAACGCCGAACCCTCGAACGTCAGCGTGAGCTTGCGCGTCGTGCGCACCAGCAGCTTGACGCCGAGCCGCTCCTCCAGCGCGTCGAGGCGGCGGCCGATGATCGCCGGCGCGACGCCTTCCGCATGCGCGGCCGCCGACAGGCTGCCTTTCGCCGCGACCGCGGCGAACGTTTCGATCTGTTTGAACCGGTCCATGACTCTCTCGAGAGGACGGCATCGCCGCCCTTCAAATCGCTTGAGCCGCTCAGATTAGGTATATGAAAGTAAAAGATCAAGTGATGTTTAGCGTCTTTTTTAGCACCTTCGATCACGAATAGAATCGACTCGACCTCTGAAACTGGAGCGCAAGGCTATGTCGGCCACAACGACACTCTCCTCTCCCGACGCCATCCTCTTCGACGCATTCGGCACGTTGTTCGACGTGCGTGCCGTGCTGGCCGCGGCTGAGCAGATGTTTCCCGGACACGGGGAACGGTTGTCGCAGCTGTGGCGACGCAAGCAAATCGAATACTCGCAGCTGCGCACGCTCGCCGATCCGGCCGGCGCGCACTATCGCCCGTTCCGGGACATCACGCTCGATGCGCTGCGGTTCGCCGCGCGCCGGCTCGGGCTCGCGCTGAACAGTGCGGCCGAGAAACGGCTGATGGACGAATACGCGTGCCTGTCCACCTATCCCGACACGGTGCCCGCGCTGCGCCAGCTGCGCGCGCTCGACCCGCGCCCGCCGCTCGCGATCCTGTCGAACGGCACCCCGCAGATGCTCGACATCGCGATCAAGAGCGCGGGCATGACCGGCCTGTTCGATCGCGTGCTGTCGGCCGACACCGTGCGCGCGTACAAGCCGAGCCCGGCCGCGTATGCGCTCGGCACCGCCGCGTTCGGTGCGAACCCGCGCGGCATCGTGTTCGTGTCGTCGAACGCGTGGGACGTCGCGGGCGCCACCTGGTTCGGCTACACGACGTTCTGGCTCAACCGCACGGGTGCGCCGGCCGAGGAACTCGGCGCGCCGCCCGACGGCACGGGCACCGGCATGGCCGACCTGCTCGCGTTCCTCGCCACCCCCGCCCCGGCTCCGTCCGGCAGACCCGCAAACCGCACGCGCCCCGGCCCGGGTGCATGACGTTTCGCAGCTGCCGCCTTCCCCTTTCACCGAAACCGCAACTGACCGACCAAGGAGATGAGACTCATGAGCACCCCGATCACGCTGCCGCAAGGCATGACGATCACCGGCGAAATCAAGCCGGGTTACGAAGCGATCCTGACGCCCGCCGCGCTAGAACTCGTCGCGTCGCTGCATCGCACGTTCGAATCGCGCCGCCAGACGCTGCTGCAGGCGCGCGTCGAGCGCACGAAACGCCTCGACGCGGGCGAGCGCCCCGATTTCCTCGCCGAGACGCAAGCGATCCGCGACGGCGACTGGAAGGTCGCGCCGCTGCCGGCCGACCTGCAATGCCGCCGCGTCGAAATCACGGGCCCGGTCGAGCGCAAGATGATCATCAACGCGCTGAACTCGGGCGCCGATTCGTACATGACGGACTTCGAGGATTCGAACGCGCCGAGCTGGACGAACCAGATCGACGGCCAGATCAACCTGAAGGACGCGGTGCGCCGCACGATCTCGCTCGAGCAGAACGGCAAGTCGTACCGGCTGAACGACAAGGTCGCGACGCTGATCGTGCGTCCGCGCGGCTGGCACCTCGACGAGAAGCACGTGACGGTCGACGGCCAGCGCGTGTCCGGCGGCATCTTCGATTTCGCGCTGTTCCTGTTCCACAACGCGAAGGAACTGATCGCGCGCGGCTCGGGCCCGTACTTCTACCTGCCGAAGATGGAAAGCCATCTCGAGGCGCGCCTGTGGAACGACATCTTCGTCGCGGCCCAGGAAGCGATCGGCGTGCCGCGCGGCACGATCCGCGCGACGGTGCTGATCGAGACGATCCTCGCCGCGTTCGAGATGGACGAGATCCTGTACGAACTGCGCGAACACAGCTCGGGCCTGAACGCCGGCCGCTGGGACTACATCTTCTCGGCGATCAAGAAGTTCAAGAACGACCGCGACTTCTGCCTGGCCGAGCGTTCGAAGATCACGATGACGGTGCCGTTCATGCGCGCGTACGCGTTGCTGTTGCTGAAGACCTGCCACAAGCGCAACGCGCCGGCGATCGGCGGGATGAGCGCGCTGATCCCGATCAAGAACGATCCGGAAGCGAACGACAAGGCGATGGGCGGGGTGCGCTCGGACAAGCAGCGCGACGCGACCGACGGCTACGACGGCGGCTGGGTCGCGCACCCGGGCCTCGTGCCGATCGCGATGGAAGAATTCGTCAAGGTGCTCGGCGACCAGCCGAACCAGATCGCGAAGCAGCGCGACGACGCGCAGGTCGAAGGCAGGAACCTGCTCGACTTCCAGCCGGAAGCGCCGATCACCGAAGCCGGGCTGCGCAACAACATCAACGTCGGGATCCACTACCTCGGCGCATGGCTCGACGGCAACGGCTGCGTGCCGATCCACAACCTGATGGAAGACGCGGCGACGGCCGAGATCTCGCGCTCGCAGGTGTGGCAATGGATCCGCTCGCCGAAGGGCGTGCTCGACGACGGCCGCAAGGTCACGGCCGACCTCGTGCGCGAATTCGCGAAGCTCGAGCTCGACAACGTGAAGCGCTCGGTCGGCGGCAACACGCAGCCGTACGAACGCGCCGCGGCGATCTTCGAGCAGATGTCCACGTCGGAAGGCTTCACCGAATTCCTGACGCTGCCGCTGTACGAGGAAATCTGACGGACGCTGTCTGCTGCGATCGCTGGCCGGCCATGCCGTGTCGGCGGTCGTGTGCAATGACGGGTCAGCGGCATGAAAAAAGCGCCCCGCGGGGCGCTTTCTCTTTTGCGGCGAATCCAGCCGCTGCGCGCAGGCACGCTCAGGCGGCTTCCTGCTCGCGCCGGTGCTGAACCCAATCGCCGGACGCGATGCGCGGGCGCCCGGCCGCCGCGTGCGCGGCGACCGGATAATACAGGCACGCGTACTGCCGGCCGCCGAGCTCGACCGTTACCTCGTCCGGCTTGAACAGCGAATCGACGCCCGGATAGACGCGCTCGATCTCGTCGAGCACCGGGACGAGCTGCTCGTCGACCTCGTAGACGTCGCCCCAGACCAGCGACTTGCCGGTCGTACCGGCGATCATGCCCGGATACGTGCCGAAATCGACCAGTTCGCCCGGCAGCGCGGCCGCGCCCAGCAGCGTCGGCGCGGCGATGCCGTGGCGGGCGGCCGCATGGCCGATGTCGTTGGCCTGTCCGGCTCTCAAGGTGCCATAGACGAATACGTGGCGCATCGTGGTTCTCCTCTTCGATTCGTGTGTTGCCGTGTTGGCGTGCGACCGGTGCGCGATGGGCGCGACGTGGCGCACGCATCGATAGACCGCGATACCGGCCCGATGGTTCGAACCGTCGGTGCGACCGGCTGCGGGCGACCGGCTGCGGGCGACCGGCTGCGGGCGACCGGCTGCGGGCGACCGGCTGCGGGCGACCGGCTGCGGGCAGCCGCCCCGGATTCGCCGACGCCCACACAAAGTTCATTTGAAGCCGGCATGATGGCCCGAAAAACCGCCGCATGCGCACGCGCGGCGCCTTCTAAAATAACGGCATCGCCGCCGCGCCGCCCGAACCGTTCATGAATCCGCCCGCCCAAGCCGACGTATCCAACCCGTACGACGTCATCGACATCCCGCCGGAATTCGCGCCGACCGCCGACCATCCGATGCGCGTGCGCGCGCGGCAGGTCGATGCCGGCCGCCGCATTCCGCTGCACACGCATGCGTGGGCGCAGCTCGCGTATGCGTCGCGCGGCGTGCTGCGCGTGGCGACGACCGGCACGACCTGGATGGTGCCGCCGTCCCGCGCGATCTGGGTGCCGCCGCACGTGTCGCACGAAGTCGTGATCGTCGAAGAGGCCTACTTGCGCACGCTGTATATCGACGAGTCGATCGTGCCGGGCGGGCTCGATGCATGCCGCGTCGTCGAGGTGACGGGGCTGCTGCGCGAGCTGATCGTCGCACTCGACGCGCGCGACCTGAGCACCTCGCGCGAGCGCCTGCTGTGCGGGCTCGTGCTCGACGAGCTGAGTCATGCCGAACCGTTGCCGCTCGCGGTGCCGATGCCGGACGAAAAACGGCTGCGCCTGCTGTGCGAATCGGTACTCGCGCAGCCCGCGCATGCGGAGTCGCTCGAACACTGGGCGAGCGAGGTCGGCGCGAGCACGCGCACGATCTCCCGGCTCTTCAAGCAGGAACTGGGCGTGAGCTTTTCGCAGTGGCGCCAGCAGGCGCTGCTCGCGCGGGCGATCCCGCTGCTGAACCAGGGGCGACCGCTGTCGCACATCGCGCGCGAACTCGGCTACCAGAGCCAGAGCGCGTTCTCGGCGATGTTCCGCCGCGCATTCGGCGAAAGCCCGCGCGCATTCATGCTGCGCGGCTACGAACATCGAGGCCCGGAAGGCGACGTCGCGGAAAACGAAACGCCGGACGACGACGGCGCGATCGACGCGGCCCGCTGATCGCTCGCTCCGGCTCACAGGACCGTCAGACCGGCCGCACCATGTGGCGGATCGAGCCGAGTTGCGCGAGCCGCGGCCCGGTGACCCGGTAGCCCATGCGCAGGTACAGATGCGCGGCAGGGTTGTCGACGAATACGCGCAACTGCAGTTCGTGCAGCCCGCGCGCACGCGCCCAGCGATGCGACATCTCGAGCATGTAGGTGCCGGCGCCCTGCCCGCGATGGCCGGCCGCGATCTGCACGTCGCGGATGTGCAGCGAATCGCCTTCCTCGGTCACGCGCAGCACGCCGATGCGCTCGCCGTCGGCTTCGAGGATGAAGTTTTCGGATTCGCGCCAGCTCGCATAGAACAGGTCGCTGCGCCACACGAGCCCATGGCGCTTGTAGTAGCCGCCCATGTTGCCGTGCGTCAGCGCTTCGGCATACGGAAAATCGCCGGGCTCCGCGGGTCGGAGCTGATACAGGAGTCGCAGGTCGGTCGGATCGAGCATCGCGCAGGAGTCGAAAACGCATCCCGCCACGATAGCGCAGTCGCGTGCGGATGCAATCGCGAATTTCTCGTAGGGGCGCGGCGCGCGGTGTGGGGTGTCAGCGGAAGGCGCGAAGCAGTCACGCGCCCGCGAGCGGGCACAACGACCGAATGCACAAACAACAATGCCCGCACAAGGCGGGCATTGTTGTTCGTTTGGCGGAGCGGACGGGACTCGAACCCGCGACCCCCGGCGTGACAGGCCGGTATTCTAACCGACTGAACTACCGCTCCAGTCTTGCTGCTTGCCTGGCAGGCGTCGGTTACTTCCTGCCGGCGCGTCGTTTGTTCGAACGACGCCGAAATCTGGCGTCCCCTAGGGGATTCGAACCCCTGTACTCACCGTGAAAGGGTGATGTCCTAGGCCTCTAGACGAAGGGGACAACGTACTGCTTACATCTTTAACGAGAAAGCCCGTTCAAAAACGCTTTTTGAACGGGCTTCGTTCTGGCGGAGCGGACGGGGCTCGAACCCGCGACCCCCGGCGTGACAGGCCGGTATTCTAACCAACTGAACTACCGCTCCAGCTTTTCTGCACCACCGCCCGCAGGATCTCGTCACGTTCCTGCACGCGTTGCGACACTTCCATGAAACGCCGCTGAATCTGGCGTCCCCTAGGGGATTCGAACCCCTGTACTCACCGTGAAAGGGTGATGTCCTAGGCCTCTAGACGAAGGGGACAACGTACTGCTTACATCTTTAATACAAAAGCCCGCTCAAAGACGTCTTGAACGGGCTTCGTTCTGGCGGAGCGGACGGGACTCGAACCCGCGACCCCCGGCGTGACAGGCCGGTATTCTAACCGACTGAACTACCGCTCCAGCTTTCTTACCCAACCTGCAGGACGTCGGTTACGTTCCTGCAAGCCTTGCGACACTTCTACGAAACGCCGCTGAATTTGGCGTCCCCTAGGGGATTCGAACCCCTGTACTCACCGTGAAAGGGTGATGTCCTAGGCCTCTAGACGAAGGGGACAAAATCTTTTCAGATTCGTCTGACTTTCGCTATTTACTTTGCAGTCAACAGCGAAGGCCGAAATTCTAACTGCTTTGAATCATTTTGTGAAGCATTTATTACTACCGCTGCTTCGCAAATCAATCCAGCTTGTTCTGTTGGTGGAGGTAAGCGGGATCGAACCGCTGACCTCTTGCATGCCATGCAAGCGCTCTCCCAGCTGAGCTATACCCCCTTGCAGAACAGAAGTGAGATTATATGGACCGATTTCGAACTTGTAAATACCCTTTTTACGATTCGCGCGAAATTTTTTGCGAAGCCGCCGCGCGCTCATGCGCGGCGGCTTCGCGCTCGCCCATACGTCAGCCCAGCGCGGCCTCGATGCGCGACACCACGACGTCGCGACCGAACAGCACGAGCACCGCATCGATCGACGGCGTGTGCGTCGTGCCCGCCACCAGCAGACGCACCGGCATCGCGAGCTGCGGCATCTTCAGCTTGTGCGTGGCGAGCGTCGCCTTCAGCGCCGCGGACACCGCCTCCTTCGTCCAGTCGGCCGCCTTCAGCGCGACGACGAGATCGGCCAGCGCCGGCCGCACCGCATCGGTCACGTGCTGCGCGAGCGCATCGGCGTCGGGCGCCGGCACACGGTAGAACATCGCGGCGCCTTCCGCGATTTCCTTGACCGTCGTCGCACGATCCTTCATCAGGCCGACCACCGCGTCGAGCGCGGGGCCCGTCGCGATCGCCGCGTCGTCGATGCCGAGCGCATCGAGAAACGGCTTCGCGAGCGCCGCGAGGCGCGCGTTGTCGGCTTCCTTGATGTAGTGCGCGTTCAGCCAGCTCAGCTTGCTATGGTCGTACTGCGCGGGCGACTTGCCGAGGTGCTCGAGATCGAACCATTCGACGAACTGTTCGCGCGAGAAGATCTCGGCGTCGCCGTGCGACCAGCCGAGGCGCGCGAGATAGTTGACGACGGCCTCCGGCAGGAAGCCTGCGTCGCGGTACGCCATCACGCTCATCGCGCCATGCCGCTTGCTCATCTTCTCGCCTTGCTCGTTCAGCACGGTCGGCAGGTGCGCATAGACGGGCGGCTCGCCGCCGAGTGCGTTCAGGATGTTGATCTGGCGCGGCGTGTTGTTCACGTGGTCGTCGCCGCGGATCACGTGCGTGATGCCCATGTCCATGTCGTCCACCACCACGCAGAAGTTGTAGATCGGCGTGCCGTCCGGGCGCGCGATCACGAGGTCGTCGAGTTCCTCGTTCGAGATCTCGACACGCCCCTTCACCGCGTCATCCCATACGACCGTGCCCGTCAGCGGATTGCGGAAGCGCAGGACCGGCTTCACGCCGGCCGGCGGCTCCGGCAGCACCTTGCCGGGCTCCGGACGCCACGTGCCGTCGTAGCGCGGCTTCAGGCCGGCTTCGCGCTGGCGTTCGCGCAGCGCGTCGAGTTCCTCGGCCGACATGTAGCACGGATACGCGAGGCCCTTCTCGAGCATCTGCGCGAGCACTTCGCGATAGCGGTCCATCCGCTGCATCTGGTAGATCGGGCCTTCGTCGAAATCCAGCCCGAGCCATTGCATCCCTTCGAGGATCGCATCGACCGCTTCCTGCGACGAGCGCTCGACGTCGGTATCCTCGATGCGCAGCACGAACGTGCCTTTCATCTTGCGGGCGAACGCCCACGGATAAAGTGCGGAGCGGATGTTGCCGAGGTGGATGAAGCCGGTGGGACTCGGCGCGAAGCGGGTACGGACAGGACGGGTCATAAACGGTAACTCGAACGCCTGGGGCGCATGAATGATTCGACGCGGGACGACGGCAGCCCGGACAGCAACGGAGCCGGCGACGCCCGGAACGGGAAAGAAGCCGGAATTATACTCGCGCCGGACATCGCGCCAAGCGCGCCGCTTGCTTTATGATGTGCGCGCCGCGGCCGCCAGCCGGTGCGGCGCCGGCCGCGCGGAACCCGCCGCGCGGCCTCGGAAACCCTCGCCGCCGCGGGCCGTGTGACCCGCCGCCAAGCCGCCGGAGAACCATCGATGTCGTCCCCTCGCCTGTCGCGCCGCCACTTCACGATCGCGTGCGCGTCCGCCAGCCTCGCCGCCTGTACGTCCTTCGGCGACAAGTCCCGCCCCGGCACGGCCCTGCCGCAGGAGAAGCCCGTCAAGATCGGCATCGCGCTCGGCGGCGGCGCCGCGCGCGGCTTCTCGCACATCGGCGTGCTGAAGGCGCTCGAGGCGCGCGGCATTCCGATCGAGATCGTCGCCGGGACGAGCGCGGGCTCGGTGGTCGGCGCACTCTACGCGTCAGGCATGAACGCGCTGCAGATCAACAAGATCGCCCTCGACATGGACCAGGCGGCGATCAGCGACTGGGCGCTGCCGTTCCGCTCGCGCGGCCTGCTGCAAGGCGTCGCGCTGCAGAACTTCCTGAACAAGACGCTCAACAACCGGCCGATCGAGAAGATGGCGAAGCCGCTCGGCATCGTCGCGACGGACCTGCAAAGCGGCCAGCCGATCCTGTTCCAGCAAGGCAACGCGGGGCTCGCGGTGCGCGCGTCGTGCAGCGTGCCGTCGGTGTTCGAGCCGGTGAAGATCGGCACGCGCGAATATGTCGACGGCGGCCTCGTGAGCCCTGTGCCGGCGTCGTTTGCGCGCAAGATGGGCGCGAGCTTCGTGATCGCGGTCGACATCTCGGCCCGCCCCGACGGCGCGGCGACCAACAACCCGATCGAGATGCTGCTGCAGACCTTCACGATCATGGGCCAGACGATCAAGACCTACGAGCTCGACAAGTACGCGGACGTCGTGATTCGCCCGAACCTCGCGGCGATGGGCGGCAGCGACTTCAACCAGCGCAACGCGGCGATCCTCGCGGGCGAGGAAGCGGTCGCGCGCATCATGCCGGAACTGCAGCGCAAGCTCGCGGCGGCGCGCGGCGTGGCCGTGGCCGCGTAAGCCGCCCAAGCCACGATGAGCGGGAGGCCGCGGCACGCGCCGCCTGCCGCCCGTGGCCGACGCAACGACTTCCGCCCCGCCGTCGACGCCGCCCCAAAAGCAAAAAACCCTGCCGCCTTTCGGTGACAGGGTTTTTTATCGTCCGGCCCGCGCGACCGGCAAACGTCAGTTGTTGCCGTTCGCCGAATCGTCGCCGAGCGTCGCGCGCACGCGCTGACGCAGGTCTTCCGGCTTCATCGGGAATTCCGATTCGATCCGGCGCGCGCCGGTGAAACGCTTTTCCCAGTAGCCGCTATCGAGATCGTCGACGCGGACCGTGCTACCCGTCGACGGCGAGTGCACGAACTTGTTGTCGCCGATATAGATGCCGACGTGCGAAAACGTGCGGCGCATCGTGTTGAAGAACACGAGATCGCCCGGCTTCAGGTTGCTCATGCTCACCTTCTCGCCGACGCGGCTCATTTCTTCCGCGCGACGCGGCAGCGACATGCCGAGCGTGTCCTGGAACACGTAGCGCACGAAGCCGCTGCAGTCGAGGCCCGAATCCGGCGAGTTGCCGCCCCAGCGATACCGCACGCCGATCATGTTCAGCGCGCCGACCACCACGTCGCCTGCCTTGCCCGCCATGCCGGCAAGGAACGACTTCGCGCCGCCGCTCGACGGCTGCGCGCTGGTCTGCTGGAGGGGGGAACCCGACCCGATCTGAGTCGAATTGCTGACATTCTGGTTAAAACTGCTGACTTCGTCGGCGAACGCGCCGGGTGCTGCTGCGAACAGGGCGCCGATGAACAGCCCGGCGATGGTGCGCGCGCATGCCTGGGTCAGGGATCGATGCTGCATTGGTCGATGGAATATGCTTAAAAATCAGCTGATTGGCGGAAAATTTCGGTCGATACTAGCCAGCGCGTAATCGTTTGTCAAAACAAATTAATAAATACAATCGAGATGGTCAGACCATTGGCCGCCTATCACGCTTTCCAGACCGCTTTCAACAGCTTTTGTGTGTAAGGATGTGACGGTCGGGTGAAGATGTCCGACACCTCCCCCGACTCGACGACGGCGCCGTCCTGCATCACCGCGACGCGGTGCGCCATCGCGCCGATCACCTCCAGGTCGTGGCTGATGAACACGTAGCCGAGGTTGTATTTCTGTTGCAAATTCGCGAGCAGCTTCAGCACCTGCTGCTGGATCGACACGTCGAGCGCCGACGTCGGCTCGTCGAGGATCAGGATGCGCGGCTCCAGCACCAGCGCGCGCGCGATCGCGATCCGCTGGCGCTGGCCGCCCGAGAATTCGTGCGGATAGCGGTGCAGCACCGTGCGGTCGAGACCGACTTCGCGCAGCACCGCGAGCGACTTCGCGCGGCGCGCGTCGGGCGTCATGTCCGGGCGATGCAGCTCGAGCCCCTCGCCGACGATCCGCTCGATCGTGTGACGCGGCGAAAGCGAGCTGAATGGATCCTGAAAGACCACCTGCATGTTCGAGCGCAGCGCGGTCTGTTCGCGGCCGCGATAGGTCGACAGCGCACGCCCCTGGAATTCGATCTCGCCGCCGGCCGTCTTCTGCAGCCCGAGCAGCGCCATCGCGAGCGTCGACTTCCCCGATCCCGATTCGCCGACGATGCCGAGCGTTTCGCCCTGCCGCACCGACACCGACACGTCGGCCACGGCCGTCACCGGCACCGTGCCGAACCAGCCGGCGAAGCCCGGCCGCTTGCGTGCGAACTGCACGCTCACGTGGCGCGCGTCGAGCACGACGGGCGCGATCGGCATCACGGGCGTGACCGCGCGTTGCGGCCGGCTGTTCAGCAGCCGCTGGGTATACGGATGCTCGGGCGCCGCGAAGATCCGCTCGACCGGCCCGCTCTCGACGAGCCGGCCATGCTCCATCACCGCGACGCGCTGCGCGAAGTGCCGCACGAGATTCAGGTCGTGCGTGATCAGCAGGATCGCCATCCCGCGCTTTTCCGCCTCCTCGCGCTGCAGCTCGAGCAGCAGGTCGACGGTCTGCGCGCGGATCGTCACGTCGAGCGCGGTGGTCGGCTCGTCGGCGAGCAGCAGGCGCGGCCGGCACGCGAGCGCCATCGCGATCATCGCGCGCTGCCGCTGGCCGCCCGACAACTGGTGCGGGTAGCTGTCCACGCGCTTCTCGGGCTCCGCGATGCCGGTGCGCGCGAGCAACGCGATCGCCCGCTTGCGCGCCTCGCCGGCCGATACGCCGTCGTGCAGCACGATCGTCTCGCCGATCTGCACGCCGATCGTGTACAGCGGATTGAGCGCCGTCATCGGCTCCTGGAAGATCATCGCGATGTCCGAGCCGCGCAGCCCGCGCATCTCGCGCTCGCTCTTGGCCGCCAGATCCTGCCCGGCAAAACGGATCGCGCCGGTGACATCGGCGTCGCGCAGCAACCGCAGGATCGACAGCGCGGTCACGCTCTTGCCGGACCCCGATTCGCCGACGAGCGCGACCCGCTCGCCGCGCCCGATCGCGAGCGTCACGTCGTCCACCGCGACCGTGTCGCCGAAGCGTACGTGCAAACGCTCGAGCGACAGCAGCGGTTCGTCCGCCTTCGATACGACTGCGTCGCTCATCGCTGCCCTCCCGCCGCGCGCACCGAATCGGCGATCCGCGTGTCGAGCGCGTTGCGCAGCGCATCGCCCATGAAGGTGAGCAGCAGCAGCGTCGCGACCAGCACGCCGAACGTCGACAGCGAGATCCACCACGCGTCGAGGTTGCCCTTGCCCTGCGCGAGCAGCTCGCCGAGACTCGGCGTCGGCGGCGGCACGCCGAGCCCGAGGAAATCGAGGCTGGTGAGCGCGAGAATCGAGCCGCTCATCCGGAACGGCAGGAACGTGATCACCGGCGTGAGGCTGTTCGGCAGCACGTGGCGCCAGATGATCTGCCAGTTCGTGAGCCCCATCGCGCGGGCCGCGCGCACGTAGTCCTGCGTGCGGTTGCGCAGGAATTCCGCGCGCACGTAGTCGGCAAGCCCGATCCAGCCGAACAGCGACAGCAGCACGATCAGCAGCAGGAAGCTCGGCTCGAAGATCGACGCGAAGATGATCAGCAGGTACAGCTCGGGCAGCGAGCTCCAGATCTCGATCAGCCGCTGCCCGACGATGTCGATGCGCCCGCCGAAGAAGCCTTGCACCGCGCCCGCGGCGATCCCGAGCAGCGTGCCGATCACGGTCAGGATCAGCCCGAACTCGACCGAGATGCGGAACCCGTACACGAGCCGCGCGAGCAGGTCGCGGCCCTGCGCATCGGTGCCGAGCCAGTTCTCGCGCGACGGCGGCGCCGGGTTCGGCACGTTCGAGAAGTAGTTCAGCGTGTCGTAGTAATAGCGGTTCGGCGGATAGACGACGAAGTTGCCGGGCGCCTCGAGCCGCTTGCGCACATACGGATCGAGATAGTCGGCCGGCGTCGGGAAATCGCCGCCGAAGGTCGTCTCCGGGTACGCATGGAACATCGGGAAATAGGTCTGGCCGTCGTAGCGCACGACGAGCGGCTTGTCGTTCGACCACAGCGGCGCCGCGAGGCTCGCGGCAAACGCGACGACGAAGATCACGAAGCTCCAGTAGCCGAGGCGCTGCTGCCGGAAGCGCTGCCACACACGGCGGGCCGGCGACGGCGACACGCGCGCGCGCGCGGCGTCGATACGGGGGGATGCGACGGCCCGGTTCATCGCGCGCCTCGCCCGCTGGCGCCGGGCATGCGAATGGCTCGTTTCATGTCAGCGCTCCAGGTTGTCGAATTGAATGCGCGGATCGACCCACACATAGCAAAGATCGGAAATCAGCTTGGTCGCGAGCCCGATCAGCGTGAACAGGTACAGCGTGCCGAGCACGACCGGGTAATCGCGCCGCACGACCGACTCGTACGACAGCAGCCCGAGGCCGTCGAGCGAGAACAGCGTCTCGATCAGCAGGCTGCCGGTGAAGAACGCGCCGATGAACGCGGCCGGGAAGCCGACGATCAGCGGCAGCATCGCATTGCGGAACACGTGCTTCCACAGCACGCTGCGCTCGGAGAGCCCCTTCGCGCGCGCGGTCAGCACGTATTGCCGGCGGATCTGGTCGAGGAACGCATTCTTCGTGAGCATCGTGACGACCGCGAAGCTGCCGACGACCGACGCGGTGATCGGCAGCGCGATGTGCCACAGGTAGTCGAGCACCTTGCCGACGAGCGACAGCTGCGCGAAGTTGTCCGACGTGAGGCCGCGCAGCGGAAAGAGCTGCCAGAACGAGCCGCCGCCGAACAGCACGAGCAGCAGCACGCCGAGCACGAAACCCGGAATCGCATAGCCGACCAGCACGACGAGGCTCGTCGCGACGTCGAACGGCGAACCGTTGCGCACGGCCTTCGCGATGCCGAGCGGCACCGAGATCAGGTACGTGAGGAAGAACGTCCACAGCCCGATGCTGATCGACACGGGCAGCTTCTGCACGACCAGCGACCACACGCTCTGGTGGCGAAAGTAGCTTTCGCCGAGATCGAAGCGCGCGAAGCGCTTGAGCATCAGCCAGTAGCGTTCGAGCGGCGGCTTGTCGAAACCGTACAGCGCCTTGAGCTGCGCGAGCTGCTGCGCGTCGACGCCGGTGTGCGCGCGCATCCCGAACGGCGTCGCGCCCTGCTCGGTCGCGCCCTTGCGCAACTCCTGCACGGCCTGCTCGACCGGGCCGCCCGGCACGAACTGGATCACCGCGAACGTGAGCGTCAGCACGCCGACGAGCGTCGGGATCATCAACAGCAGGCGTTTGAGGATGTAGCTCCACATAGGGCGTCGACTCGTGATCGGTGGCGGGTTGGATGAAGGGCCGGCGCGGCTCAGTGATCGGGCTTCGCCCACCAGGTCGACACGACCCAGCCCTCGGCCGAATAGTACAGCGGCAGCGTCTGCGGATAGGCGAGCGTGCGCTTGTACGCGACGCGGTGCGTCGTGCTGTACCACTGCGGCACCGCGTAGTAGCCGTGCATCAGCACGCGGTCGAGCGCGTGCGTCGCGTCGAGCAATTCCTCGCGCGTCTGCGCGGTGCCGAGCGCGTGCAGCAACGCGTCGACGGCCGGCGATTTCAGCCCGATGAAGTTGTCGGAGCCCGGCTCGTCGGCGAACTTGCTCGCGTACCGCGAGTATTGCTCGGCGCCGGGCACCTGCACGCCCGGCAGGCGGATCGTCGTCATGTCGTAGTCGAACGCATCGAGGCGCTTTTGCAGCAGCGCGTAATCGGCCGTGCGAAACCGCACGGCAATGCCCAGCTTCGCGAGGTTGCGCTGGTACGCGGTCACGACGCCTTCCATCGCGCCGCCCGCATCGTCGAGGATCTCGAAAGCGAACGGCTCGCCCTTCGCATTACGCAGCGCGCCGTCGCGATAGGTCCAGCCGGCCTGTGCGAGCAGCGCGCGCGCCTTCAACAGGTTCGCGCGCAGCGAGCCCGGCGGATTCGTGTTCGGCTGCGTGACCATCGGGCCGAACACGGCCGGATCGAGCTGCGCACGCAGCGGCTCCAGCAGCTTCAGCTCGCCCTCGCCCGGCGTACCGGTCGCCTGCAGGTCGGTGTCGGCGAAATAACTGTTCAGGCGCGTGTACGCGCTGTAGAACAGCTGGCGGTTCAGCCATTCGAAGTCGAACGCGAGGTCGAGCGCCTGACGCACGCGCACGTCGCGGAACAGCGGCCGACGCAGGTTCATGAAGAAGCCCTGCATGCCGGCGCCGTTATGCTGGCGGAATTCGCGCTTGACGAGCTCGCCGCTGTCGAAACGCTTGCCGACGTCGCGTCGCGCCCAATTGCGCGCGACGTACTCGACGAGCACGTCGTATTCGCCGGCCTTGAACGCCTCGAGCCGCGCGACGCCGTCGCCGTACAGCTTGTAGACGATCCGCTCGAAGTTGTGGGTGCCGACTCGCACCGGCAGGTCGGCGCCCCAGTACGCGGGGCTGCGCCGGTAGGTGATCGTGCGGCCGTTGTCGTAATGGTCGATCACGTAGGGGCCGCTGCCGATCGGCTGCTCGAACGCGAGCTGGTCGAACGGGATGCGCGAGCCGTCCGCGCGCAATCCCCACTTGCGCGAGAACACCGGCACGCCGCCGGCGATCAGCGGCAACTCGCGGTTCGCGCTGTGGAATTCGAAGCGCACGGTCGCCGGATCGACGACCACGGCCTTCGTGATTTCGGCGAAGTACGCGCCGAACTGCGGTGCCGCCTGCTTGCTCTTCAGCGTGTCGAACGAAAACTTGACGTCGTCCGCCGTGACGCGATCGCCGTTCGAGAAGCGCGCGCGCGGATTCAGGTGGAACGTGACCGAGCGACGGTCCGGCGCGACGTCGATGTCGTCGGCGAGCAGCCCGTATGCGGACGCCGGCTCGTCCAGGCTGCCGGTCGCGAGGCTCTCGAACAGCATGTCGATGCCCGGCGCGGTGTTGCCGCGCATCGTGAACGGATTGAACTTGTCGAACGACGTCAGCCGGCTCGGGTTCGCGAGCACGAGCGTGCCGCCCTTCGGCGCGTCGGGGTTCACGTAGTCGAAATGCTTGAAGCCCGGCGGATACTTCGGCTCGCCGTACTGCGCAATCGCGTAGGCCGCGTGCGCGGCCGGCGCGGCCAGCGCCGCGTGCAGCGCCAGCACCGCGGCCACGCGGCCGGCGGCCCGCAGCGCACCGAGGCAGGCGCGCGCGGCGGCGGCCCGGGGCGAACCCTTCGTCATAGAGGCCCTGTCGTCGAATGAGGGTAGTAACGTGGAGCGATTCTACCCATTCAATCCGTCGAGCCAAAAGAAAACCGCCACGCGGGCGGTTTCCTCACGAGCCGTTGTCGCGCGCGCGGCACGCACGCGCGACCGGTCGGTCAGCGCCAGCCGTTGTGGCGGCCGTGATCCCAGTGACCGCGATCGCCGCCCCAGCCGCGACCATGGTGGCGATACCACTCGTCGCGGCCCCAGTAGCGGCGGCCGTCCCAGTAGCGGTCGCCGTGCCAGCCGATCACGATCGCCGGCGCCGGCCCGTACACGGGCGCCGGTGCGTAGACGGGCGCCGGCTGGTAGACGACCGGCGGAGGCGGCGGCGCATACACGGGCGCGGGCGCGACGTAGACCGGTGCCGGCACGCCGACGTTGATCCCGACATTGACTCCCGCCATTGCTGCGCCCGACACGAACAAGGCCGTCATACCGGTCATGAGCGAGGCAACACGCAAAGTCTTCATGGATTCCTCTTCTGGTTGTGTCATGTGTGATTCGACTATAGCGGCAAGCGCCCGCCCCGCATATTTCAAGTTTGTAAGAACTGATGCGCGGCATCGCAACGGGAAGCCCGCGCTAACGTCTTGTAACAATCGACGCCCGGCGCCCCCTTTCCGGAAACGTCCTTCAACCTGCGCCGCGGCCCGCGTCAAGCGGCGCCGCGCCCGCGTCGAACCGGAAGCCGAATCGCGCCACCGTTTCGATCCGCGCGGAAAACGCATGCGCGGCCAGCTTGCGCCGCAACCGTACGACCAGCGCATTGACCGTTTCGGGTTCGATGTCCGCATCGCCCCACGCATAACGCAGCACGGCGTCGCGCCCGACCGGGCGCCCCGCTTCGCGCAGCAGGCATTCGACCACGCGAAATTCCCGGGCGCTGAGCGCGAGCCGCCGGCCCCGCTCGTCGAGCGCGCGCGTCGCCGTGTCGAGCCGGATCGGTTCCCGCATCGCGATGACGCCCGTGCGGCGCCACAGTGCGCGCAACCGCTCGTGCAATTCGACGAACGAGCACGGATGGGCCAGGCACACGTCGCAGCCCGCGTTCAGCATCCGTGCACGCTCGGCGGACGTGGTGCCGGCGACGATCGCGGCAATCGCCGCGCTACCGGCCGACGCGGCGAGCGGCGGGAATCCGTCGAGAAGCGTCGGCACGGAAGCGCCATCGGTCGCGAGGATCACGATCGCGTCGAACCGGTCCTGCGTCGCCGCGAAACAGCCGTCGCGCCATTCGTCGACGCGCTCGACGCCGTGCATGCTTTCCCGAAACGCCTTGTCGAGCCGCGACGCGTCCGGTGTCGGCGGCGCAATCAGCAGGATGCGCATCGATCGGCCTCCTCGTTCACGCGAGCGAACGCGGCCAGCATTCGACCGTGATCGCCGTACCGGCCGGCTGCGCATCGCCGATCCGCAGCACGAAACCGTGCACGCGCATCACCGCCGACACGATGCTCAACCCGAGCCCCGAGCCGTTCACGTGGCGCGTGCGCTCGCCGCGATAGAAGCGCTCGAGCACCGCATGGCGCTCGCCGGGCGGGATGCCGGGCCCGGTGTCCTCGAACCGGACGAGTGGACCATGCGACGTCGTGTGGAGGACGACGCGCACGCGGCCGCCGGGCGGCGTGAACTTGATCGCGTTGTCGGCGAGATTGCTGAACGCCTCGAACAGCAACGCACGGTCGCCATGGATGCCGTCGACCGCGGCCGCATCGAGCTCGAACGACACGTCGACCGCCTCGGCCAGCGGCTCGTAAAGCTCGCACACGTCACGCAGCAACGCCGCGACGTCGACCGCGGCAAACCCGCCGCGCCGGCTCAGCGTGCCGATCTCGGAGATGCGCAGCATCGCGCGAAAACGTTCGAGCAGCCGGTCGGTTTCGTCGCGCGCCGACGCCAGCAGCGCAGCCGACGCGGGATCGTGTGCGCAGAACGGCTGGTCGGCGAGCCGCGCCAGCATCGTATGCACGCGTGCGAGCGGCGTGCGCAAGTCGTGCGCGATCCCGTCGCAGGTATGGCGCACCTCGCCCATCAGCCGCTCGACTTCGTCCAACATGTGGTTCACGAGATGCGCGAGCAGGTCGAGTTCGTCATAGCCGCCGACCGGCAGCCGCTTGCCGAGATCGCCCTCGGCGATCTGCCGCGTGACGCGCCGGATCTCGGCGACGCGGCGCATCTGCCGCATGCCGAGCATGCTGCCGCCCGCGACGCCCGCGATCAGGATCATCACGCCGCCGATCACGAGCCCGCGAATCGCGACGTCGCGGATCTGGATGAAATGCGACAGGTCGCGCGCGACGACCAGCGTCATCCCGTCGTCGCGGCGCACGGCCATCGCGCGCGTGATCGGCGACGATTGACCGTCGAGCGGCGCGAGCGTGCGGTTCAGCGTCCGACCGTGGCGATCGGTACGCAGCAGGGGCGGCGTCGCGATATCGCCAGCCACGCGGCGCCCGCTCGCGTCGAACAGCCCGTAGAAATTCGTATGCATGTGCTCGTGCTCGAGCCGCCGATGGATCGCGAGCGGCAGCTCGGCGTCGGGAATCGAATCGAAATAGATCAATTGCCACGCGAGCACCTCGTCGGTGTCGCGGGCCATCGTGTGCGTCGCGGCCACGCTGATCACGCCCGCGAGCAGCAGCAGCGACACCGAGAAGATCGCCGCGTAAGCACACAGCCAGCGAAACGTCGTCGTATGCCAGCGGCGCGTGAAGTTCGCCGCGCGGGCTGCGTCCATCCGTGCCTCCGTCAAGCGAGCATGTAGCCCGATCCGCGCACCGTCTGGATCATCGGGTTCGCGCCGGGCGGATCGATCTTCTTGCGCAGCCGCCCCATGTGAACGTCGATCAGGTTGGTGCCGGGATCGAAGTGATAGCCCCACACGGCCTCGAACAGCATCGTGCGCGTGATCGTCTGTCCCGCGTTGCGCATCATGAATTCGAGCACGCGGAACTCGGTCGGCAGCAGCGGAATCTCGTCGGCGCCGCGGCGCGCACAGCGCGAAATGAGGTCCAGCTCGAGCGCGCCGACCTTCAGCAGCGTCTGCTGCGGCACGCCCGATGCCTGCCGGCGGCGCAGCAGCACTTCGATGCGCGCGCTCAGTTCGCCCGAATCGAACGGCTTCGTCAGATAATCGTCGCCGCCCGCACGCAGACCGCGAATGCGCTCGTCGACGTCGCCGAGCGCGCTCAGCATCAGCACCGGCGTATCGATGCCGACCGTGCGCATCGCGGTCACGATCGCGAGACCGTCCGCCCCCGGCAGCATCCGGTCGAGCGTGATCGCGTCGTACGATGCGCTCATCGCGCGCATCATCCCTTCTCGGCCGTTGTCGATCCAGTCGACCTCGAAGCCGCGTGCGGTCAGCTCGCCGACGATTTCGTTCGCGGTCACCGCATCGTCCTCGACCGTCAGTACTCGCATGGTTGCCCTCGCAATGAACGTCAAGACGGGCGCGCACGATGCGCCCGCCGCTATCGTAAGCGCCGCGCTCGCCGCGCGGCGCCAGATGAAAATAGCTTCATCCTGCGTCGCGGCACGCGCCTGTGAAACATGTTTCATCCGTGCGTCGGCCGCGCTGCGGCCGGGGCCGCCTACGCTGACGTCATGCGGCATCGGGCCGCGAAACCAGGAGCTACCGGATGAAACTGTCGACCACCGTCGCCTGCATGCTGCTCGCATGCGCGAGCACCGCCGCATTCGCGGGGCCGCACCTCACCCCGCAGGAATGCAATGCGTACCCGTTCGTGCACACGGGCCGCGACGTCACGCGGGCGGACCTCGTGCGCGAGCTGACCGAACTCGAACAGGTCGGCTACGATCCCGCCCATGCGAGCCCGTACTACCCCGACGACCTCGACGGCGCGAAGCATCGGCTCGCCGCCGAGTACCGCGCGGACTGCACGCATGCGCTGACGGCCGACACCGGCGTGCGGCACTGACCGCCCTGCCCCGCGCAACGCGGCAGCGGGAAAAAACGAAAAGGCGGCACGTGCCGCCTTTTCTTCATGAACGCGCATGGAGGTAAACCCGATGCGCCGCGCCGCCGCTCAACGCGACATCATGTTCATGCTGACGTTGTGCATCACCCACAGCGTGCCGACGATCAGGATCGCGGCAGTCAGCACCGTGTAGCTGAACGCCATCACGTTCCAGCGCTGGCCCGACGAGCCGTTCATGTGCAGGAAGTACACGAGGTGCACGACGATCTGCACGAACGCGAGCACGGCGAGCCCGATCAGCGACGCATGCGGCGACAGCACGCCGCCCATCACGAGGCCGAACGACGCGGCCGTGAGCAGCACCGACAGGATGAAACCGGCGACGTAGCCGCCGACACTGCCGTGCCCTTCTTCGAGTTGAGACGAATGCGAATGGGCCATTTAGATCACGCTCGCGAGATAGACAAAGGAAAACACGCAGATCCACACGATGTCGAGGAAGTGCCAGAACAGGCTCAGGCACGTCAGGCGTCGCAGATCGCGATCGGTCAGGTCGCCGCCGCGCAACACGATCTGCGCGGCCAGCACGATCATCCACAACAGGCCGGCCGTCACGTGCAGCCCGTGCGTGCCGACCAGCGTGAAGAACGCCGACAGGAACGCGCTGCGCTGCGGCCCCGCGCCTTCCGCGATCAGGTGCGAGAACTCGCGCAGTTCCATCGCGAGAAACGCCGCGCCGAGCACGAACGTCACCGCGAGCCACGCGAGCAGCGCACCGCGCCGCTGCTTGTACGCCGCGAGCATCGCGAAACCGTACGTGATGCTCGACAGCAGCAGCGCGGCGGTTTCCACCGCGACGCCCGGAATGTCGAACAGCTCTTTCGCGGTCTGCCCGCCCGCGTACTGGTGGCCGAGCACCGCGAACGTCGCGAACAGCGCCGCGAAGATCACGCAGTCGGTCATCAGGTACAGCCAGAAACCGAACACCGAATGCGACGGCGGATGGTCGTCGTGCTCGAGCAGGGTTGCGCTCAAGGTTTTCTGCAACATCAGTTGGCCTCCAGTTCCACGTCGTCGACGCGCGCCGGGCGCTTCGTCGGCTGCTTGTCTTCGGTCTTGCGCACCGTCGACGCAGGGATGTAATAGCCGTCGTTATCGCGCGAGCTGTAGATCACGAGCGTCGCGATGATCCCGACGAGCCCGCCGATCGCCATCCACCAGATGTGCCACACCAGCGCGAAGCCGAGCACCAGGCTGAAGACCGCGATCACGAGGCCCGCACAGGTGTTCGACGGCATGTGGATGTCGCGAATCGCTGCCGGGTTCGGCCGGCCTTCGCCGCGCGCCTTCATGTCCGCATACGCGTCGAGCGTGCGCACCTGCGGGATCACCGCGAAGTTGTAGTCGGCTGGCGGCGACGACGTCGCCCACTCCAGCGTGCGGCCGCCCCACGGGTCGCCCGTCGTGTCGCGGTACTCGGGCAGATGGCGGTTGCGGATGCTGACCACCAGTTGCAGCAGCTGGCACGCGATGCCGATCGCGATCAGCACGGCGCCGAACGCGGCGACCAGCAGCCACGGATGCCAGGCCGGGTTGTCGTAATGGTTCAGGCGGCGCGTCATGCCCATGAAGCCGAGCACGTAGAGCGGCACGAACGCGACGTAGAAGCCGACCTGCCAGAACCAGAACGCGGCCTTGCCGAGCTTCTCGTTCAGCTTGAAGCCGAACGCCTTCGGGAACCAGTAGTTGAAGCCCGCGAGATAGCCGAACAGCACGCCGCCGATGATCACGTTGTGGAAGTGCGCGATCAGGAACAGGCTGTTGTGCAGTACGAAGTCCGCGCCGGGAATCGCCATCATCACGCCGGTCATGCCGCCGAGCGTGAACGTGACCATGAAGCCGATCGTCCACAGCACGGGCGTCGTGAATTCGATCCGGCCACGGTACATCGTGAACAGCCAGTTGAACACCTTCACGCCGGTCGGAATCGCGATGATCATCGTCATGATCCCGAAGAACGCGTTCACGTTCGCGCCCGAGCCCATCGTGAAGAAGTGATGCAGCCACACGAGGAACGACAGCACCATGATCGCGCAGGTCGCGTACACCATCGTCTTGTAGCCGAACAGCGGCTTCTTCGCGAACGTCGCGATGACTTCCGAGAAGATCCCGAACGCCGGCAGGATCAGGATGTACACCTCCGGATGGCCCCACGCCCAGATCAGGTTCAGGTACAGCATCGCGTTGCCGCCGGCGTCGTTCGTGAAGAAGTGCATGCCGAGGTAACGGTCGAGGCCGAGCAGCGCGAGCGTCGCGGTCAGGATCGGGAACGACGCCATGATCAGCACGTTCGTGCAGAGCGCCGTCCACGTGAACACCGGCATCTTCAACAGCGTCATGCCGGGCGCGCGCATCTTGATGATCGTCACGAAGAAGTTCACGCCGGTCAGCAGCGTGCCGACACCGGAGATCTGCAGCGCCCACAGGTAGTAGTCGACCCCTACCCCCGGACTGAACTGCAGCTCCGACAGCGGCGGGTACGCGAGCCAGCCCGTCTGCGCGAATTCGCCGATCACGAGCGACAGGTTGATCAGGATCGCGCTGACCGCCGTCATCCAGAACGACAGCGAGTTGATGAACGGGAACGCAACGTCGCGCGCGCCGATCTGCAGCGGCACGATCAGGTTCATCAGGCCGACCATGAACACCATCGCCATGAAGAAGATCATGATCACGCCGTGCGCGGTGAAGATCTGGTCATAGTGGTGCGGCGGCAGGTAGCCGGGCGCGTTGTACGCGAGCGCGAGCTGCATGCGCATCATGATCGCGTCGGCGAAGCCGCGCAGCAGCATGATCAGCGCGACGATGATGTACATCACGCCGAGTCTCTTGTGGTCGACCGTGGTCAGCCATTCCGTCCACAGCCATTTCCAGCGGCCGGTGATCGTCAGCGCGGCGAGAATGCCCAGCACGACCAGCCCCATGAAGGCGCCGGCCCCCATGATGATGGGCTGATCGAACGGGATCGCCGAAAGTGTGAGTTTGCCGAACATGCGTTACCCCTTCGTGCCGCAGGCGGCGTCCTTCAGGTCGAGGACGTGGCCATCGTTGTATTTCGCGATGATGTTGTGGAAGAGCCGCGGATCGACCGACGAGAAGTAGCGCACCGGCGCCTTTTCGCTCGGCTGCGCGACGCTGCCGTATACGGTCGCGTCGAGCCGGTCCGGCGACGCCTTCACCTTCTGCACCCACGCATCGAACTGCTCGCGCGGCTCGGCGAGCGTGCGGAACTTCATGTCGGAGAACCCGCGGCCGCTGAAGTTGGCGGACGTGCCCGCGTAATTGCCGGGCTCGTCGGCGATCAGGTGCAGGCGCGTCTGCATGCCGGCCATCGCGTAGACCTGGCCGCCGAGCTGCGGGATGAAGAACGAATTCATCACCGAATCCGACGTGATGCGGAAGTTCACCGGCGTGCCGACCGGAATCGCGAGCTGGTTCACCGACGCGATGCCGAGTTCCGGATAGATGAACAGCCACTTCCAGTCGAGCGCGACCACCTCGACGTCGATCGGCTTCACCGCCGATTCGAGCGGCTTGTACGGATCGAGCTCGTGCGTGGTCTTCCACGTGAGCACGCCGAGGAACAGGATGATCAGCGTCGGCACCGTCCAGATCACGACCTCGATCGCAGTCGAATGCGACCAGTTCGGCGCGTAGGCGGCGTTGCGATTCGACGCGCGGTAACGCCACGCGAACCATAACGTCAGCAGGATCACGGGCACGACGACGATCAGCATCGCCCACGTGGACGTCGCGATCAGCGCCTTTTCGGCCGCCCCCACGCTTCCTTTCGGATTTAGTACATCTAAATTACAACCTGACAGGCTCAATGCGGCGCCCATTGAAGGCAGCGCCGACCAGCCTCTTGAAGCTCTTCTTCTCATCACACAGCCCCGCGGGTCATTGAATCCGTTTGCGTATGCCCGATGCGCATTCGATTCACGAAATTGGCCGAATCATACGTCGCGCGAGTGCGATGAAAAACCGGTGCATGCGGCAAATCATCATTGCAAAATCTGCCGTGAGTCACATTGTCGCGGGGCAATTTCACGCAGCCGGAAGCGGGCCCGGCACTTGCCGTGCCGGGCCGCTGATCGATGTGTGCGCAACGATGCGCGCCGCGCGATGCGGCGGGCTTGCGCGGCGTGGTGCGGCTCGGTGTGCCGCGCTCAGTCGTGCGTCGATGCCATGTACGACGGCAGCGCCGGCGCGGGGCCATCCCCCGCCGGCACCTTCGAATGGCTCGCTTCCTGGATCAGCTTGCCGACGGTCGGATCGATCGCATCGGTGAACGGCTTCGGATCGATGCCGACCGCCAGCACGATCAGCGCGAGCGACGCGAACATCACGATCTCGCGGCGGTTCAGGTCTGCGAGCTTCGCGATCCGCTGGCTCGCGACCTTGCCGAACACCACGCGCTTGAGCATCCACAGCGTGTACGACGCGCTGAGGATCAGCGTGAGCGCCGCGATCGCGCCGATCCAGAAGTTGAAGCGAATCGCGCCCATGATCACCATGAACTCGCCGACGAACCCCGACGTGCCCGGCAGCCCGACGTTGGCCATCGCGAACAGCAGCGTGAAGGTCGCGAAGCGCGGCATCACGCCCGCCACGCCGCCGTATGCGGCGATCTCGCGCTGCCGCGTGCGATCCACGAGCACGTTCACGCACAACAGCATCGCGCCCGCCACGAAGCCGTACGACACGAGCTGCACGATCGCGCCTTCGACGCCGATCCGGTTGAACAGGAACAGCCCGAGCGTGACGATGCCCATGTGCGCGACCGTCGAATACGCGAGCAGCTTGCCGAGATCGGTCTGCGCGAGCGCGATCAGGCTCGCATAGACGATCGCGAACAGCGACAGCGCGATCACGGCCGGCGCGAAGAAGTGGCTCGCGTCGGGCGTGATCGGCAGCGCGAAGCGCAGGAACCCGTAGCCGCCGAGCTTGAGCATCGCGAGCATCAGCGCGGCGCCCGTCGGGCCGTCCGTGTACACGTCGCTCAGCCACGTGTGGACCGGCCACATCGGCACCTTGACCGCGAACGCGGCGAAGAAACCGAGGAACACCAGCAACTGCGGCGCGAAGCCGAGCTGCAGCGTGCGCCACACGGCCATGTCGAACGTATGCGACTGCGCGTACAGGTACAGCATCGCCATCAGCAGCAACAGCGAGCCGGCGAACGAGATGAAGAAGAACTTCACGGCCGCATACACGCGGCGCTCGCGCCCCCACGTGCCGATCAGCAGGTACAGCGGGATCAGCGTCGCCTCGAAGAAGATGAAGAACAGCAGCCCGTCCTGCGCGACGAACACGCCGACCATCAGCCCCGACAGGATCAGGAACGACGCGTAGTACTGCGCGACGCGCACGGTGACCGATTCCCACGACGCCACCACTACCACCAGCGTCGTGAACGCGGTCAGCACGACGAGCCACAGCGACGCGCCGTCGATGCCGACCCGCCATCCGGCATTGAATGCCGCGAGCCAGTCGCGTCTTTCGACGAACTGCATCGCCGCCGAATGCGCGTCGAAACCGGCAATCAGCGGAACGACGGCCGTCAGTCCGGCAATCGAGCCGACCAGCGCGATCAGTCGTATTCGGCGGAAATGCTGGTCGGAACCGGCGCGCAGCAGGCCCGCGCCGAACAGTATCGGAACCCAGATGGCCAGGCTCAGAAAGGGGAAATCATGCATGTCAACAACGCCTTGAGGAGGTCGCGCCTTGCATCGGGGACAGGCGCGACGAAAGGAACGAAATCAAATCGACAGGTAGATTTCGTGAATCGCCAATGTTGGCTAAATGTAAAGTGGCATCACCGGAAAACTTGATGCCGCTCAAACGCGATCGGGTTAACCAGCATAAGGCGATTGATTATTTTCTGCAGCGCAGCAGAGCACTGTTTTTCGCCTTCGATGCAGGTCAATGATTTATATGCGTAATTTTTTGTATTGACCGATGCGGCGCGCGCCAGGAATAGACGCAGCGCCGCATTTTTGATACCAACCGGTCGTTTCGAAGGGCCGGAACGACTGGATTGACGGCTCGCGATGGGGAGATCGTGCAGGGTCGCCTGCCTTACACTATCCCTTTCATTTTTATTTCACAGGGGTCGCGTGATCTTTTCCGCGACAGGAATCGATAGCACGCCATAGAAAGCTCATTTCACGACCGAATACAGCAGAGACCCCGAAAACAGAACCAGCAGCACCGACGCCGAACGAAATAGCGCCGTGATATGACGCGGCCCGGATGCCAGCATCCTCGTCAGGCGCCCGACGCTCGCCCAACCCGCTCCAATGGGCACGAGGACCAGCAGAAACGCACCGAACGCGACGGCCTCGTTACTGACGTTCTGAAACGCCTGGAATGGAAACGCCGTACTTGCAAGCAGAAAAGCCTTCGGATTCAATAGCGTGGCGACGACGACATCGTGCCACGTCACCGGCTTCGAACGCCGATCCTCTTCCAGCCTGCCCCGTGCCCACATTTTTGCCGCCAGCAGCAGCAGATACGACGCGCATGCCAACTTGATCACGCTCAAGATTTGAGGATGCGCCACGGCGAACGCCAGCAGCGAAACGCCCCAAGCCGAGATAGCGATGACGTAGCCTGCGCCTTCGGCGAGCAGGAGCGGGAGGGTTCGCGTCAGACCGACGCTTATTCCGGACGAAAAAAGCAACGTGTTGGTCGGTCCCGGAACGATCAATACCAGGGCCGAGTAAAGGCATATCGTAATGAGTTGATGCGTATCCACTGCAATCTCGATCGAGGGGGATGAGCCAATGTATTTGGCTTCGCGCGCTACGAGGCGATGTCGGTCCCGCCTATCGAGCTGCACAACTGCGCAAGAATATCGAGACCCCGCGCCGGCTCCCGCACAAACGGATTCGTCTCGTCCCACGCATACCCCGCCAGAATCGAGCAGACCATGCGTTTCACGTCGGAAGCCTTGTCTTCGTGAAAAACGATGTCTTGCAGCGCGCCCGAGTACCAGCGTTCGACGAAGGCGCGGAAGGTGTCGATACCCTTGCGCAGCGCGATGTCGTAATCGCGTGCCCAGTCAACCGACTCGCCACGCAACTGCCGTTCGAGTGCGGCGACCGCCAGTTGAGCCGAGCGCATCGCGATCGTCACGCCCGACGAGAAGATCGGATCGAGGAATTCACCCGCGTTGCCGAGCAGCGCATAGCCGGGGCCGTGCAGGGTCGCGACGTTCGACGCATAACCCGAGATGCGGCGCACGGGCATCACGAACGGCTTGCTGCCGACCAGTCGCGACAATGTCGGCTCGCTTTGCAGCAATTCGCGCAACAACGATTCCTGTCGCGCGTCCGGCACGTCGAGAAACCCGGCATCGGCCACGCAGCCGACCGACGAGCGCCCGTTCGTCAGCGGGATCATCCAGAACCACACGTCGCGTCGCTCCGGATGAACGGCGATGCAGATCTTGTCGCGATCGGTCGACCCGGCCGGCAGGCTGTCCTCGACGTGCGAAAAGAGGGCCGCTCGCGTCGGCAGGCCGGTCGGCGCCTCGAGATCGAGCAGTCGCGGCAACACGCGGCCGAACCCGCTCGCATCGAGTACGAACGACGGCTGAACGGAATAGTCGTGCCCGGCTTCGTCGACGATGTCGAGCCGCGGCTTGTCGCCCGGCTGGAAGGCGCGCACCGTATGGCCGAATCGCACGTCCGCGCCCTGTTCGGCCGCACAACGGATCAGCAGATCGTCGAAGGCCGCGCGCTCGACCTGATAGGCCGTCCCCCAGCCCGCGGAAAACTTCTCGCGAAAATCGAACGACGACATCCTGTCGCGATAGACGAAGTACGCGCCGTTCTTGAACTGGAAGCCGGCCTCGACGACCGCCTGCAGCATGCCCGCCTCCTCGAGATACTGCATGCTCTGGGGCAACAGGCTTTCTCCGATCGAGAAGCGCGGAAAATGCTGACGCTCGAGCACCAGCACCGAACGGCCGGCCTTGCGCAGCAGCGCGGCCGCGACGGCACCGGAAGGCCCGGCCCCGATGATCGCGACGTCGATGGAATTCGATTTCATTTCACTCATGCTTGCCAATTCAGTCCGATTGATTGGGTATCTTATGTTTCTGACGCCACGATCCGGCGTTGCCAACTACAATAGGCGCTCAACAAATCCAAGATCGATGAGAGACCCATGACGTCCTCCCGCACGCACGCTCCCGCCTATGTTCCCGAAACCCGGTTCGGCATCTGGTTTCTTCGCACGCATACGTGGGAACATCACGTGCTCAAGGTTGCGATCGACGATCTGAAGCGGCTCATCGCGGCGCCGCTGCCGTCGGCCCCCGTCCTCCTCGACGCAGGATGCGGGCAGGGCAAGTCGTTTCGCCTGCTGAGCGAAGCGTTCGCACCCGCCAGGATCATCGGTATCGACTGCCACGACGACTCGCTCGCGCATGCGTCGGAAGCGGCGCATCGCTGCGCCACGCCCGTCGAACTGCGGCATGCCGACTGCACGCAGATTCCGCTTGCCGATGCGAGCGTCGACATCGTGTTCTGCCATCAGACCTTTCACCATCTCGTCGATCAGGACCATGCGCTGGCCGAGTTTCGCCGCGTGCTGAAACCCGGCGGACTGCTGCTGTTCGCCGAATCGACCGACGCGTACATCAAGTCGTGGGTGATCCGGCTGCTGTTCCGCCACCCGATGGAGGTTCAGAAAAGCGCCGACGGCTACCTTGCCATGCTACGCGACGCCGGGTTCGGTTTCGACACCCGCAACGTGTCCTTCCCCTACCTGTGGTGGAGCCGCGCGAAAGACTTCGGACTCCTCGAGCGCATCGGCCTGTACGCACCGAAACCCGGCAAGCGCCGCGAAACGCTCGTCAACGTCGCCGCGCGCAAGCCTGCCTGAGCAAGCAAGGCCGCCGTTCGGCGGCCCCCTGCTACCGGCCCGTGCCGGTTAGGGCTTCAACGTCACGACCTCGCCCGTCAGCGCCGCGCCGGCGACGACCGCGCCGGCACCGCACGTGTACTCGCTCGGGCTGGAGCGCGACACGTTGCGGTAATTGCTCTTGATGCCGACCACCGCATTGCCGCCCTCCTTTCGCGCACGCGCCTGAAGCTCGATCACGGCCGACAGGAACACATGCTGGCACGCCGCCTCGTCGCTCTTGCCGAACGCGTTGGTCTTCTTGTTGGTCGCGAACGTGCCGTACGACTTCATCACGCGCGGATGCGGCTGATCGCCGAAATAGAGCGCGACGCCGTCGTCGAGCTTGCCTTCCTCGCTCTTCAACGCGCTGTCGATCGGATAGTCGCGGATCGTATCCCGTGCGTAGGCGGCCGAAGCCGCGAACGTCGCGCCGATCAATGCCAGTGCCATGCAATATTTCACGTGTGCCCCCGTCATTGAGCGTTCAACTGCACGACGTCGCCCGACACGGCAATCGCGCCCGCACTGCCGCTCACGCCACATGTATATTCGGTCGTCGAATTCGAGCTTTTTTCATGGAAGCGCGTCGTCACGTTGATGACCGCATTCCCGCCGTGATTCTTCGCATAGATGCGAAGACGGTTCAGCGCTTCCGCCAGCGCTTGCTCGCACGTCGGCTGCTCGCTTTCCACCCGGCGCACGCGCACCGATTCCGAACGCGGACCGATGGTGGTCTTGACCTCCGGATGCGGCTGCGCACCGAAATAAATCGCGACGCCGCTCGTGTCCGGCGCCGTTGCCGCCGCCGGCAGAGGCAGCGAACGCACCACGGTGCCGCACCCCGTCAGCAACGATGTCGCGACCAACATGCCGGCCAGATGTCGTGTGTGCTTCATTGTTATCGTCCTCTCAGCTCAGTAAGTTCACTTCAATCGCCCTTCCAGGCGTCCAACAACACACTTGCACAGCTGCCGCCGAAACCGAACGAAACCGACAGCGCGCGTTCGATCGCGAATTCGCGCGCGTCGCGCACGAGCGGCATGCCGGCTATCGCGGGATCGGGCACATCGCCGACGGCCGAGCCCGCGACGAAGCCGTCGCGCATCATCAGGATCGTATAGATCGCTTCATGCGCGCCGCTCGCGCCCAGCGGATGTCCGGTCATGCCTTTCGTCGACGAGAACGCGGGCACGTCGCCGCCGAATACGTCGCCGAGCGCTTTCAGTTCCTCGACGTCGCCGCGCTGCGTCGACGGCGCGTGCGTATTGACGTAGTCCGGACGCCGTTCGCCGCCATTTTCGAGCGCGCCACGCATCGCGCGCGCCATCCCCGGCGCATGCGGCATCGCCATACCGGCGTTGTCCGTGCATTGGCCGAATCCGCTGATCTCCGCATGAATTCGCGCGCCGCGCGCGCGTGCATGCTCGATCGATTCGAGCACCAGAATGCCCGCGCCGGACGCGATCACGAAACCATCCCTGTCAAGCGCATACGGACGCGACGCGCGGTCCGGCGTGTCGTTGAAACCGCTGGACAACACGCCCATCGCGTCGAACATCAACGTCATGTTGTCGTGCAGCGCCTCGCTTCCGCCGGCCAGCACGATGTCCTGGCACCCGGAGCGGATCAATTGCGCCGCGTGCCCGATCGCGAGCGCCCCGCTCGTGCACGCGGACGACGGCGAGTACGACACGCCCTCGATGCCGAACAACTGCGCGACGCATGCCGACGCCGTGCTGCTCATCGCCTTCGGCACGACATAGGGCGGCGTCTTGTCGATGCCGCGATGCCGCGCGATCGTCATCGCGTCGTCGTAATCGGCCATCGATCCGATGCCGGACCCGACGATCGCGCCCGCGCGCGGCGAACGGAGCATGTCGGCAGCGACGCACGCATCGTCGAGCGCCGACGCGGCCGCATGCGCGGCAAAGCGCGCCGTGTCGCCCATGAAACGTTCGTGCTTGCGGGCAAACCGCGCTGCCGGGGCGACCGACGCCACGCCGGCGACCTGGCTGCGAAAACCGCGCGCGCGCCATGCGTCCACGCGGCTCACACCCGAGCGACCGGCGCGCAGCGCGGCCGATACTTCGTCGAGCGTGTTGCCGAGGCACGACACGATGCCGAGCCCCGTGACGACGACGCGCGCCGTCATGCGGCGACCCGCCGGAAGATCAGCGACGTGTTGATCCCGCCGAACGCGAAGTTGTTGCTCATCACGAATTCCGCATCGATCCGCCGTGCGTCGCCGACGATGTAGTCGAGCGGCGCGCAGGCCGGATCGATCGTATCGAGATTGAGCGTCGGCACATACCAGTTGCGCTTCATCATCTCGATCGTCCACCACGCCTCGAGCGCACCACATGCGCCCAGCGTATGCCCCACGTAGCTCTTCAGCGAACTGATCGGCATGCGTTCGCCGAATACGGACGCCGTCGCATGACTTTCCGCCACGTCGCCCCGGTCGGTCGACGTGCCGTGCGCGTTCACGTAGGCGATCGCATCGGCATCGAGCGCCGCATCGCGCAGCGCGACACGCATCGCGACCGCCATCGTCTCCGCGGTCGGCTGGGTGATGTGCGCGCCGTCGGAATTGCAGCCGAAACCGACGATCTCCGCATGGATCGTCGCGCCGCGCGCCATCGCGTGCTCGTATTCCTCGAGCACGAGCGTCGCCGCGCCTTCACCGACCACCAGCCCGTCGCGATCGGCATCGAACGGCCGCGGCGTCAGGTTCGCGGCATCGTTGCGCGTGCTCGTCGCGTACAGCGTATCGAACACCGCCACCGCCGGGCCGGACAACTCCTCCGCGCCGCCCGCCAGCATCAGCGCCTGCTTGCCCGTCGCGATCGCCTCGTACGCGTAGCCGATTGCCTGGCTGCCGGACGCGCAGGCCGACGACGTCGGCACGATCCGGCCTTTCAGATCCCAGAACAGGCTGACGTTGACTGCCGTCGTGTGCGGCATCATCTGCACGTAGCTGTTCGACGTGACGTCGCGCATCGAGCCCGTCTCGATCATCGTGCCGAACGCGCGGATCGGCTCGACCGATCCCGACGACGACCCGTACGCGACACCCATCCGGCCGTCCCGGATCGACGCGTCGTCGCCCAGCCCCGCATCGGCCAGTGCCAGTTCGCTCGCGCGCACCGCGTACATCGACACGGGCCCCATCGAACGGGTCTTCTTGCGCGGATACGTGCGCGGCAGCTCGAAGGCCGGCAGCGGGCAGGCGAGCCGCGTATGCAGCGCTTCGTAACAGTCCCATTCCGGCATGTAACGCACCGCGTTGCGCCCGTCGCGCAGGCGCGCCTCGATTTCCGCCCAGCTTTGACCGAAGGCGGTCACGCCGCCCATTCCCGTCACGACCACTCGCTTCATCACACCATCCCGCCGTTGACGCCGATCACTTGCCGGGTGACGTAGGTCGCCGCATCCGACATCAGGAAGCCGACCACCGCCGCGACTTCGTCAGGCTGGCCGACGCGGCCCATCGGGACCGTCTTCAATGCCTGTTCCAGCGGCACGTCGTCGAGCATGCCGGTATCGACCAGCCCGGGCGCGACGCAATTGACCGTGATCTTTCGCGATGCCAGTTCGACCGCCAGCGCCTTGGTCGCGCCGATCAGGCCGGCCTTCGCGGCGCTGTAGTTGACCTGGCCGCGATTGCCCATCACGCCCGACACGGACGCGATCGTCACGATCCGGCCGCCGCCGCGCAGACGCACCATCGGCATGGTCAGCGGATGAACGACGTTGTAGAACGCGTCCAGCCCGGTTTCGATCACGATATCCCAGTCCTCCTCGGACAGCGCCGGAAACGCGCCATCCCGCGTCACGCCCGCGCTGCAGACGATCCCGTAATACGCGCCGTGCGCGTCGACGTCGGCCTCCAGTTCACGCCGGCACGCCGCGCGATCGCGCACGTCGAACTGCAGCACGCTCGCCGTGCCGCCCTGCGCGCGAATCGTCGCGGCGACGCTTTCCGCGTCGTCGCGGCCGGTGCGGCAATGAACCGTCACGGCGAAACCGTCGGATGCCAAGCGCAGTGCCACGGCGCGGCCGATGCCGCGGCTCGCCCCTGTCACGAGAACTCGCCGAGTCATGAATTGAAACTCCCTTCGATAAAAGTCTGAAAATCGCTCGGTTGGTACACCTTGACGACGGCTTCCGCGCAGCACTCGCCGTCGGCATGAATCGCGCACTCGTACGCGCCGTGCCCCTCGTCGCCGCGCAACAGTTCCCGCGCGACGATGCGCAGCGTCGTGTCCGTGCGGAACGCGGGGCGATGCGCGACATAGCGGTTCGCGCCGAGCAATACGCCCGGCTTCGCCCGGCCGCCCGCATGCGCGGCGAGCAGGCCGACGTGCGCGGCGATCGCCTGCGCCATCAGCTCGATGCCGATCCACGCCGGCATCGCACCGCTGTCGTCGGCGTACCACGCATCGCGGCGCGCCATCGCGCTCACCTCGATGCCGGTTTCCGAGCAGCGCTCGATCGAGTCGAGCAGCAGCATCGTGCCGCGATGCGGCAGCACGTCGCGCACGTCGCCGACAGGAATATCCGCGCCGCCGTGCAGCGCGTCGATCAATGGTCCGGCTTGCATGTCAGGTCCCCAGAATCAGGCTGGCATTGCTGCCGCCGAAAGCGAACGAATTGCTCATCACGTAACGTCCGGTGGCATCGCCGGCCAGACGGCGCTCGCCGTCGACGAGGTCGAGTGCCGGCAGCGCCGGATCGTGCTCGCCGTCCCAGACGTGCGCCGGCAGCGCGATCCCGCGGGCCAATGTCAGCCAGCCGAATCCCAGCTCGGTCGCGCCTGCCGCGCCGAGCATGTGCCCCGTCAGCGGCTTCGTCCCGCTGGCCGGCACGCCGTGCGGAAACACGCGAGCCGTCACGTTCGCTTCCATCTCGTCGTTCAGCCGCGTCGCGGTCGCATGCAGGTTCACGTAGCCGATCGCGGACGCAGCCACACCCGCGTCCGCGAGCGCGGCGCGCAACGCGTCCTCGGCGCCGTGGCCCGCCGGATCCGGCGCCGAGATGTGATGCGCATCGCTCGACTCGCCGACGCCGGCCAGGCGAACCGCCGCTTCGTCGCGGCTCATCACGAACAGCGCGGCGCCTTCGCCGATATTGATACCGCAGCGGTTCCGGCTCATCGGATTGGTCCGGCCCGGGCTGACCGATTCGAGCGACGCGAAGCCCTGCAGCGTGAGCTCGCACAGCGAATCCGCACCGCCGACGACGACCGCATCGCAGAGCTTCAGCCGCAGCAGGCGGCGCGCGGCCGCGAACGCCTTCGCACTCGACGTGCAGGCCGTCGACAGCGTATAGGCCGGCCCGCCGACACCGAGTACGGCCCGCACGAACGGCGCGGCCGTGCCGATTTCCATCTGTCGATAGTCGAATCCGGCGGGTGTCGTGCCGGTCGCGGCACGCTCGGCAAGCGCCTGTTCCGCCGCCTGAATGCCGGACGTACTCGTGCCGATCACGACCCCGACCCGGCGCGGACCATGGCGCGCGATCGCCGCGTCGACGGACGATTCGATCTGCGCGAGCGCGGCGAGCAGCAGCCGGTTGTTCCGGCAGTCGAAATGCGCGAGCGCGTCAGGCGGCGCGATGTCGAGCGCGGACCGTACGTGCCCGACCCAGCCGCCGGCGGGAACGTCGGTACGCGGCGCCATGCCCGGTGCGACGCCCGCGCGCAATGCGGCGACGATCTCGTCGGTCGTTGCGCCAAGCGCGTTGATCATGCCGGGCGCGGACAGGTAGACCGGCGTCTGTTTCGAATTCATGCGCGACGCTCCTTCGCGGATGGCGTGGCGAGCGGTGCGAACAGCACCGACAATACGATACCGACCGCGAGCGTCGTGCCGAAGCTGCGCAGCGCGGGCATCGCGCTCGCGCCGAGCATGCCGAACGACAGCAATGTCGTGGCCGCCGACAGCAGCACGCCGGTCCACACGGCGCCGATCCCGGCCTGGTCGCGCAGGCATCCTTCGCGAAGGAATACGGCGTAATTGGCGCCCACGCCGAGCACCAGCATCAGTGCCAGCCAGTTGAACAGCGTGAGCGGCACCCGCGCATAGCCGAACGCCGCCAGCGTCAACGCGATGGCGAACACGACCGGCAACGTCGTCGCGATGCCGCCGCGCATGCCGTATTGCCACGTCAGCAGCGCGGCGACCACGACCAATGCGCCGATCAACCACAGGCCGCTGTCGACCCGATACGTGCCGAACAGGTTCGACACGCTCGCGGCCTTGTCGACCCACGATACGCCCGGCAGCGTGCGCGCGAGGGCCGCGAACGTCGCCGCGTTCGTCGCATCGACCCGTTCCGGAATCGCGAGTGCCGCATCGACGGGACCGGCGGCGCCGTCGACGCGCCCAAGCCACAGATGCCGGAACGGCGCCGACCAGCGCGCCGCCAGCCAGCTGTCGACCGACAGCGTCGCCCGGGCATCGCGGGAAAACGCCTGAATCCATGCGTCGGCGACGTCGTCGCGGAAACCCGCTTTCGCGAGCGTCTCGCGCAGCGCGGCGACATCGGCGAACACGTGCGTGTCGAGCACGGCGCGGTCATGTGCCTGCTGCTTCGCCGACGGCACGAACGTCGCGATCGACTGGATGCGGCCGAGCTGCTGCCGATCGAGCGCCCCGACCAGCGCCTCCGAGCGCTCGAGTACCTGTTCCTGCGACGCACCCTGGATGACGAAGAACTGTGCCGTATTCGCCAGTCCGACCGCCGCCCGGATATTGCCTTCCTGTCGAGCAAGACTCGCATCGCGCTGAACCAGCAGATGAATGTCGTCGTCGCTCTTCAATAGCGCCCAGCCCGGCATCGCGACCAGCGCAACGAGCACCGCGGCGGCCACGGCGCGCCGGCCCGCGAGCAGCGACTGCCATCCGCTCAGCAGGCGCGCGGCGCCCGAGAAAACGCGGGACGGCACGCGCCGCGGCGCCTGCGTCAGCATGAGCGGCAAGAAGCCGGTCACGGCAGCGAATGCGCAGAGAATCCCGACGATCGCAAAGCACGCGATCTGCTTGAGCGCCGGGAACGGCACCCACATCAGGATCGCGTAACCGAGCAGGCTCGTCGCCAGCGCCACCGCGAGCGCCGGCCGCACCGCCGCCGCGCCGCGCCGCGCGTCCCACTGCCGCCCCGCGGACAGGTACGCGACGAAATACTGGATCGAATAATCGACGGCCTCGCCGATCAGGCTCACGCCGAACACCAGCGTCAGCAGGTGCAGCTTGCCGAATACGAGCAGTGTCGCCGCCAGCGCGCACACGATGCCGAATGCCGTCGACGCAAACGCGAGCACCAGCAGACGCGGCGAACGGAATACGCTCATCAGCAGCAGCGCGATGCCCGCCAGCGACACGGCGCCGATCACGTGCACGTCGCGCTCCGCGCTGGCGCGCGCGGCTTCCGCATAAAACACCGCGCCGGCCCGGTCGACGCGAACGCCGCGAAAGTCCGTCGCCAGCGCTTGCTCCGCATCGGCCGTCGCGATGCGCACCGCGTGCTGGACCCTGGATTCATAGGCCGAGCCCGGCAGCGACGTCATCACGAGCACACCCGTTGCCCCGTCGCGATGCGACACCAGCATCCCGTCTTCGAGCGACAGATTCGATGCGGCGAGCGGCAGTTCGCCGAGCCAGTGCTGCAGCCAGCCGAACGGATCGTCGGCCACGGCGGTCTGCAGCCCATCGACCGGCGGCGCATAGAGCCGCCGGGTCAACCGTTCACCGAGCGTGGCGTCGCCTTGTTCGAGCGACCGGCGATCCGCGTCCGTCAGCAGGCCGAAACGGGCCGGCAGGTAGGTGGCCGCGATCTGCGACAGGTCGAACGGCGGCACCTCGACCGTCACCGACCGAAATGCGCCGCTCGCGCCGAGCCGCGCGCCAAACCGCTTCGCGGCGGCTTTCGCGCGGGCGGCGTCCCGGTCAGTCACCAGGTAGACGGTGCGATTGCCGAGCGCATCGCCCAGCATGTCGACCGCGCGTTCGGCAACCGGGTTCGCCTCGGTGGCCGGCAGCAAAGCGAGTAGGTTCGTCTGCAGCGGCGCCGGCCCGCTGAAGCGCCACAGGATGTAGGCGACGGCCGCCAGCGTGACGAGCAGCCATGCGGCGCACCGCACGCGCCGCCGGGCCCGTTCGCCCGCCACGCCGATCACGTCGCGCGCCGGGTCCATCAACGCGCCTCCAGCCACGCGCGCTCGGCAGGCGCAGGCGCGTCGACCGGCGTCGTTCGCCCGAACTCGAGCACGGTCACGTTGCCGTTCGCGAACGTCATGTCGAGCCGGCCGAGATAGGCGCCGCCACGCATGTCGAGCATGCGGATCGCCTGGGCGAGCTGCGGCTGATTCGGCCGCAGGACCATCCGCCACCGCTCCGGCGTGCCGCTCGCATCGACGTCGAATTGCGCGTACAGCGCGGACAGGTCGCCGCCCAGCATGTCGCGCATCATGCGCGATACCTGTGCGACGCCACGGCCGCCACCGCCGGACGCGACGAGGTGGCCGTCCGCGGCCACCTCGCGCGCGCCGCGGTCGGTAATCACATAAGTGGCCTTGTAGGGCGTCTCGATTCGCCAGATGACGCCCGACCTGCGATCGAACAACATCGAACCGGTACTGACGAGCGGCTGCTTCATCGCCGACAGTGTCTGCGTCTGTCGAAAATCCGCGCGTATCGCGTCGACCCGCGCCAGCCGCATCGCGATGTCGGACACGAGCGCGGCATTCTCGGGCCGGGTCGCGGGGGTCGGCACCGGAGCGGCCATCGCGTCACCGCCGGCGAGCACCGCACAGGCGGCGAACATCGCCACCAGCCGTCTGCAGATCGGATTCAGGCCCATTGCGCACGCACCCGTTCGATCAGGGCCGGCGGCGCCACGAACTGCAGCTCGCGCGTCGTCGCATCGACCGCCAGTTGCACCGTATACCCCTTCGTCAGACGCTCGCCGGAGGCCGCGTCGAAGATTTCGTAACCGATCTTCAGCCGGTTCTCGAATTCGAGCAGCGTCGCACGCACGTCGAGCTGCTGGCTGTAATGGGCCGGGCGGACGTACTTTAGATGTGCCTCCACGACCGGCCACAGGTAGCCTGACGCCAGCATCGCCGGATAGTCGTAGTCGATCATCCGCAGCAACGCCGCGCGGCTGCTTTCGAAGTACTTCAGGTAATGACCGTGCCAGCAGACGTTCATCGCGTCGACATCGTGAAACAGGACCTCGACGCGAGCCGTCGCGGTCAGCGGCGGACGAGATGCGTTCATGCCGCCTCCCCGCGCCGGATGCCGCCGGATACTTCGCCGATCGGCTCGCATGCCGCAAGACGCGCGGTCAGCGCACGCAGCTCCGCTTCGAGCGGCCGGTCCTCGACCACCAGCGGCGACTGGCGGCCAACCTCGTCGATGAACGCGCGCAGCGCGGGCGAAAGCTGTGTCCCGGGGGCGTCGCGCAGACGCAGCCGGGTGGCCTGCACGGTCGCGAGCACATGCGCGGCGGCAACCTGTTCGGTCAGCGCCAGCACGCGCAGGCAATCGCGCGCGGCGATCGTCCCCATGCTGACCTTGTCCTGGTTGTGCGACTCGGTCGAACGCGAGAACACGCTGGCCGGCATCGTATGCTTCAGCGCCTCCGCGGTCCACGCGGAAGACGAGATCTGCACGGCCTTGAACCCGTGGTTGATCGCCGCGCGCTCCGGCGCCGCGCCGGTCAGGTTGCGCGGCAGTCCGTTGCTGAACTTGTCGTCGACCAGCAGCGCGAGCTGGCGGTCCATCAGATCGGCGAGGTTCGCCACCGCGGTCTTCAGCGCGTCCATCGCGAACGCGATGTGACCGCCGTAGAAATTGCCACCGTGCAGCACGCATCCTTCGTCCGGATCGATCAGCGGATTGTCGTTCGCACTGTTCAGTTCGTTCTCGATGTCGCGACGCATCCACGACAACGCGTCGCGCGCCACGCCGATCACGTGCGGCGCGCACCGCACCGAATAGCGATCCTGCAGACGGCGTCCGGGCAGTTCATCGCGCCCGGCGAGATCGGCGCGTATCCATGCGGCCGCCTCGGCCTGCCCCGCATGCGGTTTCGCGTCGAACAATCGTGCATCGAAGTGCCCGGCCCGCCCGTCGAGCGCGACGGTCGTCAATGCGGTCAGGCGGGCCGCCATCCGCGTCAGGTGATCGGCACGGGCGAAGGCAAGACAGGCCAGGCCGGTCATGACCGCCGTGCCGTTCATCAAGGCCAGTCCTTCTTTCGGTGCAAGCGACAGCGGCGCGCGACCGATCGCGTCCCACGCGGCGCGCGCGTCCCGTTCGTCGCCATCGAACGATACGGTGCGCTCGCCGACCAGCGCCGCGGCGACATAGGACAGTGGTGTCAGGTCGCCGCTGGCGCCAACCGAGCCTTCCGACGGAATGCGCGGCAGGATTCGGTGATTCACGAGATCGGCCAGCCGTTCGAGCAACATGAACCGCACGCCCGAGTAGCCGAACGCGAGCGAGTTGAGCCGGGCGACGATGATCGAGAGCGTTTGCGTCGCGTCGAACCGGTCGCCCATCCCGCACCCGTGATAGCGCGTCAGTTGCAGCGGCAGCGCTTCGACGAGCGCCGGCGGCACCTCGACCACGCACGCGTCACCATAGCCGGTCGTTACCCCGTAAAGCGTGCCGCCATTCGCGAGATAGTCGCGCAGCCAGGTTGCGCCGCGCTCGATCCGCGCGCGCCATTCGGGCGCCGCGTTCAGCGCGACCGGTGCACCGTCGCGGGCGATCGCGACGACGTCCTCGATCGTCAGATGCCGGCCGCCGATCACGACGGCCGGCCGGTTCGCGTGCACGGCGGCGGTCGCCGCGGCGTCGTTCATGTCATGCTCGGCCACGCGGACCTCCATCGGGCCGCGCCCAGAAATCGAAGAAGTTGAACCATTGATAAGGCGCCTTGCGGCAATAGTGTTCGAGCCGCGCGGCATAGCGCTGCGCCCATTCGGCAACGTGGCCCGCGCGCTCGCGGCGCGGCAGCTCGATCCGGTCGGCGAACGGTTCGAAATAGAGCCGGTAGCCGCGCCCCTCCTTCAGGCAGAAGAACAGATAGACCGGGCAGCCGAGTGCGTGCGCGAGGATGTACGGGCCCTGCGCGAACGGCGCCGTCGCATCGAGGAAACAGGCGTCGACCGTCTTGCCGGAATCGCGCGGCGGCACGCGGTCGCCGACGATCACGAGCAACTCGCCCGCGTCGATGCGCGACTGCATCATCATCGCCGTATCCGGCCCGAAGTCGGATACCTCGACGAGCTGCTTGCCGAATTCCCGGTTCGCGCCGGCCAGCACGCCGGTAAAACGCTTCGCATGCTCGGTGTAGACGATCGCCGTCACCTTCGTGTGCGCGTCGCGCAGCGCAAGCGCCCGGGTCATCTCCAGGTTGCCCAAGTGCGCGCCGATCACGAGCGCGCCGCGCCCGCTCGCGGCGAGCGTATCGAACGCGGACGAATCGTCGAAGCGCACGTCGAGTTCGTCGAGACGACCGGACCATGCGACGAACTTGTCGAATCCCGCCTGCGCGAAGGCAAGCATGTGCCGGTACGCACTGCGCCATCCCGGCTTCGGCACGTCCGCCGCTCGCGCGTCGCGCAGCCGCGCGATATAGGCATGCGACGCGGTGCGCGCCGTGCGATTCGTCAGCACGAAGTAACCGACGATCGGATGCAGCCAGAGCGACGTGAAGCCCTTGCCGAACCAGCGGCAACTGAGCGCCAGCAACGCCATGCCGATACGGCTGCCGCGTTCCGGCAGGCGCCACCACGCGCGCGTGCGCGCCGCCGGCGATGCGCCGCGTCGCCCGACGAACCGGCGGGCCAGCAGCATCGGTGCGCGCGCAAGCATCCCCGCGACGAGCCGCGTATGGCTCATGCTGATGCGCACGTTGTCGCGCCAGACGTCGAAATGCGACACGCCGTCGGCCGGGTAGACGACGCGCGTCGGGACCGTCCTGAACGTCAGCCCGCGCCAGTGCAGCCGGACCAGGATTTCGCTGTCGAAAGCCATTCGGGTCGGCATCGATACCGCGTCGATCAGTTCGCAGACGGCAGCGACCGGATAAAGCCGAAACCCGCACATCGCATCGGGGATGTCGAGCGACAGCGTTTCGATCCATACCCAAACATGCGTGAGGTAGCGGCCATACAGGCGCGCCTTCGGCACGCTGTCGTCGAAACGCGGCCGGCCCAGGATCACGGCGTCCGGCGCCGCGTGTGCGGCCGCCACGAACGTCGGCACGTCGGCGGCATCGTGCTGGCCGTCGGCATCGATCTGAATCGCGTGCCGGTAGCCGCGGGCGCGCGCCGCGCGCAATCCTTCCATGACCGCCGCGCCCTTTCCGGCGTTGACGGGCAACCGCAGCAGCGTCACCGACGGCGCATAGTGCGCGGCCAGCGCGGCCAGCACCTGTTGCGTCGGTGCATCGCTGCCGTCGTCGACCACCAGGATCGGCAGGCCGTGCACGACGAGGCGCGCCAGCGTGCCGCCGATCGCTTCGCGATGGTTGTAGATCGGAATGACGATGCAGGTATCGCTCATCACTCCGCCGCGCCGTAGACCAACACGCCCGACGTGCATTCCCGCCCGGCGCAGCGAAACGCGAAGCGCGCACGTCCACGTACGGGGTCGTGCGCGATACGCAACGCCAGCACCGCACCCGGCGGCACCGGCGCCTTGAATTTCAGGTGTTCGATGGAACGGATGGCGCGCGCGGCCGGTATTTCGCGGCCGGCGAGGCGTGCGGCCCAGTCGATTTGCACGACACCGGGCAGGATCGGCAGCCCCGGAAAATGCCCGTCGAAATGCGCGAGCGCGGCCGGCACGCGCAGCTCGTAATTCAGCGCGTCGTCGCTGCGCCACGAAGCGAGCAGTTCGAAACCCTCCGGCGTGGCCGTGAACGCGGCCGCCAGCGCGGCGGCCGGCAATTTGCCGCGCGCATCGAACGGCATCGCGTGCGGGAATCGCCAGTAGCGCGGCAAGGCGGCCGCGTCGAAGTACGCGCCGAGCGCATGCCGCAAGATCGTGGCAACGGCAAGTCGCCCCTCGCTCGCCAGCGCGTCGCGCCCCGCCGCCGTCAATACCGCGACGACGCCGACGTGCGCGCGGGTCGTGCCGTCGACCACCACGGCCGCCGCCTGCTCGACGTAGGCGTGCGCATGCAGCCGCGCCTCGAGTTCGGGCAGCGAAACACGCTTGCCGTCGAGCTTGACGACGCGATCGCGCCGCCCCGCGAGTGCAAAGCGACCATACGCGTCGAAGCGCGCGGTGTCGTCGGTGGGGTGCCAGCGGTCGTGACCGAGATGGGCGGAACGCACGCACAGCACGCCGTCGTCATCGCAACGCACGTCGACGCCCGTCAGCGGCTGCCACGCGGACGAGACATCCTGACGCCGCCACGCGATGCCGCCGGTTTCGGTGCTGCCGAAGATCTCCAGCGGCGCGGCGCCGAACGCGTTCGAATAGGCGATCGCTGCATCGGCCGACAGCGGGCCGCCCGACGAGAAGAACGCGCATGGCGGCGGCGCCTGCATCGGAAAGCCGGGCAACGCCGGCCAGCGCATCAGTTGCGACGGCGTGGAAACCACGACACCGCCACCGTATTCGGCCAGCCGCTGCTGCAGTTGCAGCGGCTCGAGCACCGGCATTCGGTCGAACGCACGGCCCGCTGCCAGCGGCCACAGAATCCTGAAGAGCAGTCCGTAGATGTGGTGATGCGGCACGCTCGACAGCGTCACCGCCGCCCCGATACGGTCGCCCCACTCGCGCTGCAGCGTGCGCACTTCGGCATCGAACTGCGCGAGCGACTTCCGCACCGGTTTCGCGGTGCCGCTGCTGCCCGACGTATAAAGCGTCACCGCGGCGGCAGCGTCGATCGGGCGGGCGGCGATAGCCGATTCACCCGCCGTGTCGCGCTCACACGCGGCCAGTGCCGGCGCATCCAGCACCAGGTCGTATGCATGAGCCAGATCGCCGAGGTAGCCTGGCGCGTTGCTCGCCGGAATCACGATTTCCCCGTGGGTCGCCGCGACCGCGAAGAATGCGCACGCGAACGCGTACGGATCGTCCGTGCAGATCGCGACCCGGCGCGCGCCGCGCGCGTCCACCATGCGTGCGATGGCGTCCACGCGGGCCCGCAGATCCCCCAGCGTCAGCAGCGCGGTGCCGTCGCGACAGACCGCCACGCCGCTATCGACTTCAGCACACAGCATCTCGTGCAGCGCGATCATGCGACACCCGCCCGTTTCCGCGTCGGTACGACGACGAACCTGCGCCACAGCCACTCGCCCGCAAGCAGCATCCCGATCAGCACGTACGCGATCAGCCCGTTGTAGAGCGCCCATGATTCACGGCTCCAGTACAGCGCCGTATAAACCGAAAAACCGCCGTTGACGATGAAGAACGCGCACCACGCCTGGGTGACGCGCCGCGTATACCGGACGATTGCCGGGCCGGGCTCGGGATAGGTCAGTCGTGCGAATTTTTCGATCATTGGCGGACCGTGCCGCAGGGTGGCGCCGAACGCGACCAGCAAACCGGCACTCACGCATGCGGGATAAAGATGAAGAAGTCGCTCGCTATCGGTCACGGCAATCGCGACCGACAACGCGGTCAATGCACCGGCCACGCACCAGTCGAGCGTCGTGAGCCGTTTGAGCGCCTGCGCCAGCGGGCCCTTGCCGATCGTGCGCTGCAGCCACAGCAACGCAACCAGCAGGCAACCGACGTAACGCGGCGACATGCTTTGCCACGCAAACAGGATGACGAGCGGATAGGCCATGACCAGCGCCACCCTGGCAGCGACCGCTGACCAGCGCGGCAGGATCGTGCCTGTAGTCGCCCGCATGCCCGTCACCGCTATCGTCACGCCCGCGCGAGCAGCGCGTGAACGGCGGCAACGACGTCACCGACGGTCCGAACCGACTTGAACTCTTCGGGCTTGATGCGCTTGCCCGTCATTTCCTGAAGCTTGATGGCCAGATCGACTGCGTCGATGCTGTCCAGGTCGAGTTCCTCGAACAGGTGCGTATCGGGCGTCACGCGCTCGGGCTCGATCGCGAAATTCTCATGAAAGATCGCGCGGATGCGCTCCAGGATTTCAGCGTCGGTCACGAGTGGGCCCCTTTTTCCAGCACGGCTTCTTGCGATGCGTGATGAGACTGCTGATCGGCAATGAAGGCCGCCAGCGTGTTGATCGACCGGAAATGCGCTTTCGTGCGCTCGTCGTTCGCCGCGATCGTCAATTGAAACTTCTTGCGCAGCATGATGCCGACTTCCAGTGCATCAACGGAATCGAGCCCGATCCCGTCGGTCGAGAATAGCGGCGCGTCGTCGTCGATTTCGTCGACCGTCATATCGCTAAGATCGAGCATCTCGATCAGAAGCTGCTTAATTTGCAGTTTTAAAGTATCCATGCTGAAACAGGCGTTGAGTAATGTGTACTTCCACCTCGCGGGCAATGCTGCGAGCGGCAATCGACGGCGGCGCCACGCTCGGCGCCAGCCGGTTCGGATCCATCGGCTCCAGCACGTCGATGCGCATGCGAAACGCACGAGACGGCACGTGATACCAGCGAAGCGTCTTGGTAAATACCGGCGGATCGCAATCGATCAGAACCGGCTGGATCCGCGTGCGCGACTGCAGCGCCATATGCGCGAAGCCGCGCGAGAACGCATGCAGGCGATCGCCCCCTGGGCTGCGCGTCCCTTCCGGAAAGATGATCATCGTGTAGCCCGCCGCCAGTTGCCTCGCTCCGGCCTCGACGAGATCGGTGGCGTCTGCATTGCTTACGTACTCGGCTGCACGGACGATGCCCCAGAAACACGGGTTGCCCCAGTGACCGCGCTTGACGACGCAGCATGCCTTCGGCGTCAACGACAGCAGCACCATGACGTCGAGCCAGGTCGGGTGATTGGCGACAACGATTGCCGGGCCGCCTTTTGCAAGGCGCTCGACGCCGCTCAGCTCGAGCCTCATCACGCCGATACGCTGCAGTAATGCAACCAGCGCACGGAAGAAATAATGGATAACAAGTGTCACGCCGCGCTGACGCGAGCGCCGGTGCGGCCATACCCCGCCGACGACGATTGCCAGCAACGAGAACACCGATCCGCACAGCGCAAAAAAAACCAGGCTCGCGCCAGTCGCGAACAGGCGCCAGCCGTAGTCAAGCCGCGCGATCATGCCAGCTCCATCGCCACGATGCGTGCTGACCGCGCCACGACGCCGTCGTGCGCGCCGACAGACAACGCAGCACCGCCGCGCTCTGCGTACCGGCCGCATCGCCGGTCGCCCCCGCCTCACTCGGGCCATCCTCCGCCACTTCACAGACCAGATGACCGGCCGGCTCGCCGGCATCGAGCAGAATCGCCAGCCCCACGCTCTCCGTGTCGTCATCGACGTCGCCGTAGACGGGATCGGCCGGCTCGTGCGCATAGACGAGCAACACCGGCGATGCCGGCGACGTTTCGTATTGGGAATAAGCTTCGAGCAGCGCGTAACCGAGCGTTTCATGCCCGGCCGCGACCGCGGTCGCGGCGGACCGGTCACGCCGGGCGATTCCGAATATGCCTGTAACGGCATTGAGGACCGAAAGACTGAAGGCCGTCGGCGAGACAGGTTCCGCGGCGCCAATGGCGGTGAGAATGCCGCTGGTACGCACCAGTTCGCCGTGACGCGATGCGAATACCACACGCACCGGATTTTCCGTCCCGACACAGTCGTAGGCGACCTGAAGCGCGAGACGCGACAGCCGGCTCAAGCGACGTCGCACCATCGGATCGAGGGCTTCGACGCCCGGCACCCCCGCGGTCGAAATCGACGTCCATCTGGCGATTGGCATGGTCCAATGCAAATCGGCCATTTTTTTGTTCTCTTTGAGATTACTTCGCTGAGGGTAATTTTTCTATTGTGCTGCTCGCCAGTGCGCTGTCACACCCCGCTTTCGCCGAGCGCGCTGTCGTGTATATCGGCCTCAACGGAGGAGACATCGATTTATGGGCTCCCGAGCCCCATACGTCCGATAAGACAAGCAATCACATCAGTGAGCACAATACGATCGCACTGCCAACCAGCTTAACTTATCCGGCGCATTGTTTCGGCGAGACTGTAGCAGGACCGTCGCGCAAAATCAACGCGAGAACCTGCAGCACAACGGCATTTGATACTGTTTGCAAATTGTAATGAAGCCATCGATCCGAGGTCCTCGGAACGCGCTGAAGCATGGCTCGTCAGCAGTCGAAGAAGGATCAGTGAACGCCCCGCCACGGCAAAGGATCGCGCAATACCCAAACACCGGAAAGGCGACTTGCTGTTGGGCAACGCAAGCGGCCGGATTTCGATCGTCGTCGAACGCCAAAACCGGTTTGTGATGCCGGTTAAAGTAGCCGGCAAGGATGCCGAAGCCGCGGTTAACACGTTGATACGACATGCCAGCGAATTACCGCCGAAACGATATAAATCGCTGACCTGGGACCGGGGTATGGAAATGGCGAATCACGAAAGCTTTACGGTCGCAACCGACGTTCAGGTCTCTTTCTGCGATCCTTGATTCCGCAACCAAGGCTAGCTGTGAAGCTTCAATAGGTTGTATCGATGGTTCATCCGGACTGAGTCTGGGAGACTGGAAGTCGCCAAACACCCAACCTTCCAGGAACCCAG
>NZ_CADFEH010000022.1:0-137304 GCF_902833155.1 Burkholderia sp. BCC1047 | reverse complement strand
GCCACGTCGATCACTCCGTTCCCCTGCCCGTTGCCGAGCAGGTCAGTGTTCTACGTGGGTCAATATTCGATGCAAATTACTGCGTAGGGTGGGTCAGGATTCCGTGCAAATCAACAGACCGTACGGCGTTTGCGCTACCCAATCTGGCCCTTTGGCCCGGTCCTCTGCGCTCGCGCAAGACATGACAATTTCAATCGGCTCCTCGATGGACGGATCGTCGTTCACGGCGACAGGCGTCAGGATCTGGCTAACAAATTCCTCCCCACCGGTTCCCGGTTTGAGGTGCATGTAGCAGTTGCCAATGTTTGAGAGCGTGATGTCGAAATACCATTTGAGATCGCGCTCGCGACGCGGCGGTCGGTATACGGTGTTCATGCGACTTCTTCTACCCGTCCGATGGAATCAATGATCGTGTTGCCCGCGCCAAGATCGCGACGGCACCTTGCTCTAAGGGACGCCGGAATGATACGCGTCACTCGCTTATTGGACAGGCTCTGCTGATGTAGCGACATCAGCCTCGTCATTGCAACGTTTAGGTCCGAGTCTGAGTGCGCTCACCGTGCTGGCAGCCACCGGGACGGCGACGAGAGAAAAGTAGCGGAGGCCGGCCTGCTCGAAAGATGGTATGCAGAGGGGTTTTCCGTACAATTTCCGTACGGCCGCAGAACAACTTCGAACCGCGATTTTAAGACCTTGTATTTACGGCATTTTTTGGCGCGCCCGGCTGGGATCGAACCAGCAACCCCTGCCTTCGGAGGGCAGTACTCTATCCATTGAGCTACGGGCGCGTGAGACAGCGAAGCGACCCCATATACAGGCCGCCCACGATTGGCAAGACGGCAAGGATACCCGGTTTCCCAAGACGCGTCCACCTTGCCCGCCGAATCGCCGCCGGACGGCCCTGCGTGCGGGTAAACACGCGCCATCGCGCCGCTCGCCGTGATGTAAACGTTCCGTCTATAATCGTCCGTGCTTCATTGGACTGCCATTTTGCCGTTGCACCGCGCTCACAATTCCTATTCATGGAGACGAGGCAAGCATGAGCGAAGCACCCCACGAATCTCCCGTCAAAACCCCCGGGCAGCTGATTGCCGTCATCATCGCGTCGTTCGCGATTCCGATCGTCCTGATCGTCCTGTTCGCCAATTACGCGAACCATGCATTCCGTTCCGGCGCCGGCACCGACGCGCTATCCGACCAGCAGGTCGCCGCCCGTATCGCGCCGATCGCGAAGGTCGACGTGAAGGACGCCAACGCGCCCCGCACGTACAAGACCGGCGAGGAAGTCTACAAGGCCGTCTGCGTGACCTGCCACGGCACCGGCGCCGCCGGCGCGCCGAAATTCGGCAACAAGGACGACTGGGCGCCGCGCATCTCGCAAGGCTTCGACACGCTGCTGAAGACGGCCCTCGCGGGCAAGGGCGCGATGCCGGCGCGCGGCGGCACGAGCCCCGACGACGTCAGCGACTATGAAATCGCCCGCGCGATCGTCTACATGGCCAACAACGACGGCGCGAACTTCCCCGAACCGGCCGCGCCGGCCGCCAACGCGGCGCAGCCCGCCAGCGGCGCACCCGCGTCGGGCGCCGACGCATCGAACGCGCAGGCCGCCGCGGCCATGGCCGCGATCGCCGCGATCCCGAAGGCCGGCGAAAAGCCCGCAGCAGCCCCGGCGGGCGCCGATGCAGCAATGGCCGGCAAGGCGCTGTACGCGTCGACCTGCCAGGCCTGCCATGCAGCCGGCGTGCTCGGCGCACCGAAGTTCGGCAACAAGGCAGACTGGGCGCCGCGCCTGAAGGAATCGATGGATACGGTCTACAACTACGCGCTGCACGGCAAGGGCGCGATGCCGCCGAAGGGCGGGTCGAACGCGTCGGATGCCGACGTGAAGGCGGCCGTCGACTACATGGTCAACGCGTCGAAGTAACGCGCCCGTACGGCCATCCGTAAAAAACCCCCGCGACGCCTTTGCATCGCGGGGGTTTCGTTTTGGTGTCGCCGGTTCATCGCGCCGTGACTAAGGCAGCGCCGCACCCATCACTTCTGCAGCAACGCCTTCAGGCTCGCAAGCCGGTCCTTCGGCGACATCGGCGCTTCTTCAGGCGTCGGCGGCGGCGCTTCGTCGAGCCCCATCTCCGGGATGAAGCGCGACGGTTCGCACACGACCGTCTCGCGCGCCCGCTTGCGCTTCTTGCACCAGTTCAGGTGCAGGCTGCGCTGCGCGCGGGTGATCGCGACGTACATCAGCCTGCGCTCCTCCTCGATCCGTTCGTTGTCGATCGGGCCGTCGTCGTCGCTGCCGCCTCGGTGCGGCATGATGCCTTCCTCGACGCCGACCAGGAACACGTGCGGATACTCGAGCCCCTTCGACGCATGGACGGTCGACAGCCGCACGGCGTCCGGGTCCTCGTCCTTGCCTTCGAGCATCGACATCAGCGCGACGGTCTGGATCAGGCCGAGCAGGTTCTTGCCCGTATCGGCGAGGCCGTCCGCGTTGTGGAAACCGTCGGCCTCGCCGTCGACGGCCTCCGTCTCGGGCTTCGTGCCCTTGCGCTTCAGCCATTCGAGGAATTCGAGCACGTTCTGCCACTTCGACTGCGCCTGCCGCTCGTCGAACGCGTCGTACAGGTACGCCTCGTAGTGGATCGCCTCCATCATGTCGTCGAGCACGACGGTCGCGGGCTCCTTGTCCGCGCGCTCGGTCAGGCGCTGGATGAAGTCGCAGAACATCCGCAGCGGCTCGACCTGGCGCGCCGACAGCCGCGCCTCGATCCCGCCCATGTACACGGCCTCGAACAGCGACACCTTCGCCTGCCCCGCGAACGAGCCGAGCGCCTCGAGCGTCGTGTTGCCGATGCCGCGGCGCGGCGTGGTGACGGCGCGGATGAACGCGGGATCGTCGTCGGCGTTCGCGATCAGCCGCAGGTACGCGCACAGATCCTTGATCTCGGCCTTGTCGAAGAACGACTGGCCGCCCGACAGCACGTACGGGATCCGCTCGCGCCGCAGCACCTGTTCGAAGATGCGCGCCTGGAAGTTGCCGCGATACAGGATCGCGTAGTCGCGGAACTGCGCGCGCCGCTCGAACTTGTGCGCGGACAGCCGGAACACGACCGATTCGGCCTCGTGCTCCTCGTCGTTGCACGCCGTGACGGTGATCGAGTCGCCCATCCCGTGCTCGGACCACAGCTTCTTCTCGAACAGCTTCGGGTTGTTCGCGATCACGTTGTTCGCGGCGGTCAGGATCCGCACCGTCGACCGGTAGTTCTGCTCGAGCTTGATCACGTGCAGCTTCGGGAAATCCTTGCCGAGCTGCGCGAGGTTCTCGAGCGTTGCGCCGCGCCAGCCGTAGATCGCCTGGTCGTCGTCGCCGACCGCCGTGAACGCGGCGCGCGGGCCCGCGAGCTGCTTCAGCAGCTCGTACTGGCACGCATTGGTGTCCTGGTACTCGTCGATCAGCAGGTAGCGCAGCTTGTTCTGCCAGCGGTCGCGCACCGGCTCGTTCTTCGCGAACAGCTCGGCAGGCAGGCGGATCAGGTCGTCGAAGTCGACCGCCTGGTACGCGTGCAGCGTCGCCACGTAGTTGCGGTAGACCAGCGCGGCCTGGTGCTCGTCCTCGTTGGCCGCGATCGCCATCGCCTCGTCGGGCATGATCAGGCCGTTCTTCCACAGCGAGATGATGCTCTGGATCTTGCGGATCAGCCCCTTGTCGGTCGTGCCGAGCTGCTCCTGGATCATCCCGAAGCAGTCGTCGGAATCCATGATCGAGAACTGCGGCTTCAGCCCGACGTGCTCGGCCTCCTGGCGCAGGATCTGCACGCCCAGCGAGTGGAACGTGCAGACGGTGAGCTGGTTGACGGGCACCTTGCGGCCTTCCTTGCCGGGCGTGGTGAGCGTCTTGCCTTCCAGCAGCTTCGACACGCGCTCGCGCATTTCGGCGGCAGCCTTGTTCGTGAACGTGACGGCGGCGATATGGCGCGGCTCGAAGCCTTTCGCTTCGATCAGGTGCGCGATCTTCTGCGTGATCACGCGAGTCTTGCCGCTGCCCGCGCCGGCGAGCACGAGACAGGGACCGTCGAGATAGCGCACCGCTTCATTCTGAGCGGGATTCAGGCCTGCGGACATGATGGCGGATGGTGTTGCTGGTTGACGGCGGAGGGCCGGGAGGATGCCGTGCGCGACAGGCTGGTGAAGCAGGCGGACACGCAGGCAGGACGCGCATGTTAACACGTCGGCGGGGCGTATTTCGGGCGCGCGGCCGGACGGGCGCGGGCAGGCTTGCCGGGCAGGCGCCCCCTGTCCGTTCGGCGGGGTCGTGCCTGTCCGCTCGGCCAATCTGGCCCCGTCCGCGCCGGGATCGGACACAATATGCACTCCCCCGGCGCCACCCGCGCCGGCCCGCTTCAATTTGCCTGAACCGTCACCGGATCGACTCATGGGATACCCGTTCGCCACCGCCGCCCTCGGCCCGCTGCTGTTCGTGCAGGGGCGCTACGTGCGCCGCGTCACGCCGCGGCTGCCCGAGGCGGCCGGCCCGCGCGACGGCGTGGCCGGTGACGGCCCGCCGCTGCGCGTGCTGGTGGTCGGCGATTCGGCCGCCGCGGGCGTCGGCGTCGCGACGCAGCACGATGCGCTCGCCGGGCAACTGGCGAACGCGCTGGCGGTCACGCACCGCGTGCGCTGGAAACTGCTCGCGCGCACCGGCCTGACCACGCGGGAGCTGGTCGACTGGCTCGCCGCCGAGCCGGCCGAGCCGTTCGACGTGGCCGTCACGTCGCTCGGCGTCAACGACGTGACGGGCGGCGTGCCGCCCGCACGCTGGCTCGCGCAGCAGGCCGAGCTGGTCCGGCTGCTCGCCACGCGCTTCCAGGTCGGGCACGCGATCCTGTCGGCGGTGCCGCCGATGGAGCGCTTCCCGGCGCTGCCGCAACCGCTCGCGTGGTATCTCGGCCTGCGCGCGAGGCGGCTCAACGCGGTGCTCGCAGGCTGGGCCGGCACGCAGCCGGACTGCACGTTCCTGCGGGTCGACCTGCCGCTCGAACGTCACCTGATGGCCGCCGACGGCTTCCATCCCGGCGCATCGGCTTGCGCCGTGTGGGCCGCGCAGGTCGCGGCCGCCGTGCGGCAGCGGGTGGGCGCATGACGCGGCACGCTACGGGCCGGTTGGCCGCCACGGCTCGCCGCGCGGCGCGCGCCATGTCACGCCACGCGGAGAGCCGCGAACCGAGCAGAGCCAAGCCGAAAGCCGAGCGGCGAGAGCCGAACGCCAGGCAGTCGCGCTGCCCGGCACCCGATCTCGCGCAAAATGCCGGCATTCCTTGCGCAGTTGCCGCATCACATCGCGCGTTTCGCCCGACGCGTCTGTGCAAGCGGCGGCGCCATGCCAAAATAGCCGGTCGTCTCCGCGCCGCCGCTCCGGCGCGCCATCCTTTAGTTTCCTTCGCAGCCAGGAATTGCCATGTCGTCATTGCTCAGGATTGGTTTGATGGGTTTCGGTTTCGCCGGCGCGACGTTCCACGCGCCCGTGATCGCCACGAGCGGCCGCACTGAAGTCGCCGCGATCGCGACGGGTCAGTCCGATCGCGCGCACGCCGCGTATCCGGGCGCGCGCATCGTCCCCGACCTCGACACGCTGCTCGGCCTCGACGATATCGAATGCGTGGTGATCGCTACGCCGAACGACACGCACTTCACGCTCGCACGCCAGGTGCTCGAAGCGGGCCGCCACGTGGTCGTCGACAAGCCGGTCACGCTCACCGCCGACGAGGCGCTCGCGCTCGCACGGCTCGCGAACGCGCGCAGCCGGCTGTTCGCGCCGTTCCACAACCGCCGCTGGGACGGCGATTTCCTCACCGTGCGTCGCGTCGTCGAATCGGGCGAGTTGGGCCGCGTCACCTACTTCGCGTCGCACTTCGACCGCTTCCGGCCGACGCCGCGCCCGCGCTGGCGCGAGGAGCCGGCCCGCGGCGGCGGCCTGCTGCTCGACCTCGGCCCGCACCTGATCGACCAGGCGCTCGCGCTGTTCGGCACGCCGGAAACGGTGAGCGCCACCGTCAAGACGCGCCGCGACAACGGCACGGCGCCCGATTTCGTGCACCTGCTGCTCGGCTATCCGGACAAGGACGTCGCGCTGCATGCAAGCGCGCTGTCGGCGATCGAACCCGCGCGCTTCACGCTGCACGGCACGCGCGGCAGCTATCAGAAGTTCGGGCTCGACACGCAGGAAGACCAGCTCAAGGCCGGTCTCACCGCCGACGACGTCGAATTCGGCGGCGGCAACCCGCCCGGCCTGCTGCGCGTGCTCGACGGCGACCTCGAAGTCGAACGTCCGGTGCCGACGCTCGACGGCCAGTACGCGGAGTTCTACCGCGCGCTCGCCGCGTCGATCCGCGACGGCGCGCCGTTCCCGGTCACAGCGCAGGACGCGGTCGACGTGATGACGATCATCGAGCTCGCCGCGCAGAGCGAACACGACGGCCGCCGGGTGCCGTTCGTGCGCCGTACCGTCTGATGGCCGCCGGCCGGGTCGCTGCCGGCCCGGCCGCCCATCGCGCCACGCCGCCACGCGCCGGCGGCGGCGCTGCGTCAGCCGCCAATCGGCCCGCCGGCACGGTCCCAACATTCCGTTACAAATGGTGCGGGAACGAAAGTCAGCGGTCGTCCGGTCTGACGCGTTTCTCAAAAAGTCGATTCGACACTTATCCGTCAGGAGAATGTGATGCAACGGTTGATTCGCGCAGCGGCATGCTGCGTCCTGGTTTCCTCGCTCGCGGCGTGTGTCGTGCAACCGCAGCGGCCGGTCCGGCAGGCGCCTCCGCCGCCGCGACCGAATCCGCAGGTCGTCGCGAACGACCGCATGCAGGAGGTCCAGGGCCGGATCGACAATCTGCATCGCCGGATCGACGCGCGCGTGAACGGCGGCTACTACCCGCCGCCGTACGGCGCGCAGTTGCACCACCGCCTCGACGTGATCCGCCAGGAAGCGAACGACATGTCGGCCCAGCACAACGGCGGCCTGTCCGGCGACGAGCAGCGGGTGCTGAACCAGGAACTCGACACGGCCGCACGCGCGATCGGCGAGTAACGCGCCGGCGCCCGCCGGAGCGGAGAAAAGCGGCGGCGCCGGCCGCCGCCGCTTGTCGCGAAGCGACATTCTTTTGCTCAAATTGACAATGCCGACCCGCTCGCGTACAGTCGCCCGCACGCGTCGGGAGAGCGTGTGACCGGGTCGTTCCGATACCGGTTGCGCCGCCGAAGGGGCACACCCGCAAACTCTCAGGCAAAAGGACCGACCGCGTCGGGGAACCGCGTCCGCGCACTGCGCGCACGACACTCCCCGCACTCTGGAGAGCGGCAGTAGCCCGCAGCGCATTGGCTGCGCGGGCAAGCTGCCCACCGAAGGGGCGCGCGTTCGCCGGGCTTTGCCCGCAGCGCAATCTCTCAGGTATCGAGGACAGAGGGGCATGTACCGGATCGCTCGAGGCCATCGGCTGCGGCGGTCGGCACATGGCCGTTCTGATCCGCGCGCAAGCGCCTTGCCTGAGGCCTCGATGACTGCACTGAATCACACCCCGCTCAACGCCGCGCACCGCGCGCTCAATGCCCGCATGGTCGACTTCGGCGGCTGGGACATGCCCGTCAACTACGGCTCGCAGATCGAAGAACACGCAGCCGTGCGCACCGACGCCGGCATGTTCGACGTGTCGCACATGTGCGTCGTCGATTTCACCGGCAGCCGCGTGCGCGCATTCTTCGAGCATGCGATCGCGAACCACGTCGGCAAGCTCAAGACGCCCGGCAAGGCGCTCTACTCGTGCCTGCTCAACCCGCAGGGTGGCGTCATCGACGATCTGATCGTCTACTACTTCACCGAAGAATTCTTCCGCGTGGTCGTCAACGCCGGCACCGCCGAGAAAGACATCGCGTGGTTCAACCAGCTGAACGAGCAAGGCGGCTACGGCCTGACGATCGCGCCGCGCCGCGATTTCGCGATCGTCGCCGTGCAGGGTCCGAACGCCCGCGAAAAGGTCTGGGCGACGGTGCCGTCGGCCCGCGCCGCCACCAGCGAGCTCAAGCCGTTCAACGCCGCGCAGGTCGCCGGCACGCCGTTCGGCGATCTCACCGTCGCGCGCACCGGCTACACCGGCGAAGACGGCTTCGAAGTGATCGTCCCGGCCGTGCACGTCGTCGCGCTGTGGGATGCGCTGCAGCAAAACGGCGTGCGGCCGTGCGGGCTCGGCGCGCGCGACACGCTGCGCCTCGAGGCCGGCATGAACCTGTACGGCCAGGACATGGACGACACCGTCTCCCCGCTCGACGCGGGCCTCGCGTGGACGGTCGACCTCACCGCGCCGCGCGACTTCGTCGGCCGCGCCGCGCTGGAAGCCAACGGCACGCGCGCCGCGTTCGTCGGCCTGATCCTGCAGAAGGAAAACGGCAAGGCGGGCGGCGTGCTGCGCGCGCACCAGAAGGTCGTCACGCCGCACGGCGAAGGCGAGATCACGAGCGGCACGTTCTCGCCGTCGATGCAGGAATCGATCGCGTTCGCGCGCGTGCCGACGGCCGTCCAGATCGGCGACATCGTCCAGGTGCAAATTCGAGACAAGAATCTTCCCGCGCGCGTGGTAAAACTGCCGTTCGTGCGCAACGGCAAGGTCCTCGCTGCGTAACGACCGGGAGGCGGCCGGGCCGCCTCCCGGCCAGCCGGGAGATGGCGCCCGGCGCAACCCCATCCGGCGCACCATGGCGGCGCGCCAGCAAAACGAACACACCCTTTTATCCAGGAGCATCCGATGAGCAACGTCCCGGCCGATCTGAAGTACACCGACGAACACGAGTGGATCCGCACCGAGGCAGACGGCACGCTGACGGTCGGCATCACCGATCACGCGCAGAGCACGCTCGGCGACATCGTCTTCCTCGAGCTGCCCGAAGTCGGCAAGTCGGTAAGCGCGGGCGACGCCGTCGGCGTCGTCGAATCGGTGAAGGCGGCCTCCGACATCTACTCGCCGGTATCCGGCGAGATCGTCGCCGTCAACGAAGCCGCCACCGATGCGCCGGAAGAAGTGAACGGCGACGCATACGGCGTGTGGCTGTTCAAGATCAAGCTCGCGGACGGCGCATCGACCGACAAGCTGATCGACGCCGACGCGTACAGCAAGCTGATCGACTAATTTTCCTTACCCGAACCGCGTGCGGCCGGGCAGCCGGCCCGCGCGGGACCAGAGTCACGCCATGAAGCTCGAACACCCGGACCGCCTGATGAACCGCACGCCCCTCTCGCTCGCCGCGCTCGAAACGCACGACGCGTTCGCCGAACGCCACATCGGCCCCGACGCCGCCAGCCAGCAGGCCATGCTCGACACGCTCGGCTTCGCGTCGCGCGCCGCGCTGATCGACGCCGTGATCCCGGCCTCGATCCGCCGCGCCGAAACGCTGCCGCTCGGCCCGTTCGCGCAGCCGAAGAGCGAGGCCGAAGCGCTCGCCGCGCTGCGTGCGCTCGCGGACAAGAACCAGGTGTTCCGCTCGTATATCGGCCAGGGTTATCACGACACGCATACGCCGGCCGTGATCCTGCGCAACGTGCTCGAAAACCCGGCGTGGTACACGGCCTACACGCCGTACCAGCCCGAAATTTCCCAGGGCCGCCTCGAGGCGCTCCTGAACTTCCAGCAGATGGTCGCCGACCTGACGGGCCTCGCGATCTCGAACGCATCGCTGCTCGACGAAGCCACCGCCGCGGCCGAAGCGATGACGCTGCTGCAGCGCACCGGCAAGCCGAAGTCGAACGTGTTCTACGTCGCCGACGACGTGCTGCCGCAAACCCTCGAAGTGATCCGCACGCGCGCGCTGCCGATCGGCATCGAAGTGAAGACGGGCCCGGCCGCCGAAGCAGCTCAAGCGAACGCATTCGGCGTGCTGCTGCAGTACCCGGGCGTGAACGGCGACGTGCGCGACTACCGCGCGCTCACCGAAGCGATCCACGCGGCCGGCGGCCACGTGGTCGTCGCGGCCGACCTGCTCGCGCTGACCGTGCTGACGCCGCCCGGCGAATGGGGCGCCGACGTCGCGATCGGCAACACGCAGCGCTTCGGCGTGCCGATGGGCTTCGGCGGCCCGCACGCCGCCTACATGGCCGTGCGCGACGAATTCAAGCGCCAGATGCCGGGCCGCCTCGTCGGCGTGACGGTCGACGCGCAGGGCAAGCCCGCGCTGCGCCTCGCGCTGCAGACGCGCGAACAGCACATCCGCCGCGAGAAGGCGACGTCGAACGTGTGTACCGCGCAGGCGCTGCTCGCGATCATGGCCAGCATGTACGCGGTCTACCACGGCCCGCACGGCCTGAAGACGATCGCGCTGCGCGTGAACCGCATCGCGGCGCTGTTCGCCGCCGGCGTGAAGCAGCTCGGCTTCGCGACCGTCAACGACACGTTCTTCGACACAGTGACGATCGACACCGGCGCGCGCACCGCGCAGATTCACGCATTCGCGAACGCGAAGCGCATCAACCTGCGCCGCGTGAGCGACACGCAAGTCGGCGTATCGGTCGACGAAACGACGACGCGCGACGACCTCGCCGATCTCCTCGACGTGTTCGCGCAGGCCGCGGGCGGCACCGCGCCGGCCGTCGATGCGCTGGACGCGGGCCTCGGCGGCGTCGCCGCGCTGCCGGCCGGCCTCGAGCGCACGAGCGCGTACCTGACGCACCACGTGTTCAACCGCCACCATTCCGAAACCGAAATGCTGCGCTACCTGCGCAGCCTGTCGGACAAGGATCTCGCGCTCGACCGCTCGATGATCCCGCTCGGCTCGTGCACGATGAAGCTGAACGCGACGTCCGAAATGCTGCCGGTCACGTGGCCCGAGTTCGGCGGCATCCATCCGTTCGCACCGGCCGAGCAGACCGTCGGCTACCGCGAGATGATCGACCAGCTCGAACAGATGCTCGTCGCGGCCACCGGCTACGCGGCCGTGTCGCTACAACCGAACGCAGGCTCGCAGGGCGAATACGCGGGCCTGTTGATCATCCACGCGTACCACGCATCGCGCGGCGAAGGCCATCGCGACGTGTGCCTGATCCCGGCATCCGCGCACGGCACGAACCCGGCGTCCGCGCACATGGCGGGCATGAAGGTCGTGGTCGTCGCGTGCGACGCGCAGGGCAACGTCGACATCGCCGACCTGAAGGCGAAGGCCGAGCAGCATGCGGCGAATCTCGCGGCGATCATGATCACGTATCCGTCGACGCACGGCGTGTTCGAGCAGAACGTCCGCGAGATCTGCGAGATCGTCCACGCGCACGGCGGCCAGGTGTACGTCGACGGCGCGAACATGAATGCGATGGTCGGCCTGACCGCGCCCGGGCAGTTCGGCGGCGACGTGTCGCACCTGAACCTGCACAAGACCTTCTGCATCCCGCACGGCGGCGGCGGCCCGGGCGTCGGCCCGGTCGCGGTCGGCGCGCACCTCGCGCAGTTCCTGCCGAACCAGCGCTCGACCGGCTACGCCCGCGCGGAAGACGGCATCGGCGCGGTGTCGGCCGCGCCGTACGGCTCGGCGTCGATCCTGCCGATCTCGTGGATGTACATCGCGATGATGGGCGCGAAGAACCTGACCGCCGCGACCGAAACCGCGATCCTCAACGCGAACTACATCGCGAAGCGCCTCGCGCCGCACTATCCGGTGCTGTATTCGGGCCCGGGCGGGCTGGTCGCGCACGAGTGCATTCTCGACCTGCGTCCGATCAAGGAAACGAGCGGCATCAGCGTCGACGACGTCGCGAAGCGCCTGATGGACTACGGCTTCCACGCGCCGACGATGAGCTTCCCGGTGCCTGGCACGCTGATGGTCGAGCCGACCGAATCGGAATCGCAGGAAGAACTCGACCGCTTCATCGCCGCGATGATCGCGATCCGCGAGGAAATCCGCGCGGTCGAGGAAGGCCGCGCCGATCGCGAGGACAACCCGCTGCGCCACGCGCCGCACACGGCGGCCGTCGTCACCGCGAACGAATGGCCGCACGCGTACTCGCGCGAGCAGGCTGCGTACCCGGTCGCGTCGCTCGGCACGAACAAGTACTGGCCGCCGGTCGGCCGCGCGGACAACGCGTACGGCGACCGCAACCTGTTCTGCTCGTGCGTGCCGATGTCGGATTACGCATAACGCCCGTCTCGCGCCGGAGCGTCCGACCGTGACCCCACCGCACGCAGCCGCCGGTTGCGTGCGGTTTTTACGTTCGCCGCCCGGCCAACCGTTTCACGCTCACCCGCCAATCCGGCTAACATCACACGCGATCCAGCCAATGAAGGAGTTCCGCATGGTGCGTCCGATGTTTCCGGGCCAGGGTGCAACGGCGCGGCGGCCGCGCCCGCGCGCAGGCCGCTACGTGCCGATGCTCGTCGCATCGCTGTCGCTCGCCGCCGCCGGCCTCGGCGTGTCCGGCAATGCGCTCGCCGCGATGAATTTCTGCGCGGCGCCGGCGCTGCAGTCGAGCGAGACGACGCACGCCGAGCCGGGCGTGCAGGCGCTGATTCGCAGCGTCGACGCGCGCATCGGCGAGCAGCCGAAGGCCATGGCGCGCGTGCACACCGAGGGCACGCTGCCGCATGAAGGCATCTACGACCAGAGCGAAGCCGCGCTCAAGGACATGGACCTGATGCGCGATGCGGCGCTCGCGTGGCGCGTGACGAACGCGCCGCGCTACCTGCAACTCGTCGACCGCTTCCTGTCCGCGTGGGTTTCGACCTACCAGCCGAGCTTCAACCCGATCGACGAGACGCGCTTCGACAGCCTGATCGTCGCGTACGACATGACCGCGAGCGCGCTGCCGGTGAAGACGCGCAACGCGACCGCCGCGTTCATCGCGAAGCTCGGCGCCGGCTACGTCGCGCAGGTCGACGCGCAGAAGCGCCCGCTCACCGGCACCTGGCGCAACAACTGGCAGAGCCACCGGATCAAGCTGATCGCGCTGTCCGCGTTCACGCTCGGCGACCGCAAGATGATGAACGCCGCGCAGCGGCTGTTCGTCGAGCATCTCGCCGACAACATCGGCCCGGACGGCAAGACCTGGGATTTCGAGGAACGCGATGCGCTGCATTACGCGGTCTACGATCTGCAGCCGCTGGTGACGGCCGCGCTCGCCGCGCGCCGCTTCAACCGCAACTGGCTGCGCGAGCGCGGCGCGAACGGCGCGACGCTCGCGGCCGCGCTCGACTGGCTCGTGCCGTACGCGCTCGGCGAGAAAACCCACGAGGAATTCGTGAATTCGCCGGTGCCGTTCGACGCGAAGCGCCGCGAGGCCGGCTTGCCGGGCTACACGGGGCAGTGGGACCCGAAAAACGCCACCGAACTCTTTCATCTGGCCGCGCGGCTCGACGGGCGCTATGCCCGCGTCGCGCAGCAGCTTTCCCCAACGCCGCCCGCATGGCTCGCCGCGTGCCTGCCATTGCAGGCGCGCTAGCACCATTCTTACAGCAAGGCAGGTATCGAAATGGCAGTCAGCGTGTTTGACCTCTTCAAGATCGGCATCGGTCCGTCCAGTTCGCACACGGTCGGACCGATGCGCGCGGCGCTGATGTTCGTCCAGGGCCTCGAGCGCGACGGGCTGCTCGCCGCGACGGCCCACGTGAAGGTCGAGCTGTACGGCTCGCTGGGCGCCACCGGCAAGGGCCACGGCACCGACCGCGGCGTGATGCTCGGCCTGCTCGGCGACGCGCCCGACACCGTCGATCCCGACACGATCGACGCGCGGCTCGAAGACGTCCGCAAGACGAAGCAACTCGCGCTGCTCGGCACGCATCCGGTGCCGTTCGTGCTGAAGGAGAACATCGCGTTCTATCGTCAGGCGCTGCCCGAACATCCGAACGGGATGAAGCTGCGCGCGAGCGACGCGAACGGCGCGGTGCTGGTCGAGCGTACCTATCTGTCGGTCGGCGGCGGCTTCGTCGTGACGGCCGGCGCACCGAACACCAAGGTGCTGAGCGCGGCCGAGCAGATGACGCACCCGTTCCGAACCGGCGCGGAGCTGCTCGCGCTGACCGCGTCGACCGGCAAGTCGATCGCGCAGCTGATGTGGGAAAACGAGCGCGCGTGGCACACCGACGAAGAAACGCGCGACGGGCTGCTGAAGATCTGGGCCGTGATGCAGTCGTGCGTGTCGCGCGGCTGCGGGATCGGCAATCCAGACGCCGACGGCAACCTGCCCGGCCCGTTCCAGGTCAAGCGCCGCGCGCCGCAGCTGTACCGCACGTTGACGGGCAGCCCGGAGCGCGCGCTGCAGGACCCGCTGTCGATGATCGACTGGATCAACCTGTACGCGATCGCGGTCAACGAGGAAAATGCGGCCGGCGGCCGCGTCGTCACCGCGCCGACCAACGGCGCGGCCGGCATCATCCCGGCCGTGCTGCACTACTACACGCGCTTCACGCCCGGCGCGAACGAACAGGGCGTAATCGACTTCCTGCTGACGGCCGCCGCGATCGGCATCCTGTACAAGCTCAACGCATCGATTTCGGGCGCGGAAGTGGGCTGCCAGGGTGAAGTCGGGGTGGCCTGCTCGATGGCGGCCGGCGCGCTCGCGGCCGTGCTCGGCGGCACGCCGCAGCAGGTCGAGAACGCGGCCGAGATCGGGATGGAACACAACCTCGGCCTGACCTGCGACCCGGTCGGCGGGATGGTGCAGATCCCGTGCATCGAGCGCAACGCGATGGCGTCGGTAAAGGCCGTCAACGCGGCGCGCATGGCGCTGCGCGGCGACGGCTCCCACTACGTGTCGCTCGATTCGGTGATCAAGACGATGCGCGAGACGGGCGCCGACATGAAGACCAAGTACAAGGAAACGTCGCGCGGCGGGCTGGCGGTGAACATCGTCGAGTGCTGATGTCCGACCCGGCGGTGGCGCGGGGTGGATCGATACCCCGCATTGCCGCCGGGCATGGCGCCCGACGCTAGTCGTTCAGCCAGTTCTCCAGTCGCAACCCCGGATAGCTGACGAAATCCCGCTCGTTGTTGGTGACGAGGACGACATCGAGCGACACCGCATGCGCGGCGATCAATTTGTCGAGGTGATCCTTCTTCCGCTCGCGAGTCGCCTCCCGGATCGGACCATACGCTTGCGCTGCCGGGGCGTCGAAAGGCGCGACGGGAATATCCTCGATCAATGCGGCGAGATTGCGGCGCTCCCGGGCAGGGCTCGCGCATGCGGTCACGCCGTATTCGAGCTCCGCATAGGTGATCGCCGACATGACGACGTCGCCCGTGTAGCACTGCGCAAACCGTCTCGCGACCTGCTCCGGCTGATTTTTCATCAGATAGATGCACATGTTGGTGTCGAGCATGAAGCGCGGCATCACAAACCCTCGCGTTCGGCCTGCTCGTGGTCGCCACGCCCTTCTGTCATGAAGTCCGGCCCGAATTTCGCGAACTTCTCCAGTACCTGAGTCAAAGGCCGCCGCATCGGCCGAATGCGGATTTCGTCACCGACGCGTTCGATTTCCAGTTCGATATCGCTGCGCTCATAGGCAAGGTCCGCAGGAATACGCACAGCCTGCGAGTTGCCGTTCCTAAATACCCTCGTGGTATGCATGTCGATCTCCGACCGGATGTACATTGTATGTACATTATCCGATGCGGGCCGAGATGTAAATCCATGTGTGTACATATCAGTCTTCCCTTGGCTAACGAGCCGGCAATGAATACGCGCCTCACGGCCACTGCCGTCGCGCATGCAGCACGCGGAGGATCTCCACGATGCCCTCGGTCGGCCGGATGCGATACACGACCGCATAGTTCGGCGCGATCACCAACTCGCGCGTGCCGGCCACCCGCCCTTGCCGATACAGTTCGGCGTGGGCCGGTAACGCCGCGGCCCTTTCTTCCAGCCGTTCGTCGAGTTCGAGTGCGGCCAGCGGGTCGTCCTCGGCGATAGTGTCCATGATCGCGGCGCGATCCTCGTACGCCTTCGGATTCCAGTGCAACGCGAGGGTCAAGAAGCATCCCCACGCTTGCCTGCAAGCCGCTCACGCAACGCCGCACGGCGCAACGCGAAGTCGGCGCTGACTTCGGCGTCCGGAATCGACGCACGCGGGTCGTCCAGCGCCTGCTGCACCTGCTCGCGAAACCAGCGATCGTGGGCCGCCGCCTCGTGTGCCGCTTTCAACGCCGCCGCGCGATCGGGCCGGGTCGCCCGGCCGGCCGCATCCGGATCGAACGCCGACGCGTCCACGTCGAACCGGCTGATGCCGATGTCGCGCAGAAAGCCGACCAGCGTTTCAAAACGGCGAAACACCCGCACGTCGCCGCGCTTGGCCGACAGGAAACGGTCGTGTGCGCCGCACCGGGCCGAGAGCGCCCAACCGTTGCCGCAACCGACCACGCGGGCCGCGCGCACCGCGCCGGCTTCGACCAGCTCCGTCAGCGTCTTTTGATCGATCGTTTCAGTCGTCATGGCTCTCGCCCCTTCTCCCCTCGTTCGCTAAAATTTTACTATTGAACGGCATCCCAGTTTATTGTTATTTGGCAGACTCACTTTCCGGCTCGAGACACGCGTCGGGCCGCCATCCGTAGCGCTCACTTTCTCCCGTCACGCAAGCATGCACAAGCTGGCCGGATGGCCAACCGAAGCCAGCACGCAATCCCCGAACCGCCCAGCGTTCCGACACTTTTCAGCCGCCGTCGCACCGGCCCGCGGCCAACCGGCGTAAGCTGTACGTCCCGCTACCCAGGGAGACGGCAGCCCATGTCGCATTCCAAGGATCTCGCGCCGCGCGCCACCACCGGTGCGCGACTGCTCGTCGATGCGTTGCTCGCCAATCACGTCGAACGCGTGTTCTGCGTGCCGGGCGAGAGCTTCCTCGCCGTGCTCGATGCGCTGGCGGACGACACCGCCCGCATCCAGACGGTCGTCTGCCGCCACGAGGCGGCCGCCGCGAACATGGCCGAAGCGGTCGGCAAGCTGACCGGCCGCCCCGGCATCGCGTTCGTCACGCGCGGGCCCGGCGCGACCCACGCGTCGATCGGCGTGCACACCGCGTTCCAGGATTCGACGCCGATGATCCTGTTCGTCGGCCAGTGCGCACGCGAACACCTCGACCGCGAAGCGTTCCAGGAAATCGACTACCGTCGGATGTTCGGCCAGATGGCCAAATGGGTCGCGCAGATCGACGATCCGCGCCGCATCCCCGAATACCTGAGCCATGCGTTCCACGTCGCGACGTCCGGCCGGCCCGGCCCGGTCGTGCTCGCATTGCCCGAGGACGTGCTGTCCGACGCGTGCGCGCCGCAGCCCGTCGTGCCGGCCGCGAAACGCATCGCGGCCGCGCCGTCGGCCGCGCAGCTCGACGAGTTGCGCGAGCGGCTCGCGCGCGCGGAACGGCCATTCGCGATCGTCGGCGGCAGCGGCTGGACGCCCGACGCGTGCGCGAACCTGCGCACCTTCGTCGAACGCTGGCAATTGCCGGTCGCGTGCGCGTTCCGCTTCCAGGACACGATCGACAACGCGCACCCGAACTACGCGGGCGACGTCGGGCTCGGGATCAACCCCGCGCTCGCGAAACGCATCCGCGACGCCGACCTGCTGCTCGTGATCGGGCCGCGCCTCGGCGAAGCGACGACCGGCGGCTACACGCTGCTCGACATCCCGAAAACGCGCCAGACGCTGATCCACGTGCACCAGGGCGCGGACGAGCTCGGCCGCGTGTACGCCGCCGACCTGCCGATCGTGTCGGGCATGCCCGAGATCGCCGCGCCGCTGGCCGCGCTCGAACCGCCCGAACGGCCTGCCTGGGCCGGCGCGGCCGCCGATGCGCACCGTGCGTACCGCGAATGGCATGCGCCGCTGCCGATGCCCGGCGACGTGCAGCTCGGCGACGTGATGGTGCAGTTGCGCGAACGCCTGCCGCACGACGCGATCCTGACCAACGGCGCGGGCAACTATGCGATCTGGCTGCATCGCCACTTCGCGTACCGACACTTCCGTTCGCAGCTCGCGCCGACGAGCGGCGCGATGGGCTACGGGCTGCCGGCCGCGCTCGCCGCGAAGTCGCTGTATCCGCAGCGCGCCGTCGTCGCGCTCGCCGGCGACGGCTGCTTCATGATGGCCGGCAACGAGCTCGCGACCGCGATGCAGTACGGGCTGAACATCGTCGCGATCGTCGTCAACAACGGCCATTTCGGCACGATCCGCATGCATCAGGAGCGCAACTACCCGGGCCGCGTGCATGGCACGGGGCTCACGAATCCGGATTTCGCCGCCTATGCGCGTGCGTTCGGCGCGCACGGCGAGACGGTCGAGCGCACCGCCGATTTCGCGCCCGCGCTCGAACGCGCGCTGACCTGCGGGCTGCCCGCGGTAATCGAGATCCGCATCCCGCAGGACGCCAGCACGCCGGCCGCGACGCTCGAGCAGATCCGCGAGCAGGGCCGCCGCGCGCGCGGCGCATGACGACGGTGAACATGCACGCCGCGCCGCCCGTCGCCGCGCTGTCGCACGACGACGCGCTGGCCTGCCCCGGCACGCTGCTCGCACCCGACCGCACGCTCGTCGCGCCGTACGACCTCGAATACGGCGACGTGCGCGCCGAAGGCTACGTGGCGGCCGCGCCGGCGCTCGGCCTGCTGCACGCCGCGCACCGGCCGTTCCGGCTCGATTACGGCGCTACGCGGCACGTGCACGTGATCAACGGGATGGGTGTCGCGCTCGGCGATTCGGTGATCGGGCTGACGGCCGTCGCCGCGCTGCGTGCGGCCCATGCGGCCTTGCGCTTCACGCTGTACCGGCCGGCGCGCGCGCCGCGCTACGTCGATGCGCTGTATGCGCTCGCGGCCGACGTCGTTGCGCCGTCGCGCGCATTGCCGTGCCCGGCCGAAGCGCTGCCCGCCGACGCGCACTGCATCGACGTCGGCAATCACCTGTACTGGCCCGCGTTCGCGCGGCTGCCGATGATCGATTTCTTCCTCGACGCGCTCGGCGTCGATCCGGCTGCCGTGCCGGCTGCCGCAAAGCGCAACCGCTGGCTCGCGCGGCTATCGCTCCCCGCGCTGCCGGCCGAATGGCAGCGGCCGTACGTGCTGTTCTGCCCGAATGCGAGCACCGCGGTGCGCAGCGTGCCGCCCGCGCTGCGCGTCGCGTTCGTGGAATGGCTCGCGCGGCGTTACGGGCTGCCGGTGGTGGGGTTCGGCCCGATCGCGCATCCCGCTTACGTGGATGTGAGCCGCGACGCGACCGACACCGCGCGCTTCATCGCGTGGGTCAAGGGCGCAAGCCTGCTGTTCGCGCCGGACACGGCGGCCGTGCATCTCGCCGACGGTTTCGACGTGCCGACGATCGCGTGCTTCACGACGATCGGGCCGGTGCTGCGCGTGCGCGACTATCCGTATTGCGTACCGGTCGCGCTCGACGTGCCGGCCGAATTGCACGGGCTGCATCGCAGCGAGCGGCCGGACGATCTCGCGGCGGTCGAAGCCGCGTACCGCGCCATCGACTGGGACGCGCTGGCGTGGCCCGCCCCGCGCGACGGGGCAGCACCAGCCTCCTGAGCGAAGCCGACGCGGCGGCGAGCGGAAGGGTCGAACCGGCCGCCGCGCGCGCCCGGCGCCAGCACCGCCGTGAGCGCGGCGCCGACTGCCCGGCTCACCATACCGACACGTTCACGCGCGATCGCGCAGCGTCTCCGACGGCCGCTTGCCGAACAGGCGTCGGTAATCGGTCGCGAACTGGCTCAGATGCCAGAAGCCCCACGCCTCCGCGACGTCCTGCACCGAGCCGGCCGCGCGCCCGCACAGGTCGCGCCGCGCGCCGTTCAGCCGCAGCGTGCGCAGGTAGGTCGCGGGCGCCATTCCCAGCACGTCCTGGAAGCAGTACTGCAGCGTGCGCCGACTCACGTGCAGCTGCTCGCACAGCTCGGGCACGCCGACCGGACGCGTGCGGTGCGCGAGCACGTAGTCGCGCGCCTGGTCGACGATCCAGCGGCGCGTCGACGGCGCGGCGCCGCTGCCGTGGTCGGCCGGTTGCGCGCACGCATCGAACAGCGCGGCCAGCACTTCGGCCTGCAGGTCGTCGCGCTGCGCATCGGGCAGCGGGCCGGCCATCGCCACCGCGCCGTCCAGCCGGCGCCCGAGCAGCGCGCACAGGCGCGCGAGCCGCGCGTCGCCGACCTGCATCACGCGCTGCGTGAACAACCGCTCGTCGAGCGCGCGATGCTCGACTTCCTCCGCGTAGCGGCGCAGCACGTCGCCGCGCACGACAACGCCGTAGATCGAGAACTGCGCGGGCGTCACGAGTTCGAATTCGACGTTGCCGGGCCGGAACGCGAGCGCGCCGGGGCCGATGCGGCATGCATCGACGCGCGCCGAGCCGTCGCACACGAGCGGGATGCCGAACCAGTACGCGTCGCCGCGCACTTCGCACGCCTGGCGCAGCAGGTGGCTCGTCGATTCGCGAAACAGCTTCATCGTGTCGAGCGGCAGCTCGGTCAGCGTGCCGACGAAGCGGCCGGCCGCGAGCTGGTCGTAGGTTTGCCGCCAGCCGATCAGGTTGCGCGCCTGCTCGTCCGCATCGTGCGCGACGCTGACGACGGCCTGCCCGGCGAACGCGTCGTCGCCCTGCGCGCTGCGCCGCGTGTCCTCGGCGGTCGGTTCTTCCGTATACGCCACGTGTTGGTCCATCGTGTCCTCCCTCACCTGCGCGGAACCCTGCGTATCACGCAAGTCCCGTGCCGAACCGCACGGCCCGGCGAGCAAGCCGCCATTCCACGCTGTCCGGCCGATGCGCGCCATGCGGGCGCACCCGAAGGCGGCATGCCGCGCACGCCGCCGGTGCGATCCGCGCGGCGACCGCGCATGCGCGCCGCCGCCCGCGCCCGGATGCCGGCTACCGGGCCGGCTTCAGCCGCACGACCCGCGTGCCGCAATTGCCGTATGCCTGCGCGATCGCCAGTTCGACGATCGTGCTGCCCGCCGCCCATGGCGCCGCGTCCGCTTCCGGCAGACCGGCGCGCAGCGTGGCGCGACCGTTGATCCGATAGCGCAGGCCGCGCACGAAATCGACGAACAGCAATCCGACCCCGCTGCCGTCGCAGGCGGCCGCGTCGATCCGGCCGCCGCCGCCGTCATGCGCGGCCGGCAACGCGAACCGCAGCGTCTTCGTATCGATCACGCGGACCACCGGCAGCAGATCGCCGTTCGCGTCGCGCCGGCTCTGCACGATGTCGCAGGTCATCGATGCGCCGACGCCGGAGGCCATGCCGACGAACATGAACGGTTGCGATTCGACGAACTGCCGCACGCCGACGCTCAATCGGGTCGTCACGACGTCGCTCATCTGCTCGGCTTCGTCGGCGACGCCGAAGCGGTGTTGCGCGTCGAGTTCGCCCGGATGGAAGACCGGGTGACGCGGAAAGGATCGGGGCGGTTCTGCCATGCTGGGGGTCGTCGCACGCGCGGGTGCACCGGGCCGCCGCGAGCCCGCGACGACCGGAATCGTTAGCGGCGCCGGCTGCGCGGCAAAGCGCGACCGGCGCCGACTGTCGAACAAGGAATCGAACCGCGCGACGTGCCGGGCCCAACCGGCCCCGACACTTCGCCACGGACTACGGCGATCAGAAGAACCCGAGCGCCTCGGCCTGGTAGCTGACCAGCAGGCACTTCGTCTGCTGATAGTTCGACAGCGCCATCTTGTGCGTCTCGCGGCCGATCCCCGACTGCTTGTAGCCGCCGAACGCCGCATGCGCGGGGTACAGGTGGTAGCAGTTGGTCCACACGCGGCCGGCCTCGACCTCGCGGCCCATCCGGTACGCGCGCGTGCCGCTGCGCGTCCACACGCCCGCGCCGAGCCCGTAGAACGTGTCGTTCGCGAGTTCGATCGCTTCCTGCTCGTCCTTGAACGTCATCACCGACGCGACCGGCCCGAAGATCTCTTCCTGGAACACGCGCATCTTGTTGTTGCCGAGCAGCATCGTCGGCTTCACGTAGTAGCCCGTGCCGAGGTCGGCGGCCGGCGCCGTCCGCTCGCCGCCCGTCAGGCATTGCGCGCCTTCGCCGCGGCCGATGTCGATGTACGACAGGATCTTGTCGAGCTGCTGCTGCGACGCCTGCGCGCCGATCATCGTCTGCAGGTCGAGCGGGTGGCCGGACTTGATGCGCTCGACGCGCGCGACGGCCTTCTCGATGAAGCGGTCGTAGATCGATTCCTGGATCAGGATCCGCGACGGGCACGTGCACACCTCGCCCTGGTTCAGCGCGAACATCGCGAGCCCTTCGAGCGCCTTGTCGAGGTACGCGTCGTCCTGGTCGAGCACGTCGGCGAAGAAGATGTTCGGGCTCTTGCCGCCCAGTTCGACCGTCGACGGGATCAGGCTTTCGGCCGCGGCGCGCAGGATGTGCTTGCCGACCGGCGTCGAGCCCGTGAACGCGATCTTCGCGATCCGCTTGCTGGTCGCGAGCGCTTCGCCCGCTTCCTTGCCGAAGCCGTTCACGATGTTGATCGTGCCGGCCGGGAACAGGTCGCCGATCAGCTCCATCAGCACGAGCACCGACGCGGGCGTCTGCTCGGCCGGCTTCATCACCACGCAGCAGCCGGCCGCGAGCGCCGGTGCGAGCTTCCACGCGGCCATCAGCAGCGGGAAGTTCCACGGGATGATCTGGCCGACCACGCCGAGCGGCTCGTGGAAGTGATACGCGACGGTGTTGTCGTCGATCTCGGAGATGCCGCCTTCCTGTGCGCGGATGCAGCCCGCGAAGTAGCGGAAGTGGTCGACCGCGAGCGGCAGGTCGGCCGCCATCGTCTCGCGCAGCGGCTTGCCGTTGTCGATCGTCTCGGCCACGGCCAGCAGCTTCAGGTTCTTTTCCATCCGGTCGGCGGCGGCGAGCAGCAGGTTCGAGCGCTCGGCCACGGACGTCTTGCCCCACTTGCGGCGCGCGGCATGCGCGGCGTCGAGCGCCAGCTCGATATCGTCGGCGCCGGAGCGCGGGATGCGGCAGAACGGCTGGCCGTTGATCGGCGACACGTTCTCGAAATACTCGCCCTTCACCGGCGGAACCCACTTGCCGCCGATGTAGTTGTCGTATTGCTGACGGTACGGGTATTCGACGTCGAGGCCCAGTTGTTTCAGGTCAAACGGGTTCATACATGTCTCCTGTTCATCGTGCTTGTGTGAGTAGAGCGCCGGTTGGAATGCGCTGATCCCGTTCATGCAACATGCGTGCCAAACGGAACGGGCGGGAGCGGGCGCACGTCGATCGCGGCCGGCGCGGGTGCGCACCGTGCGGTGTTCACGTCCGCAACACGACCGGTGTACCGATTCTGAACACCGCGATTGCGCAGCGATGGGGCCGGTGTTCGGAATTTCCACAGTGCGCGGCGGCGCGCTGCCCGCGAACGCGCGTCGCGCCGCGTGGCATGTCGCTTGCGTGCTTGTCGCGGATTCACACGCCACGGCGCACACGCCGACCGACACCATGAACGATCGCGGCCCGCTGACCGACGACGCCATCGCATTCATCCGCGAGCAGGCTTTCCTGATCGTCGCGACCGCCGATGCGGCGGGCAACGCCGACTGTTCGTACCGCGGCCGCCAGCCGCGCGCCGACGGCTCGTTCGCGCCGCTCGTCGATATCCCGGACCGCCGCACGCTGGTGCTGCCCGACTTCGCGGGCAACAACCTGCTCAACACGATCGGCAACCTGCTCGTGAATCCGGCCATCGCGCTGCTGTTCGTCGATTTCGTGCGTCAGACGACCTGGCTCGTGCAGGGCCGCGCGACGCTCGACGAGGATGCGCAAGCGCGCGCGCATCTGTGGCCGGATGCGTTGCGCTATCTGGTGATCGATGTGGAATGCGCAGAAGTGCGCGTGGAAGCGGGACTGCCGCCGCTCGTGCTGGCGTGACGCGCGGCGGGTGAGGCTTTAACGAGCGGACGATGCGGGCACGGCGGCTGCGTCGACCGAAATACCGAAGTACCCAAGCACCGAGCACCGAGCACCGAGCACCGAAAACATCGAAGCACCCGAGCGCCACGATGCAATGCTCAACGCCCGTGCGTCTCCGCGCACGCCGGTTCGCGCCGACTGGCCGCCGACGCATCGGCTTGCGCATGCCCGTCCGCCTCAGCGCCCCTGCATCTCCGCACACGCCGGTTCGCTCCGGCTGCGCGCCGACGCGTCGGCCCGCGCGTGGCCGTCTACTTCATCGCCCGCTTCGTCGACAGCCGGCCGCCCGCCGAGAAACCCGAACACCACCACCGCGCACAGCACCGTGACGACGGCCAGCGCGATCAACAGCCGGTCGAATGCGTGCGCGTAGCTCGCGATCAACGCCGCACGACCGACGCCCGGCAACGCGGCAGCCGCGCCCGCGAGATCGCCGGTCGCGAGCCGCGCGGCGGCCCGCAGCGTCGCGTCCGGCGTGCCGGCGCCCCCTGCCGCCTGCGCAAGCCCCGCTTGCGCGAGCGCGGCGAGCACCGCGCCGACGATCGCGAGCGCGATCCCCTCGCCGGCCACGCGCGTCGTGCTGAAAATGCCGGTCGCCATCCCCGCGCGCTCCTTCGGCACGACGCTCACCGACAGCCCGTCCATCAGCCCCCACGGCATGCCGGCGCCGATGCCGATCGCGAGCATCGGCGCGATCGCCGCCGGCCCCGCGCCGCCGCGCAGCGCGATGCCGAGCCACACGAGCCCCGCCGCGGCGACCAGCAGCCCGAGCCCGGAGATCACGCCGGCCGACAGCCAGCGCGTGAGCGTCGCCGCGACGAGCGGCACGACCAGCATCGGCGCGGAGATCGCAAGCATCAGCCAGCCGGCGTCGATCTCGCTGAAGCCGTCGATGCCGATGAAGCGCAGCGGCAGCACGACGAGCAGCACGATGTAGCAGCAGCAGGTCGACACCGGCAGCACCTGCACGCCGACGAAGCGCGCGATGCGAAACAGCGACAGGTCGAGCATCGGCCGCGCGACGCGCGTCTCGATCGTCACGAACGCGCATGCGCCGAGCGCCGCGCCGGCCAGCAGCGCGATCACGAGCGGGCTCGACCAGCCGCGCGCGGGCGCCTCGATCACGCCGCACGTGAACAGCGTCAGCGCGGCCGTGAACGCGATCGTGCCGGGCCAGTCGAGCCCCGTCGCGTGCGGATCGCGCGACTCGTGCATGCGCGGCAGCCCGAACGCGAGCGACAGCACGCCGGCCACCGCGCCCGTCACGAAGATCGCGCGCCAGCCGTAATGCCCGATCAGCCCGCCGGCGAGCACGGGCCCGAACGCGAGCCCGATCCCGAACGTCGTGCCGAGCAGGCTGAACGCACGCGTGCGCGCCGCGCCGTCGAATTCCTGCGCGAGCGCGGCCGTGCCGCCGGCCAGCGCCGCGGCCGCCGCGAGCCCTTGCGCGGCGCGCAGCAAATCGACCGCGAGGATCGACGGCGCGAACGCGAGCGCGACCGACATCAGCGTGAAGCCGCCGACGCCGATCGCGAACAGGCGCTTGCGGCCGAACTGGTCGGCCAGCGCGCCTGACGCCATCAGGAAGCTGCCGAACGCGAGCATGAACGCGTTGGTGATCCAGTTCATCGCGACCGGGCTGCCGTGCAGGTCGCGGCCGATCGCCGGCGTCGCGACCGCGCCGCCCGAAAACGACAGCGGCAGCGCGACGGCGGCCATGCAGACGGCGGCCAGCACCCATGTGCGCCGGCGCGCCGCGTGGGCCGAAACGGCTGAAACAGGGTGATCCATCATCGCTCCTCGAAAAAGCCGGCGCGGATGCGCCATCAGAGCGACAAAAGATAAATCGGATTCAATCCGCGAAAAACAACGCAAAGCTCCGCATATAACGGACTAAAATTCCGCAATTGACCTGCTAGCGTGCGTCGTCCGCGCACCGTTCGATTCGATGGAAAACCTCACCGGCATCGTCGCGTTCGTCCGCACCGCCGAAGCGCTGAGCTTCGTCGCGGCCGGCCGCACGCTCGGCATCTCGGCGTCGGCGGTCGGCAAGACGATCGCGAAACTCGAGCAGTCGCTCGGCGTGCGCCTGTTCAACCGCACGACGCGGCGCGTGACGCTCACCGACGAGGGGCGGCATTTCTACGAGCGCTGCCAGCGGATCCTCGAGGATTTCCGTGATGCGGAGGCGACGGTGACGGCGTCCGCGCAGCGCCCGCGCGGCAAGCTGCGCGTGAGCCTGCCGGTGATCGGCTACCGCTTCCTGCTGCCGGTGCTGCCCGAATTCCGGCAGCGCTATCCGGACATCGAGCTCGATCTGGATTTCAACGACCGGATGGTCGATGTCGTCGAAGGCGGCTTCGACGCGGTGATCCGCAGCGGTCCGCTGTCCGATTCGAGCCTGATGTCGCGGCGGCTCGGCCCGTTCGCGTTCGTGCTGTGCGCGACGCCCGCGTATCTCGCACAGGCCGGCACGCCGCGCACCCCGCGCGAGCTCGAAGCGCACGACTGCGTGCGCTACTGTTTCCCGACCACCGGCAAGCTGCAGGACTGGGCGCTCGCGGCCGACGACGGCACGCCGCTCACGCTGCGCACCGCGATGACCTGCAACAACATGGAAGCGCTGCGCGGCGCCGTGCTCGCGGGGCTCGGTATCGGCTACATGCCCGACTTCCTCGCGCGCGACGCGCTCGAACACGGCGCGCTCGTTACCGTGCTCGACGACTACCGGATCGCGCCGGGGCAGTTCTCGATCGTGTGGCCGTCGAGCCGGCAGTTGTCGCCGAAGTTGCGCGTGTTCGTCGATTTCCTGTGCGAGCGGCTGTTCACGTAGTCGCGCCGATCCGCTCCGCTTGCGCCGGCGGCAGCAGCGCGTCGCTGTCGTCCTTCAGCCCGACGCCCGTCAACCCGAGGCGCCGCGCATGCGTCATCAGGTAATGCAGCTTGTGCGCGGCGGCCGCGTGCGGCAGCCCTTCGGGCCGCACGTTCGAGATGCAGTTGCGCAGCGCGTCGTGACAGCCGACCTTCGGCGCCCACGTCAGGTACACGCCGAGGCTGTCCGGCGAGCTGAGCCCCGGCCGTTCGCCGATCAGCATCGCGACCACCTTCGCGCGCAGCAGCTCGCCGATCTCGTCGCCGAGCGCGACGCGCGCCTGCGTCGCGACCACCACCGGGCCGATCCGCCAGCCGTCCGCGTCGAGCCGCGGCCGCACGGCCTGCAACAGCGGCAGCGCCTGCTTCGCGGCGGCGAACGCCGACAGCCCGTCGCCGACCACGAACACGACATCGGGCGCATCGTCGAGCGCGGCCCCGTAGCCGGCCAGCAGCCCGCGGCTGTCGTCCGACAGCTTGCGGCCGAGATCGGGCCGGCGCAGGTAGTGGTCGCGGTCGGGCGCGGCGCTCTGCACGCGCAGCGTCGGCAGCATGCCGGCCGCCTCGATCTCGCGCCGCAGCGCATCCGCGTCGAGCGGCTGGTGCACCGCATCGCGCGCCTGCGCATGCGACAGGTTGAAGGCCAGCAGCGGCGCGGTCGGCAGGCTGTTGCCCGCGCGGCCGAGCGCGATCCGCGCGTTCGTGAACGACTTCAGCTGCGCCCACGGATTCTTCTCGACGGCGTCGCTCATGCGGAAATCCCCATCCAGTCGTTCGCACCCGCGAGCAGCGGCACGCGTGCCGACGCCGCGCGCAGCGCGCCGTGCGCGTCGGCGATCTCCATCGTCTCCAGCCATTCCTCGAATTCCGGCGCGCGGCGCAGGCCGAGCACTTCGCGCACGTAAAGCTGGTCGTGGAACGACGTGCTCTGGTAGTTCAGCATCACGTCGTCCGCGCCCGGAATCCCCATGATGAAGTTGATGCCGGCCGCCCCCAGCAGCGTCAGCAGCGTGTCCATGTCGTCCTGGTCGGCTTCCGCGTGGTTCGTGTAGCAGATGTCGCAGCCCATCGGCACGCCGAGCAGCTTGCCGCAGAAGTGATCCTCGAGCCCCGCGCGGATGATCTGCTTGCCGTCGTACAGGTATTCGGGCCCGATGAAGCCGACCACCGTGTTCACGAGGAACGGCTCGAACTTGCGCGCGACCGCATACGCGCGTACTTCGCAGGTCTGCTGATCGACGCCGAAGTGTGCGTTCGCCGACAGCGCGCTGCCTTGGCCCGTCTCGAAATACATCAGGTTGTTGCCGACCGTGCCGCGCTTGAGCGCCAACGCGGCCTCGCGCGCCTCGCCGAGCAGCGCGAGCGAGATCCCGAAGCTCGCGTTCGCCTTCTCGGTGCCCGCGATCGACTGGAACACGAGATCGACCGGCGCGCCCTTCTCGATCGCCGCGATCGTGTTGGTCACGTGGGTGAGCACGCACGACTGCGTCGGCACGCCGTAGCGTTCGCGGAAGCCGTCGATCATCGCGAGCAGCTTCACGATCGCGGCGAGGCTGTCGGTGGCCGGGTTGATGCCGATCATCGCGTCGCCGCAGCCGTACATCAGCCCGTCGAGCATCGACGCGGCGATGCCCTTCACGTCGTCGGTCGGGTGGTTCGGCTGCAGCCGCACCGACATCCGGCCGGCCAGCCCGACCGTGTTGCGAAAGCGCGTGACGACGCGGCGCTTTCTCGCGGCCGCGATCAGGTCCTGGTTGCGCATCAGCTTCGACACGGCCGCGACCATCTCGGGCGTGAGGCCGGGCGCGATCCGTTCGAGCGCCGCGCCGTCGGCCGCGGGCGACAGCAGCCAGTTGCGGAAATCGCCGACGGTGAGGTGCGAGATCTCCGCGAACGCCTGCGCGTCGTGATCGTCGATGATCAGGCGCGTGACCTCGTCGTCTTCATACGGGATCACCGCTTCGTTCAGGAACGCCTTCAGCGGCACGCCCGCGAGCGCGATCTTCGCGGCGACGCGCTCCTCCTCGCTCGCCGCCGCGACGCCGGCGAGCTGATCGCCGGAACGCAGCGGGCTCGCCTTCGCGAGCAGCGTCTTCAGGTCCGCGAAGCGGTACGTGCGCGGACCGATCGTCTCCGTACAGGACATCGTTCGAATCTCCTTGCCAAAAGCCGACGGCGCGCCCGTTCGACGGGGCGCGCCGGATGCCATCAGGAACGGCCTTTCACGTTCACCGTCGTCACGCTGCTTACTCCTCCAGCAGCGCGTCGCCGGGCGCGCTCGCGCGCTGCGAACGGGTCGCGAGGAAGTACGCGTAGCCGACCGCGAGGAAGCCGACGAACACCAGCGCGACCAGCCCGTTGAAGTACACCATCGTACCGAGGCAGACGAGCGCCGCCAGGATCGCGAAGGCCGGGAAGATCGGGTACAGCGGCGCGCGGAACGGCCGCGTCAGGTTCGGCTGCGAGCGGCGCAGCTTGAACAGCGACGCCATGCTGACGATATACATCACGATCGCACCGAACACCGACATCGTCACGATATTCGCGGTGAGCGTCTGGCCGCCGAACTGGATCAGCTCGTCGCTGTAGATCGCGGCAATCCCGACCACGCCGCCCGCGAGAATCGCGCGATGCGGGGTCTTGAAGCGCGGATGCACCTTGCCGAGCCATTCGGGCAGGTAGCCTTCGCGGGCCAGCGCGAAGATCTGGCGCGAATAGCCGAGGATGATCCCGTGGAACGACGCGACGAGCCCGAACAGCCCGAGCCACACGAGCATGTGCATCCAGCCGCTGTTCGCGCCGACGATGTACTTCATCGCCTGCGGCAGCGGATCGTTGATGTTCGCGAGCTTGGTCCAGTCGCCCGCGCCGCCGGCGAACACCATCACGCCGATCGCGAGCGCGACGAGGGTCAGGATCCCGGCCACGTACGCGATCGGAATCGAGCGCTTCGGGTTCTTCGCTTCCTCGGCGGCCATCGCGACGCCTTCGATCGCGAGGAAGAACCAGATCGCGAACGGAATCGCCGCGAACATCCCGTGGAACGCGCCCACGCTGAAGTGATCGGCGCCCGACCAGCCGCCCTTCGTGAAATTGCTCCACGTGAAGCCCGGCGACACGACGCCCATGAACACCAGCAGCTCGAAGATCGCGAGCAGCGTGACGACGAGCTCGAAGGTCGCCGCGATCTGCACGCCGACGATGTTCAGCGCCATGAACACGAGATACGCGCCCATCGCCGCGTGTTTCGGTTCGAGCCCCGGAAACTGCACGTGCAGGTACGCGCCGATCGCGAGCGCGATCGCGGGCGGCGCGAACACGAATTCGACGAGCGTCGCCGCGCCGGCCAGATAGCCGCCGGTCGGGCCGAACGCGCGGCGCGCATACGCGAACGGGCCGCCCGCATGCGGGATCGACGTCGTCAGCTCGGTGAAACTGAAGATGAAGGTGGTGTACATCGCCGCGACGAACAGCGCGGTGATCACGAAACCCAGCGTGCCGGCGCTCGCCCAGCCGTAGCTCCAGCCGAAGTATTCGCCGGAAATCACGAGGCCGACCGCGATGCCCCACAGTTGCCAGGTCCCGAGCGTCTGCTGCAGCGCGGGCTGGCCGGAGGACTTGGCGCCGGCGGCGGGCCGGCCATTCGACTCTGCTTTCATCGGACTCTCCTCAAAGGCGCCGGCCTGCGGGCCCGCGCGACTGAGAATCGATGCTAGAGAGTCATTAAACGACGTGTTATCGAAATTCGGCAAAGATCGCGGCTGACATTTCGCTTGCGGAAACGCTTTCGAAAACGCTCGCGGCAACGCCGGCCGCCCGCGTTGCCACGCCGATCCGGCCCGCGCGATGCGGGCCGGATCGGCCGTGCCGGCCGGCGTTACTGGCCACCGCCGCGCTGGTTGAACCAGCGGTCGAGCAGCTTGCCGGCCGCTTCCCGGCCGCCGAGGCCGAACGACAGCGCGACGGCCACCGCGATCGCGCCGAGCACGAGGCCGAACGCGAGCTGGACGATTTCGTTCGCGATGCCCATCGCGCGCAGCCCCATCGCGAACACGAGGCCGAGGATCGCGAATTGCGCGATCCGCGCGAACAGCACGCTGTGCTCGCGGTCGGCCTGCTCGATCACGCGGCGCGCGAGGCCCGCGAGCCACACGCCGATCACGAGGATCACGCCGCCCATCAGCACGTGGCCGCCGAATTCGATGAACAGCGTGACGACGTCGCGTACCTGCGTGAAGCCGAGCCGGTTCGCGGCCTCGACCGACGCGAACAGCATCGCGAAGAACACGATCAGCCGCGCGACCAGCACCGACGGCTGCAGGATGCCCGAGAACACGCGTTCGACGCCGAGCACGGCCGGCAGCCCGTCGACGCCGGCCGCTTCCAGCAGCTTCTGTGCGAGCGACGCGACGAAGCGCGCGAAGTAGAACGTGACGAGCACGATCACGATCGCCGCGACGATGTCCGGCACCGCGCCGAGGAACTGGTTCAGCATGTTGGTCGCGGGGATCGAGATCGCGTCGATCTTCAGTGCGTCGAGCGCGGAGATCAGCGTCGGCACGAACACGAACACGTAGACGATCGTGCCGACCAGGCTCGACACGCGCACCGGCGTCGGGCTGTCGATTCCTTGCGTGAGACGGTCGGCGCCGGCGGCGACCAGCAGGTTCGTCACGAGCCCGCGCAGCACGCGCGCGACGATCCAGCCGACGAAGCCGATCACCGCGGCCGCGAAGATGTTCGGCACGATCGCGAGCAGCTTGTCGACCATCCCCTGCACCGGCGACAGCAGGCCCGACAGCGCGAACGACGCGAGGATCGCCGGCAGGAACATCAGGATCACGAGCCAGAACAGCACGTCGCCGAGATAGCCGCTCATCGGCTGCATGCCGGCGCTTTCGGACAGCGTGGCGTCGACCTTGCTCGCCTTCAGCGCGCGGTTCGCGAGGCTGCGCAGCAGCGACGCGATCAGCCACGCGATCAGCGTCAGCGCCGCGCCGCCGATCAGGTTCGGCAGGTAGTTGACGATGTGCGTGACGAGCAGCGAGAACGGATTGGAGACCGCGTACAGGTTGAGCACGTTGAAGATGCCCACCGCGGTGACGAGCAGCACGAGCCAGAACAGGCCGCCGGCGATGATGCGTTCGACGCACGCGCCCTGCCCCGTGCTGTCGGTGATCCGCTGATCGACCTTCAGCGCGCTGAGCAGCCGGAGCGCGCCGGCCCGCACCGCGACGGCGATCAGCCAGCCGATCACCAGGATGCCGATCGCGCCGGCGATCTTGGGCAGGTATCCGCCTAGTGTGGCCTGCAGCGACGTGATGAAGCTGGAAGCATCCATTTCTTCTTCTCCCGAAAACGTGGTGTGGCGATTGAACATCGACGAACGACCTGCGTAATTCGAAATGCGTGCTGCCCCGTCCGAGCAACTTACCCGAGAAAAATGACGCGTTCACCCGATTTCACCGTCTTTAACTTTAGTCATAGATCCCGGAGGGGCAAGACCCCATTTCGTCGAAATAAAAAGGGGACGGATTTCGGAGGGCTATGCATTTCCGCAAGATTTGTCCATTCGGCCCGTGCTACCGTGGCGTCGGTTCCAGCCCGGACACGCCGATGACCCCAGCCGAAACGAAATCCGACCCGCCCGCGTGGGTGCGCTACGCGGCGAGCGTGGCGCGCGTCCATGCGTACATCGGCGCGCATCTGGACGGCCCGCTCGACCTCAACCGGCTCGCCGAAATCGCGTGCCTGTCGCCGTATCACTGGCAGCGCGTCTACCGTGCGCTGTACGGCGAGTCGATCGTGCTGACGGTGCGGCGGATGCGGATCGTGCGGGCGTCCGAGGATCTGGTCTGTACCGCGCGGCCGCTCGACGAGATCGCGCGGCGCGCGGGCTACGGTTCGACGCACGCGTTCGCGCGGGCATTTCGCGACGCGTACGGCGTGTTGCCCGCGCAGCACCGGCGCACCGGCATCCACCGGCCGATTTATCCACTACAGCGAGGAGAGGAAGACATGTTCAAGCACGAGGTCGAGATCCGGCGCCTGCCGGAACTGCGCGGCTACGCGGTGACGCATACCGGCGCATACCTGAAGGTGGGCGACGCGTTCGGCCGGATCGGCGCGTGGGCCGGGCAGCACGGGCTGATCGGGCCGGGCGCGAAGATGATCGGGATTTTCTATGACGATCCGGACACGACGCCCGAAGCGCAGTTGCGCGCGAAAGCGTGCATCATGCCGGCCGACGGCGCGCCGGACGTCGCGCCCGCGCCGCCGGTCGAGCGTGCGACGATCGCAGGCGGCGAATACGCGGTGCTGCTGCATACGGGGCCGTATGCGGACCTGAAGACGGCCTACCAGTGGCTCTACGGCGACTGGCTGCGTCACTCGGGCCGCGAAGCCGCCGACGCGCCGCCGTTCGAGCTGTACCTCAATACGCCGATGGATACGGCGCCGGCCGACCTGCGCACCGAAATTCACCTGCCGCTGCGCTGAGTAAAGGGTACGTCGCGGAGCCGTGTATCCGGACGGACCGCGACGATATTGCCGGTGCGAGCATGCCGGGGATGACATCGGGCATGCCGGTGCGCCGGCCGTCGAACGAAGCGTGCCGGCCAGTGCATATGCGTGGCCGGCGCGAAGGTGCGGATAGCGTCAAGCAGCCTGCGTTCCGCAGCCGGGACAGAACCGCGCGTCGGCCGCCAGCGCCGCATGGCAGCGGCTGCAAGCCTTGCCGCGTTGCGCCGCGCCGCACTGCGTGCAGAAGCGTGCATCGGCTGCGTTGAGTGCGCCGCAGCCCGCGCACGCGAGCTGGCTCAGCGGCAGATTGCCGCCCTGACCACCGTTGCCCGCGTCGGCCGGCGCCTGCCAGCCCCAGCCGTGGCGATCGCGGCCGCGCGCATCGTGGCCGCCGTGCCCGCCCTGGCGCAGGCCACCGTGACGCCCGCCGCCGTGGGCCCCGTTTCCGCTCTTACTGTGCCCGCTGCCATGACCACCGCCGTGGCCGCCGAGAATCCGTTTCAGGAAGCTCATCGCCCGCTCCTCAACGCTTGACCGGGGCATCGCCGAACGCCCCGGACGACGACAGCAGCCGCAAACCGTTGGCCACGACGATCAGGCTCGCGCCCGCATCGGCGAAGACCGCCATCCACATCGTGCCGAGCCCCGCGACCGTGAGGCCGAGGAACACGACCTTCACGCCGAGCGCGAAGCCGATGTTCTGCACCAGCACGCGGTGCGTCGCGCGCGACAGCCGCACGAACGCGGGAATCTTGCGCAGGTCGTCGTCCATCAGCGCGACGTCGGCCGTCTCGATCGCCGTGTCGGTACCCATCGCGCCCATCGCGAAACCGATGTCGGCGCGCGCGAGCGCCGGCGCATCGTTGATCCCGTCGCCGACCATCCCGACCGCACCCGCGCCGCTCGCCGACAGTTCCTCGACCGCCGCGAGCTTGTCTTCCGGCAACTGGTTGCCGCGCGCGTCGTCGATACCGGCCTGCCGCGCGATCGCCTGCGCGGTATGCGGGTTGTCGCCCGTCAGCATCGCGGTGCGGATGCCGAGCGCATGCAGATCGGCGATCGCATCGCGGCTCGTGTCCTTGATCGTGTCGGCCACCGCGAAGATGCCGAGCACGCGCGTGGCGTCGACCAGCACGACGACGCTCTTGCCCTGCCGCTCCAGCGCGTCGAGCTTCGCCTCGAGCGCCGCCGAGCAGCGCTCCAGTTCCTCGACGAGCCGGTGATTGCCGAGCCAGTAGCGCGCGCCGTCGATCGTGCCGCGCACGCCGCGCCCGACGATCGCTTCGAAGTCCTGCACGTCGGCGAATGCGGTCGTGCCGGCGTCGCGGGCCGCGGCCGCAATCGCCTGCGACACCGGGTGATCGGAGCGCGCCGCGAGGCTCGCACCGAGGTGCCGCACGCGCGCCGCATCAGCGTCGTCCGCATGCACGTCGAAGTCGGTCTGCACCGGCTTGCCGTGCGTGATCGTGCCGGTCTTGTCGAGTGCGAGCCACGCGAGCTTGCGCCCTTCTTCCAGATAGACGCCGCCCTTCACGAGAATCCCGCGCCGCGCGGCGGCCGCGAGCCCCGACACGATCGTCACCGGCGTCGAGATCACCAGCGCGCACGGGCACGCGATCACGAGCAGCACGAGCGCGCGGTAGATCCAGTCGTGCCACGCGCCGCCCATCACGAGCGGCGGCGCCACCGCGACCAGCAGCGCGACCGCGAACACGATCGGCGTGTAGACGCGCGCGAACTGGTCGACGAAGCGCTGGGTCGGCGCCTTCGCGCCCTGCGCTTCCTCGACCGCGTGGATGATCCGCGCGAGCGTCGAGTTGGCCGCGACGGCCGTCACGCGGTATTCGAACGAACCGGATTCGTTGATCGTGCCCGCGTACACGGCGTCGCCGCTTGCCTTTTCGACAGGCAGGCTCTCGCCGGTGATCGGCGCCTGGTTGACCGTCGAGCGGCCGGCGACGACTTCGCCATCCAGCCCGATCCGCTCGCCCGGCTTCACGCGCACGACCGCGCCGAGCGCGACCTGTGCGGCCTCGATCGTGCGCCACGTGCCGTCGGTCTGCTGCACGGTCGCGGTGTCCGGCGCGAGCTGCATCAGCCCCTGGATCGCATTGCGCGCGCGGTCGAGCGACTTCGCCTCGATCAGCTCGGCGATCGTGAACAGCACCATCACCATCGCGGCTTCCGGCCACTGGCCGATCGCCATCGCGCCCGTCACCGCGATGCTCATCAACGCGTTGATGTTCAGGTTGCCGTTGCGGATCGCGATCCAGCCTTTCTTGTACGTGGTGAGCCCGCATGCAAGCACCGCGGCGAGCGCGAGCGCCGCCGACAGCCACACCGGCAGCCCGACCCAGGTCGCGCCTTCGGATGCGATCGCGGCAACGCCGGCGAGCGCGAGCGGCCACCACGGTTTGGCGGGCGGCGGCGCGGTGGGCGCTGCCGGTGCATCGGCCGACGCGGCTTCCGGCGTCATCCCGAGCGAGCGGATCGCGCTCTCGAGCGCCGGTTGCGCGCCGGGCACGTGCTCGACGGTCAGCATCCGCTGCATCAGGTTGAATTCGAGCGCCGATACCTGCTGCATGCCGCCGAGCTTTTTGCGGATCAGCGTTTCCTCGGTCGGACAGTCCATCTGCATGATCCGGAACGCGGAGCGCACGTGGCCCGACGCGGTCGCCTGCGCGAGCGGCAGCGGCGCGAGCGTCAGCGCGGCAGGCGCGCAGCAGTCGCCGGCCGCGTGGTCGTGGTCGTGGTCGTGGTCGTGGTCGTGGTCGTGGTCGTGGTCGTGGTCGTGGTCGTGGTCGTGGTCGGCATGGTCATGCGCGGCGTGGTCGTGCGAGCACGCCGCGCCATGCCGATGCGTATCCGTGTGAGCCTCGTCGTGATCGCGGTCATGGCCCGCATCGCCATGCGCAGCGTGATCGTGCCCGTGATCGTGGTCATGATCATGGCCGTGCGCGCGCTCGCCGGCCGCCGGCGCCGCATCGCCAACGGTCGCCGTCTGCGTGTCGCGCGCATCGGCGCAACACGTATCGGCGCCGCCGGCATGACGGTGTCGTGGGTCGTGGGGACGCTGGGCGTCGGTCATGACAACCTCCTTTCGTGGCTTGACGGTGTAGAGTTAACACCCTGAAGCCACTACAAGGTCAACCCTTACACGGGAGAAAGGCATGAAGATTGGCGAACTGGCCAAAGCGGCCCGCTGCACGCCCGAGACGATCCGTTTCTACGAGAAAGAGGGGCTGATGCCGGATGCGGAGCGCACCGATTCGAACTACCGCAACTACACCGACGTGCACGTCGAACGGCTGCGCTTCATTCGCAACTGCCGCGCGCTCGACATGGCGCACGACGAAATCCGCGCGCTGCTGCGGCTCACCGACACGCCGGCCGACCGCTGCGATTCGATCAATTCGCTGCTCGACGATCACATCGGACACGTCGACGCGCGCCTCGCGGAACTCACGCATCTGCGCGACCAGCTCACCGAACTGCGCCGCCAGTGCGTCGGCGAGCACTCGGTCGAGGATTGCGGCATCGTGCACGGTCTCGCGACGATGGAAACCGTCGCGCCGGCCGCAAAGCGCTCGCATCTCGGCTGAAACCCTTGTCAAACAAGATAGTCTGATCGAGAATAGTTATATTCTTACTAGATATAGCTTAACTATTCATGTCTACGAGTCGCCCGTCCCCGCTCGCGCTGGCCGTCCTCGCGACGCTCACCGAAACGCCGATGCATCCGTACGGGATGCTGCAGCAACTGAAGGCCCGCGGCTACGACGAAGTCGTCAACGTGCGGCAGCGCACGAGCCTGTACCAGACGATCGACCGGCTGCTGCGCGACGGGCTGATCGTCGTGCACGACACCGAGCGCGACGGCGCGTTTCCGGAGCGCACGCTGTATGCGCTGACCGAAGCCGGGCACACGGCCGGGCAGGCGTGGCTGCATGCGCTGCTCGCGGAGCCCGCGCGTGAATTTCCGGCGTTCGGCGCCGGCCTCGCGTTCCTGCCGCTGCTCGATGCGGAAGATGCGCGCCACCAGCTCGAGTTGCGCATCGCACGGCTCGACGCCGAGCGCGAGCGGCTCGAAGCGCTGCGCGCCACCGCGCAGGCCGACCAGGTGCCGCGCCTGTTCCTGCTCCAGAACGAACATGCGCTCGTGCTGCTCAATGCGGAGCTCGACTGGGCGCGCAGCGTCGTCGAACACCTGAAGATCGGCGCGCTGCGCTGGGTGGACGCCTGACGTGCCGCGCCGGCCGTTTTCCGTGAGGAACGGGCGTCGGCAGCGTCAAAGCACCTTGCCGGGATTCAGGATCCCAAGCGGGTCCAGCGCGGCCTTCAGGCACCGCATCAATCCGATTTCCGCGTCGCTGCGTGTGTGCGCCAGATAAGGACGTTTGAGCACGCCAATCCCGTGCTCGGCCGACACCGAGCCGCCCATGTCGCGCACCACCGCATACACGCAGTGATCGAGCGCATCGGCATCCGCGTCGGTCATCTCGGCCAGCGACACGCCGATATGCACGTTGCCGTCGCCGACATGGCCGAAGAACAGGCACGTGAGCGCCGGCCAGCGCGCCCGCAACGCCGCTTCGCAGCGTTCGGCGAACGCGCCCAGTTCGCCCGTCGGCAGACTCACGTCGAAGTTGACGAGATGGGGCAGCGCATCGATCGCCAGGCCTTCGCGCAGCGTCCACAAATCGCGCGCCTGCCGCTCGGAAGTTGCGAGCACCGCATCGTCGATGAGCCCTGCATCGAGCCCCGCAGCCAGCCCCGTTTCGAGCGCCTGGTGCGCATCGCCGCCCGGCGCGCTCGTCGCGCATTCGATCAACACCACGAAACCGCCATCGCCGACGAATGGCGCCGACACACCGGGCGTATGACGCGCGACGTAGTCGTAGAACGCCGGCCACATCGCCTCGAAACTGACGACTTCCGGCAGCGTGCGCACGCGGTTCCACAGCGCGACCACCGCCTCGTAGTCGCGCACGCGGCAGAGCGCCGTGGCCGGCGCCGCGAGCAACGGATGCAGCCGCAGCACCGCGCGCGTGACGACGCCGAGCGTCCCTTCGCTGCCGATGAACAGCTGCTTCAGGTCGTAGCCCGCGTTGTTCTTCAGCATCCGGTTCATCGACGACACGACCGTGCCGTCCGCGAGCACGGCCTCGAGCCCGAGCACCTGCTCGCGCATCATCCCGTAGCGGATCGCGCGCGTGCCGCCCGCATTGGTCGCGAGCATGCCGCCGATCTGGCACGAGCCGCGCGCGCCGAGATCGACGCCGAACGTGAAGCCCGCCGCTTGCGCGGCTTCCTGCACCGTCTGCAGCGGCGTGCCCGCGCGCACGGTGATCGTGCCGGCCGCCGCGTCGAGCGCCTCGATGCCCGCGAAGCGCTCCATCGACAGCACGACCTCGCCGCCCAGCGCGACCGCGCCGCGCGCGAGCCCCGTCAGCCCGCCTTGCGGCACGACCGGCTGGCCGAGCCGCGTGCACAGCGCGAGCGTCCTCGACACGTCGTCGACGCTGCGCGGGCGCACCAGCGCACGCGGCCGCACGCCGGCCGGCTCGTTGTACGCGGTGAAGTAATGCGGATCGATATCGGCCGCGCGCGTGACGAGCGCGTCGCCCAGTTCGGCGGCGAGCACGGCATCGACGGCATCGTCCGGCAGCGACAGCGGCGTGCCGCCCGGTTCGCTACCCGCGGCGCTCGGGTTCGGAGTCGGCATCGCGCGCGGCCCCGCTTACTTCGTCGAGATGTCGATATCGCCGAAATACTTCAGGCCGAGCGACTTCACCGTGCCGTCCGCCTTCAGCTTGTCGATCGCCGCGTCGAGCTTCGCCTTCAGCGCGTCGTCGCCCTTGCGCAGGCCGAACGCGATGCCGCTGCCGAGAATCTTGTCGTCGTGCACCGGCTGGCCGACGAACGAGAAGCCCTTGCCGTCCGGGCGCGACAGGAAACCGCGCTGGCCGGACGGCGCGAGCACGAGCGTCGCGTCGAGGCGGCCCGCGACCAGATCCGCATACGCCTGGTTCTGGTCCTGGTACGGCACGACCGCGACGCCGGCCGGCTCCCAGTGCGCCTTCGCGAAGGTTTCCTGGATCGACGCCTGCAGCACGCCCACGCGCTTGCCCTTCAGCGATTCGGGCGTCGGCAGCAGCCCGCTGCCGGTGCGCGCGATCAGCTGGGTCGGCACGCGATAGATGATCCTCGTGAAGTCGATCGCCTGGCGCCGCTGCTCCGTCGCGTTCATCGCCGAGTTGATCGCGTCGAACTTGCGGCCCTTCAGCGCCGGGATCAGCCCGTCGAACGACGTCTCGACCCATTTGCACGACAGCTTCGCCGTCTGGCAGACCGCATTGCCGACGTCGATGTCGAAGCCCTGCAGGTCGCCGTTCGGCGCCTTCGATTCGAACGGCGGGTATTGCGCTTCGAGGCCGAAGCGCAGCGTCGGCGCATCGGCGAGCGCCGCGCCGGAGCCGATGGCGCACGCGAGTGCGAATGCGAGTTTGAGGGTTGCCGTGTGCTTCATCGTGATCTCCAAGTGTCGGGTCGATGCGACGTCTCCGCCGCCGGTTGTCCTACAGCGAACGCAGCCGCCGCGCGCCTTCGACCAGCGTCGCGTCGTCCTTCGAAAAACTGAGCCGGATCACGCCGGCGTCGGTGCCGTCGGTATAGAACGCCGACAGCGGAATCGTCGCGACGCGCGCGTCGCGGATCAGGCGCAGCACGAAATCGCTGTCGCTTTCATCCGAGAAGTGGCGAAAGCGCGCGAGCATGAAGAACGAGCCTTCGCTCGGCAGCAGCTCGAAACGCGAATCGGCCAGCTCGCGCGCGAGCAGGTCGCGCTTGGCCTGGTAGAACGCCGACAGGCCCAGATAGCTGTCGGGCCGCGCGAGGATCTCCGCGAACGCGACCTGCATCGGCGTATCGGCCGAGAACACCATGAACTGGTGCACCTTGCGGATCTCGTCCATCAGTTCGGCCGGCGCGAGGCAATGGCCGACCCGCCAGCCGGTCACGTGGAACGACTTGCCGAACGACGACACGATCACGCTGCGCTCGGCCAGCTCGCGGTGGCGCGCGACGCTCTGGTGCTGCGCGCCGTCGAACACGACGTGCTCGTAGACTTCGTCGGACAGCACCACGATGCCCGTGTCGCGCGTGAGCTGCGCGAGCCGCTCGAGATCGTCGGCGGAGAACACCGTCGCGGTCGGGTTGTGCGGCGTGTTGACGATAATCATCCGCGTGCGCGGCGTGATGGCCGCGGCCACCTCGTCCCAGTTCACGCGGAAATGCTCGGGCGACAGCTTGATCGCGACCGGCGTCGCGCCCTGCAGCCGCACGATCGGCGCATAGCTGTCGAACGACGGCTCGAAATAGATCACCTCGTCGCCCGGATGCACGAGCGCGCTGATCGCCGCATAAAGCCCCTCGCTCGCGCTCGCGATCACCGTGATCTCGGTCGCCGGGTCGTAGCGCGCGCCGTACAACGCCTCGGTCTTCTCGGCGAGCCGCTCGCGCAGCGCGATCACGCCGGCCATCGGCGCGTACTGGTTGTGACCGTCGCGCATCGCGCGCGCGACGCCTTCGACGAGCGCCGGATCGGGCGCGAAATTGGGCGCGCCCTGCGACAGGTTCAACGCGTCGTGTTGAGCAGCCAGTTGGCCGATCACCGTGAAGATCGTCGTCCCGACGTCGGGCAGTTTCGAACGGGGCGCGGTGGCGCTTCGCATGACTCCTCCTCCTGATGTCCTTCGGGCGGGCCGCGCCGTGCGCGACCTGCATCTGCCGCATGATTTAGCCCGAGCCAATATCGGCGGACAATCGAAAGTTCGTCATGGCGGCCATGCATTTTTCTCATGGCTCGCCCGGAGAATGGCCTGACGGCAAGGCCAGACTGCGCGTCTGATATGCGGATCAGGCATTTCCCCCGGAAGGCTACGCGTCCGCGGCCGCGAGATACGCGAGCAGCACGGCTCGCAGTTCGCGGCGCTGTGCGGTGAAATCAAGCGCGGGCCCGAGCGTCAGCAGCGCCTGCGACAGGCCGCCGTAGCAGATCGTATGGGCCATCCGCGCGAGCCCGTCGAGCCGCGCGGCGGGCGGCGGATCGGCCGCGTGGGCCAGCGCGTCGCGCCACAGCGCGACATAGGCGTCGTAATGCCGGCGATAGGCGGTCAGCGGCGACACCTGCCGCTCCAGCGCGAACAGCGCGCCCCACAGCGCCGCGTCGGCGGCGATCGATTCGACCTGGAGATCGACCAGCGCGGCGGCGAGCTCGGCCCGCGGCACACCGCGCAGCCGCTGCACCGCGTCGCGCAGCCGGTCGGCCAGCGCCAGCACGCGGCGATGAATACAGAGCGCCGCGAGGCTCTGCTTGTCGCCGAAATACTCGTAGAAGGTGCCGATGCTGACACCCGCGACGGCCGCGATCTCGCGGATCGTCGCCTTCGCGTAGCCGCGTTCGAGCAAAAGCTGAACGAACGCCTGTTGCAGCGCGTCGGAGCTCGCCTGCGCGCGCGACTGGCGCGGCCGGCGACGCAACGCGGGCGCGGGTTGCGCCGCCGGCGAGCCGGGCGGCGCCGGAACCTGAACATGTCGCGGCGGCATATTTGCTACTCTGAATTCAGCAGGGAATACGTTTTACCGGAAGCCGGAACCCGCGCCGAAGGACCGTTGCGCGCGGCATCACGCCGGCTGACCGCGCAGCATCAGACCGGAGACACCCGCGATGACCGACTCGACTCACGCCGTCACGAACCAGTTCGACGAACTCGTCGACTATAACCTCTTCGCGACGGATCTCGCGCTGCGCGACGCGCTCGTCCGGGCGGGCGCCGACTGGGCCGTGCCGCAGCTCGACGCATACGGCGCGCGGCTCGGCAGCGCCGACACCGCGCAACTCGCCGACGAAGCGAACCAGCACACGCCGGAACTGCACGCGTTCGACCGGCGCGGCCGACGCATCGACCGCGTCGATTTCCATCCCGCCTGGCACGCGCTGCTCGGCCAGTATCGTCACGAAGGCTTCGTATCGCTCGCGTTCCGCGATGCGCGCCGGGGCCGCTGGGCCGCGACGGCCGCCGGCTTCTATCTGCACGGCCAGATCGAGGCCGGCACGCTGTGCCCGGCGACGATGACGCAGGCCGCGATTCCCGTACTGCAGAAAGAGCCGGCGCTGTGGGACCTGCTGCGCGACAAGCTCTACAGCGACGACTACGATGCGCGCGACGTGCCGATCGCCGACAAGCGCGCGATCTGGTTCGGCATGGGCATGACCGAGAAACAGGGCGGCTCCGACGTGCGCGCGAACACGACGCTCGCCACGCCGGTCGGCGCGGGCGGGCGCGGCGGCGAATACCGGCTGCGCGGCCACAAGTGGTTCTTTTCCGCGCCGATGTGCGACGCGCACCTCGTCGTCGCGCGCACCGAAGCCGGCGGCCCGTCGTGCTTTTACGTGCCGCGCTGGCGGCCGGACGGCACGAAGAACGCGGTCGAGATCCAGCGGCTGAAGAACAAGGTCGGCAACCGCAGCAACTCGAGCAGCGAGATCGAGCTCAACGATGCGTGGGGCATCATGCTCGGCGACGAAGGCCGCGGCATTCCGACCATCATCGAAATGGCCACCTACACGCGGCTGAACTGCGTGCTCGGCAGCGCGGCGATGCTGCGCCAGGGCGTCGTGCAGGCGATCGCGTACACGCGCCAGCGTCACGCGTTCGGCCGGGCGCTCGCCGAGCAGCCGCTGATGCGCACCGTGCTCGCCGATCTCGCGCTCGAAAGCGAGGCGGCGCTGTCGCTCGCAATGCGGCTCGCCGACGCGTTCGAACGCGACGACTCGCCGCGCGAACGCGCATGGAAGCGGATCGTCACGCCCGCCGCGAAATTCTGGGTCTGCAAGCGCGCGGTCGAGTTGACCGGCGAGGTGATGGAAGTGTTCGGCGGCAACGGCTACGTCGACGACGGCCCGATCGCGCGCCTGTTCCGCGAGGCGCCCGTCAACTCGATCTGGGAAGGCTCGGGCAACGTGATGTGCCTCGACGTGCTGCGCGCGGTGTCGCGCGAGCCCGATGCGGCCGCCGCGCTGTTCGACGAACTCGCCGACCTCGGCGCGGGCGAACCGCGCATCCGCGCGGCGCTCGACGCATTGCGCGCGATGCTCGCCGCGCCCGCCGACACGCTCGAAGCGTCGGGCCGCGTGTTCGCGCAGCGGCTCGCGCTCGTCGCGCAGGCGTGCCTGCTGCGCCGCGATGCACCGGCGGCCGTCGCCGACGCGTTCGTCGCGACACGGCTCGCCGCGCCCGACTGGGGCCGTATCGCGGGCGGCTTCGATCCGCGCGCGCTCGACGTCGCCGCGCTGCTGCAGCGCGCGTACCCGGCCTGACGCCGGCCCGCTCAACCGAATTCGCGTTCGTTCGCCCGCCCGGAGCCCCGATGAACCTCGTCGCCGCCCTCGACCGCGCCGCCCGTGCGACGCCCGACAAGCCGTTCCTCGTCAGCGAATCCGCGACGATCACGTATGCGGCCGCACGCGAGCGTTCGCACCGCGCGGCGGCCGTGCTGAGCGCGCTCGGCGTCGCGGCCGGCGACCGCGTCGCCGCGATGTGCTTCAACACGCCGGCCTTCGTCGACCTGATGTTCGGCGCATGGCGCCTCGGCGCGGCGTTCGTGCCGATCAACCACAAACTGCAGGCGCCGGAAGTCGACTACGTGCTCGAACACAGCGGCAGCACCGCGCTGCTGTTCGACGTGGCGCTCGCGCCGGTGGTCGAGCGGATCGTGCATCCGGCACGGCGGCTCGTGACCGAAGGCGAACTCGACGGCGTGCCGAACTTCGACACGATGTGCGCGACGATGGACGGCCTCGCGGGCATCGAGCCGGCCGACGACGACGTCGCGCAGATCCTCTACACGTCCGGCACGACCGGCCGCCCGAAGGGTTGTGTGCACAGTCATCGCACGGTGACGCTCGCCGCGATGCAGGCGGCGCTCGCGACCGGGATCGGCCGCAACGAGCGCACGCTGATGGCGATGCCGATCTGGCATTCGTCGCCGCTGAACAACTGGTTCGGCGGCACGCTGGTCGCGGGCGGCACCGTCGTGCTGCTGCGCGAATACCATCCGCTGCGCTTCCTGCAGACCGTCGAGCGCGAGCGCGTGACGCTGTATTTCGGCGCGCCGGTGTCGTACACGCTGCCCCTCGACACGGTCGACGGCTTCGCGGCGTTCGACCTGTCGAGCGTGCGCGCGTGGCTGTACGGCGGCGGCCCGATCGGCGCCGCGCAGGCCGAACGGCTTGCGCACGCGTATCGCAGCCGCGCGTTCTTCCAGGTGTACGGGATGACGGAAACCGGACCGGCCGGCACGACGCTGTATCCGGACGAGCAGGTCGCGAAGGCCGGCTCGATCGGGCGCCACGGCGGCCCCGGTGTCGACCTGCGGGTCGTGCGGATGGACGGCGTCGACGCGCAGCCCGGCGAAACCGGCGAGATCTGGCTGAAGACCGACAGCATGATGCTCGGCTATCTCGACGACGCGGCCGCGACGCGCGCCGCGTTCGCGCCGGGCGGCTGGTATCGCACCGGCGACCTCGCGCGGATCGATCAGGATGGCTATCTGTTCATCGTCGACCGGCTGAAGGACATGATCGTCACCGGCGGCGAGAACGTCTATTCGAAGGAGGTGGAGGACGTGCTCGGTGCGCACCCGGACATCGCCGAGGCGGCCGTCGTCGGCGTCGCGCATCCGGACTGGGGCGAGACGGTCGTCGCGCACGTGGTGACGCGGGCGAACGCGGCGCCCGATGCGGACGCGCTGCGTACGTTCTGCGGCGAGCGGCTCGCCGCGTACAAGGTCCCGCGCGAGTTCACGTTCGTGCAGGCGCTGCCGCGCACGCCGACCGGCAAGTTGCAGAAGTTTCTGCTGCGCGTGCGCGGGGACTGAGTATCCGCGATTGAACCAGCGCATTCGCGCACGCGCGGTCAATGCAACAGGCAGAACTGAACAAGTAATAGAAGTTACCAGCGCTGAATCATATTCGTCCGATTGATCGACGTTTCTTATCTGGAATAGCGTCTCTAGGCAGCCATTCCATTTACTGAGACAGGGAAGCCGGATGAAAAACCAACTCAACGCACCAACCCATCTTTTCGCCACCGTTGGGGCGCTCACGGAACGCGGTGGGCGCGTCACCACAGCAACCAGTCGCCTGACCCTAGCTGGATTAGAAGTCGCCTGCGTCGGCGACGTAGTGACCTATGACGACGGCAGCGAGGCCGCGATTATCGACGGCGCGGGAAACAACCATAGTGGAGGCAAGCCGTTCGCGTTGGTCGGCAGCCGGTTGAGCAACGGTGACCGCATTACCGAAACGCTGCGCACCTCAGGGGGCATTCACGTGCGGAATGGGCTGAGCGTTGCGGGCCTGTTCGATCCGACTTATGTGGCGCCGCCCGCCTACAGATTGGCGGTACGTGGCGCGACAACAGCGCGCGGCGGTGCATTGCGCGAGCCGTCCAGCACACGGGAAGTAGCGCCGCACTTGGGCAAGGCTGCCACAGTGGGCGACCTGATCCACTATCCGGACGGTTCAACCGCGCGCGTTACGAGCGGTCTGGGTTTGGTCGACAGACCCGATTTCGCGCCGCTCGCATTCGTTGGCAGCGAACTCGATAACGGCGACACGATCACCGATAGTCCCGAGCGACGAGGCGTAGCGTCGTCCGTTGTATTTAGCGTCGTCACTCGCTCGTCCGAGCCCCGCTGAGGTAGCGTCCATGATCCGCTACTTTCTTGCCAAAGGCGACCGCGCCGGGGAAGCGGTGATTGTCGAAGGCCTCGACAGCGTGACCTGCTCCGATCCGCCGCCGGCGGTTCATATCGCCACGCTGGATATGAAGACCTACTGTTCGGCCTGCAAGCGTGAAGGGTACATCGCACCGCAAGGGCCGCGCTGGCCAGGTACCGGCCCGAACGGCAAACAGTGGGCATTGAGCGGGGATATCAATGTCTGCGGATGCAACCCACCGCCGATCTTCTACGCTGAGCGCGGCATGCGAATGACTTTTACTGCAGGAGAGACTGCGACGCTGACTGGGCGCCAACCGGATGCAGCCAAGCGGTCATTTGCACGATCGGCTGCCGTACACGACGAGCAATTCACCTTGCTCGATGACTCCCGCCGCCCGCTCGTGAACATCCGCTACCGAATCGTTACCGACACCGGGCAAATTTTCACGGGCACCACGGACACGGCCGGGCACACTCATCGAATCGCCACCAACGCCTCGGCAACGCTGAGAATCTATACGACGGAACATTGAAGCGATGAAAAATTTTGATGTGAACGAAGGCGGGGAATGGTTCCTCGTACACTCAGGCGCAGTCACCAATACCAATCCTGGCTCGATGGTGGAAGTAACGATCAATACCGAAAAAATATGTCACAACATGACAAACAAGGAATTCCGGGAAATGGTATTGAGTAAACGCGACCGAGCCGTTTCTCTCGTCGAAAAAAGAATCAAGGATCTGCAGCGGTGGTCCAGTTCCGATAAGGCACGCGTATTACAATGGTTCGGTAGAACTGATGAAGGCACCCGCACAACGCTATTAACAGGCCTGACTGCAATCGTCCGCGTACTAAAGGCACTCACAGGATACAATTTCACGCGATGGGATAGCGAGCGATTCAAACATATTGGATGCGTTCCAAATCCGAACAAATCTGGAGTCGTGGCATCGGTGTGTTCGCCGGATACTGCAACTCATACGATCGCAATACATCCTGATTTTTGTACAATGCGAGACTTCTCGTGGGAAAAAGATTCCGTAGTTTCCACTCTGATTCATGAAGCGAGTCATTTTGACGACACAATGGGAACCAGGGATCATAGATATTACATGGAGGAGTGCTTGACGTTTGGAGCCGAAAATCCGAATCAAGCAATCAACAATGCCGACAGTATCGCAGGATTCGTCATTTACAATGCTTAAGCTCATTTTTTGCCTAATCCTTCTCGCTTCCAACCCGGTATTCGCATGCATCGCCAGCGAGAACTTCGACATCTATTTTTCGCGAGATAGCTCGCACATATCGAACGCCGAAATCGCTCGCCTTGCCAAATGGACAGCCGACCAAAAGCTCAATTACGCAAATCACCTAACCAAGGAGACAACACTGATCAGCGGCCATGCCGAGGAAAGTGAGCCGGGAGCACTGGTCCTTGCGCAATCAAGATTGCAAGCCGCGTATGCGCTGTTGGAACAACTCGGTTTTTTACGCGGGACCATCAAGAAGAGCGCCCGCGTCTATTCGCATGGCGACGTGGACAATGGGCGGCGTGTGGAAATTTCCTTCTTGCCTGATTGCCCTAACAAGTGCTGCGACGGCAAGTAACGCCACACCGCCGCCGATCATGGCGATGCGGTCCCGATGTACGCGTGCGGCGCCCTGCCTGCAAGATCCCTATGCCCGTCGGCCGTGTCTCACCAAGGAAAAAGCCACCGGACCCGGTGGCTTTTTCGCATGAAACGCGGGACGACGCGTTGCCACGCCGCCAGCGCCTCACATCACATCAAACTGCTTACTTCCCGCCGATGCTCTTCAGCGGCTTCCAGTCGCCCTTCTCGACCTTGTACATCGTGATGCCGCCGTTCTTCAGGTCGCCCTTCGCGTCGTACGCGACGTGCGTCGACGTGACGCCGGCCATGTCGGTCTTCGCGAGCACCGGCAGGTACTTCGCCGGATCGGTCGAATCGGCCTTCTTCATCGCGTTCAGCATCGCCATCGCGCCGTCGTACGCGTACGGCGAGTACGTCTGCACGTCTTCGCCGAAGCGCTTCTTGTACTTGTCGGCGTAAGCCTTGCCGCCCGGCATTTCTTCCAGCGGGAGGCCGGCCAGCGATGCGATCGTGCCTTCGGCCGCGTTGCCCGCGATCTTCAGGAACGTCGGCGTCTTCACCATTTCGCCGCTCATCAGCGGCGCGGTGATGCCGAGCGTCTTCATCTGCTTGACCATCGGCGCTGCCTGCGAATCCGCGCCGCCGTAGTAGACGAGGTCCGGCTTCGCCGCCTTCAGCTTCGTGAGAATCGCCTTGAAGTCGACAGCCTTGTCGTTCGTGAATTCACGGTCGACGATCGTCGCGCCGCCGGCCTTCGCGGCCTTCTCGAACTGGTCGGCGAGACCCTGGCCGTAGGCCGTGCGGTCGTCGACGATCGCGATCTTCTTCATGCCGAGATCCTTCGACGCGAACGTGCCGGCCACCGAGCCCTGCTGCGTGTCGGACGTCATCATGCGGAAGGTCGTCTTGTAGCCCTGCTGCGTGTATTCCGGCGCCGTCGCCATCGCGATTTCCGGAATGCCCGCGTTCGCGTAGATGCGCGAAGCCGGAATCGTCGTGCCCGAGTTGAAGTGGCCGAGCATGCCCTTGATGCCGTCGTCGACCAGCTTCTGGGCGACCGTCGTACCCGTGCGCGGGTCGGCCTGGTCGTCCTGCGTGTCGAGCACGAACTTCACGGCCTTGCCGCCGATCTTCGGGTTCGTCGCGTTGAAGTCTTCCAGCGCGAGCACGATCCCGTTCTGCATATCCTTGCCGTAGTGCGCCTGCGCGCCCGTCATCGGCCCTGCGTAACCAATCTTCACGTCGTCCGCATGGGCCGTCCCCGCCAGCGACATGACCGCGACGAACGTCGCGCCTGCCACTTTTTTCATCGTGTGTTGCATAGCATCTCCTTGGTACCAGGGTAAATGGAGCGGCTTCGGGATCGCCTGGCCGCTTCCTTTGTTTGATCCGAACGGCAAGGATGATCAGCCGATCGTCATCAAATTCGCATTGCCGCCCGCCGCGGCCGTATTCACGCTCACCGAGCGCTCCGTCAGCAACCGCTCGAGCGCGTAGTCTTCCGCGTCGCCGTTCTCGAACGCGCCCGCCGACACGCCCTGCACCGATACGATCGGGCCCGGGCGCTGCGCAACGTCCTTCACGAGCGTCTGCAGCTCGTCGCTGTCGCCTTCGAACAGCACCGCGTCGAACGGCGCGTCGGCCTGCTTGCGCACGGCCGCGTGCGCCTTCAGCGACGCCGGCAGCGCGGCCACCAGCGCCTCGCCCGCCGCGCCGGCGAACAACGCGCGGTTGCCGGTCGCCAGCACCGCCGCGAACTGCGCACGCGCGCCGCCCGGCGTGGCCGCGACACACAGCACCGTGCCGCGCGGGCCGAGTGTATACGTGTTTCGCTCGCCCGTCGGGCCGGTCAGCACCGCGGTTGCGCCGGCCGGCACCTGTGCGAGGTAACCGTCGCAGCGTGCGGCGAGCGCCGGCTCGCGCTGCTCGATCAGCCAGTCGCGCAGTGCGGTGAGCGCTGCCGCCGGATTGCCGCGCGCGTCGCCATCGGCCGCGCCGTCCGCGATCAGCGACTCCGCGAGCGAACGCGGCAGCCCCGACGGACGCGTCGCGAGCAGGCGCTGCAGGTACAGCGCGCCGCCGGCCTTCGGGCCCGTGCCCGACAGCCCTTCGCCGCCGAACGGCTGCACGCCGACCACCGCGCCGATCACGTTGCGGTTCACGTAGATGTTGCCCACGTGCGCATTCGAGATCACGTGCGCGATCGTCTCGTCGATCCGCGTGTGGATGCCGAGCGTCAGCCCGTAGCCGGTCGCGCGGATCTGCTCGAGCAGCTTGTCGAGCTGGCTGCGGCGGTAGCGCACCACGTGCAGCACGGGGCCGAACACTTCACGCTTCAGCTCGTCGATACTGCCGATCTCGATCAGCGTCGGCGGCACGAACGTGCCGTGCGCGCACGCGTCCGGCATCGGCAGCTGCGTGACCGCATGGCCCTTGTCCTTCATCGCCGCGACGTGCGTGTCGATCGTCTGCTTCGCTTCGGCGTCGATCACCGGGCCGACGTCGGTCGACAGCCGGTCCGGGTTGCCGAGCGCGAGCTCGTGCATCGCGCCCTTGAGCATCGTCAGCGTGCGGTCCGCGACGTCGTCCTGCAGACACAGAACGCGCAGCGCCGAACACCGTTGACCGGCCGAGTCGAACGACGACTGCATCACGTCCGCGACCACTTGCTCCGCGAGCGCCGACGAGTCGACGATCATCGCGTTCTGGCCGCCCGTTTCGGCGATCAGCGGAATCGGCTTGCCGTCCGGATCGAGGCGCGCGGCGAGCGTCTTGTTGATCAGGCGCGCGACTTCGGTCGAGCCCGTGAACATCACCGCACGCGTGCGCGGATCGGCGACCAGCGCCGCGCCGACGGTCTCGCCCGTGCCCGGCAGCAGCTGCACCGCGCCGGCCGGCACGCCGGCCTCGCGCAGCAGGCGCACGGCCTGGGCGGCGATCAGCGGCGTCTGTTCGGCCGGCTTCGCGAGCACCGTGTTGCCGGCGGCGAGCGCCGCGGCCACCTGGCCCATGAAGATCGCGAGCGGGAAGTTCCACGGGCTGATACAGACGACGGGGCCGAGCGGACGGTGCGTGTCGTTCGAGAATTCGCCGCGGATCTGTGCCGCGTAGTAACGCAGGAAGTCGACCGCTTCGCGGATCTCGGCGATCGCGTTCGGCAGCGACTTGCCGGCTTCGCGCACGATCAGGCCCATCAGCGTGTGCATCTGCGCTTCGAGCAGATCGGCTGCGCGCACCAGGCAATCGGCGCGCGCATCGACCGGCGTCGCCTGCCAGATCGGCGCGGCGGCCACCGCGTGCGCGAGCGCCGCGCTCACGTGTTCGGACGTCGCTTCGCTGACCGTGCCGACCAGGTCGCGCTGGTCGGCCGGGTTGCGCACGTCGCGCGCCGGGGCGTCGGCGAGCGCGTCGTCGGCGAGCATCGGCGCCGCGCGCCACGGGTGGTGCGCGCTCGCGAGCAGCGCGGACGACAGCGACGCGAGACGGTGTTCGTTCGACAGGTCGAGGCCCATCGAGTTGGGACGCTCGTCGCCGTACAGGTGGCGCGGCAGCGGAATCTTTGCGTGCGGTGCGCCGAGCGGCACGATCTTCGACGCTTCGTCGACCGGATCGGCGACCAGCTCCTTCACCGACACGGTTTTATCGGCGATGCGATTCACGAACGACGTGTTCGCGCCGTTTTCCAGCAGACGGCGCACGAGGTACGCGAGCAGCGTCTCGTGCGTGCCGACCGGTGCATACACGCGGCACGGACGATTCAGCTTGTCGCGGCCCGTGACTTCCTCGTACAGCGGCTCGCCCATTCCGTGCAGGCACTGGAATTCGTACTGGCCCGGGTAGTAGTTCTGGCCCGCGAGCTGGTAGATCGCGGCCAGCGTGTACGCGTTGTGCGTCGCGAACTGCGGATACACGGCGTCCGGCGCCGCGAGCAGCTTCTTCGCACATGCGAGGTACGACACGTCGGTGTAGATCTTGCGCGTGTAGACCGGATAGCCTTCGAGGCCGTCGACCTGAGCACGCTTGATTTCGCTGTCCCAGTACGCGCCCTTCACGAGGCGGATCATCAGGCGGTGACGGCTGCGGCGCGCGAGATCGATCAGGTAGTCGATCACGAACGGGCAGCGCTTCTGGTAGCCCTGCACGACGAAGCCGATGCCGTTCCAGCCCGCGAGGTCCGGATCGAAGCACAGCGCCTCGAGCAGGTCGAGCGACAGCTCGAGACGGTCGGCTTCTTCCGCGTCGATGTTCAGGCCGATGTCGTAGCGACGCGCGAGCAGCGCCAGCGCACGCACGCGCGGCAGCAGCTCGCTCATCGTGCGGTCCTGCTGCGAGCGCGAGTAGCGCGCATGCAGCGCCGACAGCTTGATCGAGATGCCCGGGCCTTCGTAGATGCCGCGGCCGCCGGCCGCCTTGCCGATCGCGTGGATCGCCTGTTCGTACGATGCGTAGTAGCGCTGCGCGTCCTCTTCGGTCGTCGCCGCTTCGCCGAGCATGTCGTACGAGTAGCGGAAGCCGCGCGCTTCGTACTTGCGGCTGTTCGCGAGCGCCTCGGAAATCGTTTCGCCGGTGACGAACTGCTCGCCCATCAGGCGCATCGCCATGTCGACGCCCTTGCGGATCAGCGGCTCGCCGCCGCGGCCGATCAGGCGCGTGAGCGCCGACGACAGGCCCGCTTCGCTGTTGGTCGTCACGAGCTTGCCGGTGATCATCAGCCCCCAGGTCGCTGCGTTCACGAACAGCGACGGCGCGTGGCCGACGTGCGAGCGCCAGTCGCCCTTGCTGATCTTGTCGCGGATCAGCGCGTCGCGCGTCGCGCGATCGGGAATGCGCAGCAGCGCTTCGGCGAGGCACATCAGCGCGACGCCTTCCTGGCTCGACAGCGAGAACTCGTGGATCAGCCCTTCGACGCCGCCGCCCGAGCTCTTCTCGCGCAGCGCCTCGACCAGCTTCGTCGCGAGCGCCTGCACGTCAGCCTGCAGGTTCGCGGGCAGGCGCGCCTGCCCGAGCAGGAACGGCACGCACTCCGGTTCCGGACGGCGATACGCGGCCGTGATCGCCGCGCGCAGCACCGATTGCGGCTGCACGTTCTGCGCGAACTCGAGGAACGGATGCGGCGAGTTGTCGTCGTCGCCGTCCGCGGCCTGACCGTCGGCGAGCTCCGTCACGCCGCTGTGACCCGACAGCTCGGGCGGCAACTGGCCGTGCTCGATCCGCTCGAGATACGCGAAGATCGCCTGCTTGATCAGCCAGTGGGGAGTGCGCTCGAGACGCGCTGCCGCGTCTTTCAGGCGCGAGCGGAGAAGGTCGTCGACTTTGACGCCGAGAGTCGTGCTTGCCATGGTGGGTTCGTGCGCCGGTGCGAGCCCGGCAGTGTGGTGTAAGAGGATGCGCGAAATCCTACGGCACGCAATAAAAAGGTGCAACCAAATTGAGAGAAGGGTTGCACCCATAAGTTAGTCAATATAATCAGCCACTTATGAGGTTGCAACCTAGGGGTTGCCCGTGGTCGGGGGCTCGGTGTTTTCCCTGATCGGGGCGATTCGACACGCGTGTGCAACCTTCGGCATGCGCGGAAGCGGTCGAAAACGGGTTGCACTGGGTGGTGTGACGCGGTGGGGTGCGGGCGTCGGGCGCGCGACGGAGACGGGAGACGGTTCGAGCACGCGGCGCCCCGGGCTTCCTGAATCAGGCAACACGCCGCGCGAGCAGGTCGCGCGGGCGCCGCTCAGATATCCAGCGGATCGACCTCGACGCTCCACCGCAGCACGCCCTTCAGCGCGCGCAACTCCGGCAACCATGCGCGCAGCGCATGCTGCAGCGCCGCCCGCGATGCGCTTTCGAGCAGCAACTGCGCGCGGTGGACGTTGGCGACCTTCACGATCGTCATTGGCACCGCGTCGTACACGGTCACGCGTTCGGCGCCCGGCAGCCCCGGCAACGCGGCCGCGGCCTGCAGCAGGAACGCGAGCGCCGCGTCGAGCGTGCGCCCTTCGGCGCGCAGCAGCGCCTGGTAGACGAACGGCGGCAGGTGCGCGTCGCGACGCTCGCCGAGCTGCGAATTCGCGAAGCCGACGTAATCCTGCCGGCCGAGCGCGTGGTACAGCGCGTGACGCGGGTAGCGCGTCTGCACCATCACCTCGCCCGGCAGCCCGGCCCGCCCCGCGCGGCCGCTCACCTGCATCAGCTGCGCGAACAGCCGCTCGCTCGCGCGGAAGTCGTGCGAGAACAGCGCGGTATCGGCATTGAGCACACCGACGAGCGACACGCGCTGGAAGTCGTGCCCCTTCGCGATCATCTGCGTGCCGACCAGGATGTCGACCTCGCCCGCGTGCACGTCGGAAAAAAGCGCCTGCGCGCTGCCCTTGCGGCGCGTGCTGTCCGCGTCGATCCGCAGGATCCGCGCGCCCGGCACGGCCTCGGCGAGCGCCTCCTCGATGCGCTGCGTGCCGCGCCCGAGCGGCGCGATGTCGACGTTCCCGCACTCGGGGCACGACCGCGGAATCCGCGCTTCCCAGCCGCAGTGATGGCAGCGCAGCGCATGCTCGGGCTTGTGCAGCACGACGTACGCGCTGCAGCGCGGGCAACCGGCCACCCAGCCGCATGCGTCGCACGCGAGCTGCGGCGCATAACCGCGCCGGTTCAGGAACACGAGGCTCTGTTCGCCGCGTTCGAGCCGCGCCTTCAGCGCCGCGACGAGCGGCCCCGACAGTCCGCCCATCGACGCGCGCCCGCGCCGCCGTTCCTCTTCGAGATCGATCAGCCGCACGGTCGGCAGCGTCGCGTCGGCCACCGCGCGACGCGACAGCGTGAGCCGCGTGTAGCGGCCCTGCTCGGCCTGCCACCAGCTTTCGAGCGACGGCGTGGCCGAGCCGAGCACGACGGTGATGCCGAGCTGCTTCGCGCGCCACACCGCCAGGTCACGCGCCGAATAGCGCAGTCCTTCCTGCTGCTTGTATGCGGGCTCGTGCTCCTCGTCGACGACGATCAGCGCGAGCGTCGGCATCGACGCGAGCACCGCGAGCCGCGTGCCGAGCACGATCCGCGCGCGGCCCGTGTGCGCGGCGAGCCAGTTGCGCGCCCGCTCGCCTTCGGCAAGCCCGCTGTGCAGCGTGACGATCGCATCGTCGGCGAGCGTGCCCGCGAAGCGCGCGCGAAACGCGGCCTCGAACTGCGGCGTCAAGTTGATTTCCGGCACGAGCACGAGCGCCTGTGCGTCCGGCCGCGCATCGAGCAGCGACGCGAGCGCATGCAGATAGACCTCGGTCTTGCCGCTGCCCGTCACGCCGTGCAGCAGGAACGGCGCGAAGCCCTGCGCCGCGCGGATCGCGTCGAGCGCCTCGGCCTGCTGGTCGGTCAATGCCGGCGGCACAGTGCGTCCACTGCTTGTCGACAGGTTATCCACAGGGTTGATCACAGGCGCATCGGCCCAGCCGATCTCCTCGACGTCGACCCAGCCGCGCGCCGCCCAGTCGTCGAGCGTCGCGGCCGCCTTCGGATGCAGCGCGCGCGCGTCGGGCAGCGTCAGCGAACCGGTATCGACCAGCGCCTGCGCGAGCCGGCGCAGCGCGGCGCCGCGCGCGGGCAATGCGTCGGGCAGCGCCGCGCGGCCGGCTTCGGTCGGCCGGTAGCGCACTTCCGGCGCGAGCAGCCGCCCCCAGCGTCCGGCGTCGCGCAGCGCCTGCGGCAGCGCCGGCAACGCGACTTCGCCGCGCCCGCGCTGATAGTAGTCGGCGGCGAACGATACGAGCGCGAGCCAGTCGACCGACAGCGGCGGCAGCTCCGTGCAGATCGCATCGACCGCGCGCAGCCGCGACGGCGGGACATCGGTGTGAGTGGTGACTTCGCAGACGAGCCCGACGGCCTGCCGCTTGCCGAACGGCACCTGCACGAGCGTGCCGGGCACCGGCGCCGGCTGCGCGTCGCAGCGGTAGTCGAACAGGGTCGCGAGCGGATGGTCGAGCGCGACGCGCAGGTAGGTGCCGCTCATCCGCGCGCTCCGGCAGCGGCGGTACGCAGCATACGGACGGCCGGCATCCGCGTCCGTATCGCGACGGCGAACTTAAAGTAAAACGTCAGATTCGGCGCTAAGTTTTGGATTCGCATTAGGAATCGCCGTATACCCTGCCCAGCCTGTGGATAACTTTGTTGAGAACTCGCCGCTCAACGGCCGCAACGCGCGCCGGGCCGTGCTTTCCGCTGTTTTTCGCCGCTTCCGGCGGTGCCCCGCGAAGCCTTATTCCATAAGGCTGCTATTCAAATTACCCAACCATAGCGAGACAAATCGACCGATACGGGGCTCTACCGCGCTGCAACGTGGAAAATGTGTATAAGTCAAGTCTTGACAAGCACCGAATCGGCAACCGGAGCGGGGTTGCGTCATGTTTAGTTTCAGAAACGAAACACCGTCATCCCGCAGTGCAGCATGACGGTGCTTGCGTTCAGCCCGCCGCTCCGCTACGGATCGCGCGGCTGTGGGTATGGACTTCGTCGACGAGTTCGGCGACGTGGTCGGGCGACGTGAATTGCGAAATGCCGTGCCCGAGGTTGAATACGTGGCCCGGATGGTTGCCGTAGCTGTCGAGCACCGCGCGCGCCTGTTCGCGCACCGCGGCCGGCGGCGCGAACAGGATCGTCGGGTCGAGGTTGCCCTGCAGCGCGACGCGCCCCGCGACGCGCTCGCGCGCGGCACCGAGGTTGACCGTCCAGTCGAGCCCGACCGCGTCGACGCCCGTCGCCGCGATCTCCTCGAGCCACAGCCCGCCGCCCTTCGTAAACGTGATCACCGGCACGCGCTCGCCGTCATGCTCGCGCTTGAGCTGCGACACCACGCGGCGGATGTAGTCCAGCGAGAAGCGCTGGTACGCGCCGTCGGCGAGCGCGCCGCCCCACGTATCGAAGATCATCACGGCCTGCGCGCCCGCTTCGATCTGCGCGTTCAGGTACGCGGCCACCGCCTGCGCGTTCACGTCGAGGATCCGGTGCATCAGGTCCGGGCGCGAATACGCCATCGACTTCACCGTGCGGAAATCGTCCGAGCCGCCGCCTTCGACCATGTAGCACGCGAGCGTCCACGGGCTGCCCGAGAAGCCGATCAGCGGCACGCGCTGCCGGCCCTGGCCGTCGGTGAGCGCGCGGCGGATCTCGCGCACGGCGCCCGTCACGTAGCCGAGCGTCTCCTCGATGTCCGGCACCGCGAGCTTCGCGACGTCGGCCTCGGTGCGCACCGGATGCGCGAACTTCGGCCCTTCGCCGACCTGGAAGTCGAGGCCGAGCCCCATCGCGTCGGGAATCGTCAGGATGTCCGAGAACAGGATCGCGGCGTCGAGCGGGAAACGCTCGAGCGGCTGCAACGTCACTTCGGTCGCGTAGTCGGGATTCTTCGCGAGACCGAGGAAGCTGCCGGCGCGCGCGCGCGTCGCGTTGTATTCGGGCAGGTAGCGGCCGGCCTGGCGCATCAGCCAGATCGGCGTGTAGTCGGTCGGCTCGCGCAGAAGCGCACGCAGGAAGGTGTCGTTGAGCAGGTTATGGGCCACGGTAGGAGCGACGATGCGAAGGCAAACCGGCATTTTACCGGACAGCCGCGCTCCGGCTGCGCATGCCGATGCGATGGCGGCCATATGACGCGCGCGATGGCTCCGTTATGATCGGACGCTCATATCGAACGAAACGAAGGAGGAGACGATGAAGACACTCGCCACGCTTGCCGCGCTCGCCACTGCCGCCGCGTTTTGCTGCGCTGCCGCGCACGCGCAGGGAGCGGCCACCGCGGCGCCCGCGAGCGCCGCGGTGGCCGGCTCGCGGCTCGACGACGTGCTCGCGCGCGGCACGCTGCGCGTGTGCACGACCAGCGACTACAAGCCGTATTCGTACTACCGCGCGGACGGCCGCTTCGAGGGCATCGACATCGACATGGCGGAATCGCTCGCGAAATCGCTCGGCGTGAAGGCGGACTACGTGAAGACGAGCTGGCCGAACCTCACCCACGACTTCGTCGCGAAGTGCGACATCGCGGTGGGCGGCGTGTCGACCACGCTCGAGCGCCAGAAGCGCGTGTTCTTCACGCAGCCGTACGTGGTCGACGGCAAGACGCCGATCGTGCGCTGCGCGGATGCCGACAAGTACCAGACCGTCGCGCAGATCGACCGGCCCGACACGCGCGTGATCGTGAATCCGGGCGGGACCAACGAGCGCTTCGCGAAGCAGTTCTTCACGCATGCGAACCTGAGCGTCTATCCGGACAACGTGACGATCTTCAAGCAGATCCTCGCGGGCAAGGCCGACGTGATGGTGACGGATGCGTCCGAGACGCTGCTGCAGCAAAAGCTGAATCCGGGCCTCTGCTCGGTGCATCCGGACAAACCGTTCCAGTTCGGCGAGAAGGCGTACATGGTGCCGCGCGGCGACGTTGTGTTCCAGCAATACGTCGACCAGTGGCTGCATCTCGCGCTGTCCACCGGCGAATACCAGGCAATTGCGGACAAGTGGCTGAAGTAGTCGCGAGCGCGTGCGGCCTCGGCGGCCAATAATGGAAATCGTCCCCGTTGTTGCCGCCGACGAAGACTGAAAGCGGTGTGTTCTGCAGCCGGGCCGGCGCCCCGCCGTTACAGATTGCGGTGACGCCGACCGGCGTGAAACCGCGAAAATTGGCCGAATGGCCGACTACCGCGTGCGCCGATCACGTTTCAAAATCTTTCTGACGAATGAATCCTCATGCGCGGTATCTATCGCGCGATGCACATTCACGCGTGCAAATGGGCAATTCACTGACACGAAAACGCAGGAAAAACGCGTGATGCGCATACGACGAAAACTCTGTGGAAAAGATGGGTAAATATGACCTTTTTCAGGACCCCGAAAACAGCAAAAAATCCCGGAAAGCCTTATCTGGCGGGCGTTACAACCTGAAACACTTTGTTACCGCCACGGGTCATTAATTCGCCCACAATGGGCCTCAACGGTTTCAACACGGATGCGGTCTCGTGTGCCAAGTGTGAGCGGACGCGAAGCGCTGCGAGCCAGTCGGTCACGTACCGAAGCCCTTCCGAGGGGCATCCCTGTTGGAGTCGTTTCCGGCCCCCGCCGGATCCGGTTTCATCTTTGGTCTCCTCGCGCTAACCCCGTAGCGTGTGGTTTTTAGCGGGCTAATAAGCCCGCTTTTTTTCGTCCATCGAAAACGTAGCGACCTGCGGGCCGCCACGTTTTTTCGCACCGTCTCCCTTCAAGCAGTCTTCTGCACGTCGAGCTTCAGTTCCTCGATCATCCGCTCGCGCATCACGAACTTCTGCACCTTGCCCGTCACCGTCATCGGCAGTTCGTCGACGAAGCGGATATAGCGCGGAATCTTGTAGTGCGCGATCTGCCCGTTGCAGAACGCGCGCACGTCGTCCTCGGTCATCTGCTCGTCCGCGCGCAGCACGATCCACGCGCACAGCTCCTCGCCATACTTCGCATCGGGCACGCCGAATACCTGCGCGCTCTGGATCTTCGGATGGCGGAACAGGAATTCCTCGATCTCGCGCGGATAGACGTTCTCGCCGCCGCGGATCACCATGTCCTTCAGGCGGCCGACGATGTTGCAGTAGCCGTCCTCGTCGAGCGTCGCGAGGTCGCCCGTATGCATCCAGCCGTCGACCAGCACCTCGTGCGTCTTCGCGTCGTCGTCCCAGTAGCCGAGCATCACCGAATAGCCCTTCGTGCACAGCTCGCCCGTCGCGCCGACCGGCACGATGTTGCCGCTCGGATCGACGATCTTCACTTCGAGATGCGGCTGGATGCGGCCGACCGTCGTCGTGCGCTTTTCCAGCGGATCGTCGGTCGAGCTCTGGAACGACACGGGGCTCGTCTCCGTCATCCCGTACGCGATCGTGATTTCAGACAGATGCATCTGCGCCACCACGCGCTTCATCGTCTCGATCGGGCACGGCGAGCCGGCCATGATCCCGGTGCGCAGCGTCGACAGGTCGAATCTCGCGAATTCCGGATGATCGAGCTCCGCGATGAACATCGTCGGCACGCCGTGCAGCGCGGTGCAGCGCTCTTCGGCCACCGCCGCGAGCGTCGCGACCGGGTCGAACGCTTCGCCGGGAAACACCATCGCGGCGCCCGTCGACACGCAGGCGAGCACGGCCAGCACCATCCCGAAGCAGTGATAGAGCGGCACCGGGATGCAGAGCGAATCCTGTTCGGTGAAACGCATCGCCATCGCGATCGAGCGCGCGTTGTTGACGACGTTGCGGTGCGTGAGCGTCGCGCCCTTCGGGCTACCGGTCGTGCCGCTCGTGAACTGGATGTTGATCGGATCGTTGGCGTCGAGCGTCGCGCCGATCGCATCGAGCAGTGCCGGATCGACGGCCTGGCGGCCGCGCGCCATCACGTCCGCGAAGCGGAACATGCCGGCAGGCGCCGTCTCGCCCATCGACACGATCGTGTGCAGGTTCGGCACGCGCGCCGCGTGCAAGTCGCCCGGCGTCGCGGTCGCGAGCTCCGGCGCGATGGTCTGCAGCATCTCGACGTATGCGGAGCTCTTGAAGCGCTCGGCTGCGATCACGGCCTTGCAGCCGACCTTGTTCAGCGCGTATTCGAGCTCCGACAGCCGGTAGGCCGGGTTGATGTTGACCAGCACCGCGCCGATCCGCGCGGTCGCGAACTGCGTGAGCAGCCATTCGCTGCGATTCGGCGACCAGATGCCGACGCAGTCGCCCTTCACGATCCCGAGCGCGGCGAGCCCCGTGGCCAGCACGTCGATCTCGTGCGCGAATTCACGCCAGGTCCAGCGTACCTGCTGCTCGCGGAACACGACGGCCGGACGGTCGGGAAAGCGGCCGGCCGTGTCGAGCAGGAACCGGCCGATCGTCGCGTCGGATAGCGGCACGTCGGTCGCGCCGCGCACGTAGGACAGTCCGTTTTCGGGCGCGATCAGCGCCCCCTTGCCAAGGTCTGCTGCCATCGATGTCTCCGTCCGTTTTTGTCTGATCGGCCCGCGCGCGTGCTGCGCCTGCCTGCTGCGCGCGCGCCTCCGCCGCGACGATCGCGACGGACGGCCTCAGCGCGGATGATGCCGCGCTCCGCTGACGACACTCTGACATCGAATCGCGGCGGGCGGGTGAAATAGCACGACCGGACGATACGATCCGGCCCGTAAAAAGACAGACGAAAAAGCCGGGCGAAAAAAAAGCAGCCCGAAGGCTGCTTTCTTTCGCGGGATACGCGGCGCGGCTCAGTGCCGGCTGCGGATCTTCGCCAGACGCTGGATCGCCTCGAGCTGCGCCATCGCGGTCGCGAGCTCGGATTGCGCTTTCGCGAGGTCGAGATCCGACTTCGCGTTCTGCAGCGTTTCCTCGGCACGCTTGCGCGCTTCCTCGGCTTTCGCCGCGTCGAGGTCCTTGCCGCGGATCGCGGTATCGGCGAGCACCGTCACGGCGCCCGGCTGCACTTCGAGAATGCCGCCCGCGACGAACACGAATTCGTCGTTGCCGCCCTCGACCTCGATGCGCACCGCACCCGGACGAATCCGCGTGATCAGCGGCGTGTGACCCGGCAGAATGCCCAGCTCACCCGTTTCGCCCGGCAGCGCGACGAATTTCGCCTCGCCCGAGAAGATCTGCTCTTCCGCGCTGACGACGTCTACTTTGATGGTTGCCATATCGACTCCAATCTCATCCACAGGTTGAGCGTATTGCGGCCGACGCGGGCGGCCGGCATACAAGTCATCGCTGACTCATTGCTCCGGCCGGCACACGCCGGCTTGCGCCCCACTCAAGCCCTTACTGGATCTTCTTGGCCTTTTCGAAGGCTTCGTCGATCGTGCCGACCATGTAGAACGCCTGTTCCGGCAGGTGGTCGCACTCGCCGTCGACGATCATCTTGAAGCCGCGGATCGTTTCCTTCAGCGGCACGTACTTGCCCGGCGAGCCCGTGAACACTTCAGCGACGTGGAACGGCTGCGACAGGAAACGCTGGATCTTACGCGCGCGGGCGACCGACAGCTTGTCTTCCGGCGACAGTTCGTCCATGCCCAGAATCGCGATGATGTCGCGCAGTTCCTTGTAGCGCTGCAGCGTCTGCTGAACGCGACGCGTGATCGAGTAGTGCTCTTCACCGATCACGTTCGGGTCGATCTGGCGCGACGTCGAGTCGAGCGGGTCGACCGCCGGGTAGATACCCAGCGAAGCGATGTCACGCGACAGAACCACGGTTGCGTCCAGGTGGCCGAAGGTGGTCGCCGGCGACGGGTCGGTCAAGTCGTCCGCAGGGACGTACACGGCCTGAACCGACGTAATCGAGCCCTTCTTGGTCGACGTGATGCGCTCTTGCAGCTTGCCCATTTCTTCAGCCAGCGTCGGCTGATAGCCCACTGCCGACGGCATACGGCCGAGCAGTGCCGACACTTCGGTACCGGCCAGCGTGAAACGGTAGATGTTGTCGACGAAGAACAGCACGTCGAGGCCTTCATCACGGAAGTGCTCGGCCATCGTCAGGCCGGTCAGCGCGACGCGCAGACGGTTGCCCGGCGGCTCGTTCATCTGGCCGTACACCAGCGCGACCTTGTCGAGAACGTTCGAGTCCTTCATTTCGTGGTAGAAGTCGTTCCCTTCACGGGTACGCTCGCCCACGCCCGCGAACACGGAGTAACCGCCGTGTTCCTTCGCGATGTTGTTGATGAGCTCCATCATGTTGACGGTCTTGCCCACGCCAGCACCGCCGAACAGGCCAACCTTGCCGCCCTTCGCGAACGGGCAGATCAGGTCGATGACCTTGATACCCGTTTCGAGCAGTTCGGTCGACGGCGACAGTTCGTCGAACGCCGGTGCCTTCTGGTGGATCGAACGCGTCGTTTCGCTTTCGATCGGGCCGGCTTCGTCGATCGGACGGCCAAGCACGTCCATGATACGGCCGAGGGTCGGCTTGCCGACCGGCACCGAGATCGGCTTCGCCGTGTTCTTCACGGTCAGGCCGCGGCGCAGGCCGTCGGATGCACCCAGACAAATGGTACGGACCACGCCGTCGCCCAGCTGTTGCTGGACTTCGAGCGTCAGTTCCGAGCCATCGAGAATGAGCGCGTCGTAGATCTTCGGCATGCTGTCGCGCGGGAATTCCACGTCGATAACGGCGCCGATGCACTGTACGATCTTGCCTTCTACCAAAGCAGCAGTACTCATCGCTTTTCCTTTAAATACCTGATTCTTTACTCGCGCAAAGGCGCAGTTGTCGTCCCGGGCGCGCGCTTAAACAGCGGCTGCGCCGCCGACGATCTCCGACAGTTCTTTCGTGATCGCGGCCTGACGGCTCTTGTTGTATACGAGCTGCAGTTCGCTGATCACCGTCTTCGCGTTGTCGGACGCGGCCTTCATCGCGACCATGCGCGCCGATTGCTCGGACGCCATGTTTTCCGCGACGGCCTGGTACACCAGCGCCTCGACGTAACGCACGAGCAGTTCGTCGACGACTGCCTGCGCGTCCGGCTCGTAGATGTAGTCCCACGACGTCGCCGGCGTACCGTCATCGGCTTCGAAGTGTTCCGACGACAGCGGCAGCAGCTGCTCGATCACGGCTTCCTGCTTCATCGTGTTGACGAAGCGCGTGTAAGCGATATAAACCGCCGACAGCTTGCCTTCCGAGTACAGATCGAGCTGCGTCTTCACGGCGCCGATCAGCTTGTCCAGGTGCGGGGTATCGCCGAGGTGCACGACCTGCGACATCACCTTCGCGCCGAAGCGGTTCAGGAACCCGAGGCCCTTGCCGCCGATCGCGGTGGCTTCGACCTTCTGGCCCTTCTCTTCCAGCTCCTTGAACTTCTGCACCGTCGCACGCAGCACGTTGGTGTTCAGACCACCGCACAGACCCTTGTCCGTCGTGACGAGGATGATGCCGGCCGTCTGCGCGCCGTCGTTCGCCACCATGAACGGGTGGCGGTACTCGGGGTTCGCACGGCTCATGTGCGCGGCGATGGCACGGACCTTGTCTGCATACGGACGAGCGGCGCGCATGCGTTCCTGCGCGCGACGCATCTTCGATGCAGCCACCATCTCCATCGCCTTCGTGATCTTGCGCGTGTTCTGCACGCTCTTGATCTTGCCGCGAATTTCCTTCATTCCAGCCATAGCTTGCTCCTTGACCGACGCCGCGCGGGCGCACTCAGCACCCGCGCGGCCTCAGTGTGTCACTCGCGGATCAATAGGCACCGGACTTCTTGAAGGATTCGATCGCCGCGCGCAGCGCGCCTTCGTCGTCCTTCGAGAGATCCTTGGTGTCTTCGATGCGCTTGATGAGGTCAGCGTGGCTGGTCTTCAGGTTGTCGCGCAGGCCCTTCTCGAACGACAGCACTTGCTTGACGTCGAGATCGTCGAGGTAGCCGTTGTTCGCGGCGTACAGCGACACGGCCAGTTCCCAGACCTGCAGCGGCTGGTACTGCGGCTGCTTCAGCAGTTCCGTCACGCGGCGGCCGCGCTCGAGCTGCTTGCGGGTCGCTTCGTCGAGGTCCGATGCGAACTGCGCGAATGCGGCCAGTTCACGGTACTGCGCGAGGTCGGTACGGATACCGCCCGACAGCTTCTTCACGACCTTCGTCTGAGCAGCGCCACCGACGCGCGACACCGACACGCCGGCGTTGATTGCCGGGCGGATGCCTGCGTTGAACAGGTCGGTTTCCAGGAAGATCTGGCCGTCGGTAATCGAGATCACGTTCGTCGGAACGAACGCGGTCACGTCGCCAGCCTGCGTTTCGATGACCGGCAGTGCCGTCAGCGAGCCGCTCTTGCCCTTCACTTCGCCGTTCGTGAACTTCTCGACGTACTCTTCCGACACGCGAGCCGCACGCTCGAGCAGACGCGAGTGCAGATAGAACACGTCGCCCGGGTACGCTTCACGGCCCGGGGGGCGGCGCAGCAGCAGCGAGATCTGACGGTATGCCCAAGCCTGCTTGGTCAAGTCGTCATAGATGATCAGCGCGTCTTGGCCGCGGTCGCGGAAGTATTCGCCCATCGTGCAGCCGGCGTACGGCGCCAGGTACTGCATCGCAGCCGAATCCGACGCCGAAGCGGCGACGACGATCGTGTATTCCATCGCGCCCGTTTCTTCGAGCTTGCGAACCACGTTCATGATCGACGAAGCCTTCTGGCCGATCGCGACGTAGATACAGATCAGGTCCTTGCCCTTCTGGTTGATGATCGCGTCGAGCGCCACCGCGGTCTTGCCGCACTGACGGTCGCCGATGATCAGCTCGCGCTGGCCACGGCCGATCGGCACCATCGCGTCGATCGACTTGATGCCCGTCTGCACCGGCTGCGACACCGACTTACGCCAGATCACGCCCGGGGCGATCTTTTCGATCGCGTCGGTCAGCTTCGCGTTGACCGGGCCCTTGCCGTCGATCGGGTTGCCGAGCGCGTCGACCACGCGGCCGACGAGTTCCGGGCCAACCGGGACTTCGAGAATGCGGCCCGTCGTCTTGACGATGTCGCCTTCCGAGATGTGTTCGTATTCGCCGAGAATCACCGCGCCGACCGAGTCGCGCTCGAGGTTCAGCGCGAGACCGAACGTGTTGCCCGGAAACTCGAGCATTTCGCCCTGCATCACGTCCGACAGGCCGTGGATACGCACGATACCGTCGGTCACGGAGATCACGGTGCCCTGGTTGCGAACGTCTGCGCTCGCTTCAAGGCCCTGGATCCGGCTCTTGATCAGCTCGCTGATCTCAGAGGGATTGAGTTGCATTATTCGCTCCTGATAGTCAATTCTGTTGCGTGCCGGCGTGGCGCTCAGGCGGTCAAGGCAGCCTGCATCGATGCGAGACGCGCGCGAACCGAGGTGTCGAGCACTTCGTCGCCGACCGTCACGCGCACGCCGCCGATCAGCGACGAATCGACTTCGACCGTCGGTTTCAGCTTGCGCTTGAACTTGCGTTCGAGGCCCGAGACGAGGCTTTCGAGATCCGCGCCGTTCAGCGGGAACGCGCTCACGATCTCGGCGTCGGCTGCACCTTCACGTTCGTTCTTGAGCGCCTCGAACTGCTCGGCAATTTCCGGCAGCAGCGCGATGCGATGATTGTCGACCAGCATCTGCACGAAGTTCTTCGCTTCGGCGCCGGCCGCGACGGGCGACTTCACCGCAGCAAGCAGCAGCTCGGCTACTTGCGTGCGCGTCACCTTCGGGCTCGACGCGACCGACAGTACCTCCGGCAGACGCGCAACCTGGGCCAGCTCTTGCACGAGCGTGGACCAGGCGGCGATGTCACCGCCCTCGGCCACGCGGAACAGCGCTTCTGCGTAAGGGCGGGCGATGGTTGCAAGTTCGGCCATGATCAGAGCTCGGCTTTCAGTTGATTCAGCAGTTGGGCGTGGGCCGTTTGATCGACTTCGCGCTTCAGGATCTGCTCGGCGCCCTTCACGGCCAGCGCGGCGACTTCGCCACGCAGCGCTTCGCGCGCCTTCACGATTTGCTGTTCTGCTTCCGCCTTCGCCTGGGCGACGATGCGGGCGGCTTCAGCCTGGGCGTTGGCCTTGATTTCCTCGGCGACCGCCTGCGCACGCTTTTCAGCGTCGGCGATGCGCTGCTGGCCGTCGTTGCGGGCCTGCGCGAGTTCCTGGTCCACGCGCTTGTGCGCTGCGTCGAGTTCCGCCTTGCCCTTCTCCGCGGCGGCGAGGCCGTCGGCGATCTTCTTCGAACGTTCGTCGAGGGCGTTGATCAACGGCGGCCACACGAATTTCATCGTGAACCACGCGAGGACCAGGAACACGACCATTTGCGCAAACAGAGTTGCGTTGAGATTCACGGTGTTTCCTTATCTGCTATTCCGGAAAAATGAAACGGTAAGGCGCTCATCGAGTTGCATTCGATCAGCGCCCCAAGTCTCCGTTCCGCCCTGCGCCGGCTCGCGCCGGACGCATATTTCCGAGGAACCTTAGCCTGCGAGCTTCGACAGGAGCGGGTTCGCGAACGCGAACAGCATTGCGACACCAACGCCGATCAGGAATGCAGCGTCGATCAGACCAGCCAGCAGGAACATCTTCGTTTGCAGCGGGTTGATGAGTTCCGGCTGACGCGCGCAGGCTTCGATGTACTTGCCACCCATCAGCGCGATACCGATACAGGCGCCGATTGCACCCAGGCCGATGATGATGCCGATACCGATGGCGGTCAGACCCTGGATGTTGGCGATGTAAGCTTGCATGATCACTCCTTTGTGAAAAGACTTGGAACTGAGATTTAAAAAACTAAAACGAAGACTCTTTGTTGCACGCCGCGCTTAGTGCGTGTCGTGCGCCTGGCCGAGATACACCAGCGTCAGCATCATGAAAATGAATGCCTGCAACAGAACAATCAGGATGTGGAAGATTGCCCAGACGCTACCCGCGATCACATGACCAACGAAGCCGAGGAACGTTGCGTCGCCACCGAAGCTCCACATGCTGCCGAGCAGGGCGATCAACAGGAACAACAGCTCACCCGCGTACATGTTGCCGAACAGCCGCATGCCGAGGGAGACGGTCTTTGCGAGGTATTCGACGATGTTCAACGCGAGGTTCGGAATCCACAGCAGCGGGTGCGCGCCGAACGGCGCCGACAGCAGCTCATGCACAAAGCCGCCCGCGCCCTTGATCTTGATGCTGTAGTAGATCATCAGGACGAACACGCCGAGCGCGATGCCGAGCGTGCCGTTCAGGTCGGCCGTCGGGACGATGCGATGGTGGGAAATCACGTCCGACAGACCGAGCAGGCCGATCACGCGGCCCGGCAGGTCGACCGGGAGGAAGTCGAGGGAGTTCATCAGCGCGACCCACACGAACACCGTGAGGGCGAGCGGCGCGATGAAGGTGCGATTGCCGTGGACGATGGCCTTCGACTGGTCTTCGACCATTTCGACGAGCATCTCGATCGCGCACTGGAAACGGCCCGGCACGCCCGACGTCGCCTTGCGGGCGGCCAGACGCAGCAGGAGGATCGTCACGATGCCGCATACGATCGACCAGAACAGCGTGTCGATATTCCAGACGTGAATATCGAAAATCGACGTCTGATGCGAGGTGGAGAAATTCTGCAAGTGGTGCGCAATGTACTCGGACGGATCCGGACCGCGCGTGCCTTCGCTAGCTGCCATATCGTTAATGCCACCCAAATTGTCGAAAATCGTTTTGCCCCGTTCCGCAACACGCTATTGCGGGAACGGGCCGGTGCGGTTCGTTGTCGAAACCGCACGCTGCTTGTTCCTTACCGCCAGGCCAGCGCGATCCAGTACGTCTTCAGCACGACGAGGTACGTGACGAGGAACGGCACCCAGTGCACGCCGGCCCAGCCGAACGCCACCGCGGTGAACATCCCGATCGTCAGAGCGAGTTTCAGGGCTTCGCCCATCACCCAGCTCATCACGGTGGCCGAGCCACCTGCCTTCAGTCGTGCCACGAATACCGCACTGGGCACCCAGCCGATCGCTCCGCCCAGAAACGCGGATTGCGCAGCGGCGCCCGGCGACTTCGAAAACAGCCACCACGCCAGCGTTGCAACCAGGGACAGGACCACTTGCGCGAACACCACCTTGTAGGGGGTCACGCGCGAGGGCTTGCTCACGTTCGGGCCAAACAGCCTTTCGGCCTCGGCCCGCGTCAGCGGAACGATGTTGTTATCTTGCTGCTCGACATCCCAGTCATCGTCGGATTCACGCCGCTCGCCGGCCGCCGAAGCGGTGCGTTGCGTGCGCTGATCATCGTGCCTGTCGTCCGGCGCCTGACCCGCCATCGCAATCTTCCGCTGAAATCCTTGAACCCGACCCCAAGCTTTCTGAAAGCTTTCAGGGGTGCCTAGCTAACAAATCCGGGCGATTGTAAGCGATAGTTGCAAGTGATTCAAGGCTTTAGACGCGACAAAAACCTGCATAAAACGACGCCTCATGATGTGAAAAAACGCCCGATTCGACGACGTACGATGACAGTTGTAAGGTCGGTTTCCTGCACTGGTATTTCGTGCGCAAAAAACGCCGGTGACGGCGGTAAATGGCCGGGAAACGATGCGCGGGGCGGGTCAGGCGGAAGCGGTGCGATCGCCGCACGGAATGCGCTGCAATGCAGCCATCGGAAACGACTCGGCGCGACGCGCCGGAATCAGCCACGCGCGAGAACCGAACACCGCGCGCGACGCGAGAAATTCGACCGGATGTTCGCACATCGATTCATCCAGTCAGTTGTCGCGCCGCCACAGATGTTCGACTGTGGGTTGCAACACTTATCCACAATGCTCGATCACGACGGACGCTGTGCGCCCTGCCCGCGACCCGAACGGCACACCTGCGCCGCACGCACCGGCCTCGCTCAACCGTGCATGAGCAGCCACGCGCCGAGCGCCGCGCTCACCAGCGCGAACGGAATCGACACGACGTGGAACGGCAGCCACATGCGCGGCTCCTTCGCGAGACGCACCGCGATCAGGTTCGCGAGCGAACCGATCGCGAAACCGAAGCCGCCGACCGATACGCCGAAGGCAAGCGCGCGCCAGTCGTGCGTGAATTCCGACAGCAGGATCGCGGCGGGCACGTTGCTGATCACCTGCGACAGCACGGCGCCGGCGGCGTAGACGCGCAGCGGCGAATCGAGTTGCGCGTGCGCGATCGCGTCGTGCACGACGGGCAGCGCGGCCGCGCTGCGCAACACGACGAACATCAGCACGAAGATCAGCAGCAGCAGCCAGTCGATCTTCAGGACTGCGTCGCGTTTGACGGCGAGCAGCACGATCGCGACCCCGACGAGGCCCGGCAGCGGATGGTGCGCATCGGCGAGCAGCACGAACGCGGCGAACAGCACCGCCGCGATCAGCGCGTGCATGCGTTGTACGGGAAAGGCCGCAGCGTCGCCGGACAGATCGAGCGGCTTCGCGCGGAACATCAACGCGGTCAGCACGAGCAGCAGCGCCATCAGCGCGACGGCGAGCGGCCCGAGCGTGACCACGAAGCGGCCGAACGACACGCCGCTCAATTGCCACAGGAAAAGATTCTGCGGATTGCCGAGCGGTGTCGCGACGGACCCCGCATTGACGGCCAGTGCGACGACGATCACGAGCCGCCGGAACGGCAGCGGCGTCAGCGCGCGCAGCGACACCATCAGCGGCACGACGACGAACAGCGCGACGTCGTTGGTGAGCCACATCGACAATACCGCGGCGAAGCCGACGAGCAGCATCGCGAGCCCGCGCTCGGAATGCACGTGATGCACGATGCGATGCGCGAGCCACATCAGGCAGCCGGACAACTCGAGCGCCTTCGTCAACATCAGCAGGCCCGCGAGCGTCGCGACCGTCTGCCAGTCGACGCGATCGGCGAGTACCGAAAATGGTTGCGGACGCACCCATTGCAGCACGATCAGCCCCAGCGCGAGCACCGATAGTACCGGTTCCTGCGCAAGCCAGCCGAGCCACCGGCGCGGCGCCGGTGCGCCCGTTTCCTGCATACCTGCCCCGTTATTCTTCTGTTGCGACGTTGCCGCGCAATCGCGCGAGAATGCCCTCGAGCGCATCGAGGTTGCCGAAGTCGATCAGCACTTGCCCTCGCCCGCGGCGGCCGAGCTTGATCTTCACCGTCGACGCGAGCAGGTCCGACAACTCCTCTTCGAGGCGACGCGTATCGCGACCGCCATCGTCCTTCGCACGCGCCTTCACGGCCGGCGCTTCCTTCGTCGTGTGCGAGACGAGCTTCTCGGTCTCGCGCACCGACATGCGCTTGTTGACCACCTGATGCGCGAGCGTGATCTGCGTGGCCGCATCGACCGCGAGCAGCGCGCGTGCGTGCCCCATGTCGAGATCGCCGGCCAGCAGCATCGTCTGCACCGGCGACGCGAGGTTCAGCAGGCGCAGCAGGTTCGACACCGCGCTGCGCGAACGGCCGACCGATTCGGCCGCCTGTTCGTGCGTGAAACCGAACTCGTCGAGCAGACGCTGGATGCCGTGCGCCTCTTCGAGCGGATTCAGGTCCTCACGCTGGATGTTCTCGATCAGCGCCATCGCGGCGGCGGCCTGATCGGATACGTCCTTCACGAGCACCGGCACTTCATCGAGGCCGGCCAGGCGCGCCGCGCGGAAACGCCGCTCGCCCGCGATGATCTCGTATTTGTCTGACGAAATGGGCCGTACCAGGATCGGCTGCATCACGCCCTGTGCGCGAATGCTTGCCGCGAGCTCCTGCAGGCTGCCCTCGTCCATCCGCGTGCGCGGCTGGTACTTGCCGGCTTGCAGCTTGCCGAGCGCGAGCGTGTTCGGTGCGCCTTCGATCTTCACCGCTTCGGTGATATCGGCGCTGCCGCCGAGCAGCGCTTCGAGGCCACGTCCCAAGCCCTTCTTCTTTGGTACCGCGTTCATGTCTTTCTTCCTCGCTTCGCTCATGTCCGGATCACGACACCTCGAACGCGCGCACGCGTTCGATCATCTCGGCACCGAACTGGATATACGCCTGCGCACCGCGCGAGCTGCGATCGAACACGACGCCCGGCAACCCGTAACTCGGCGCTTCCGCGAGGCGCACGTTGCGCGGGATCACCGCGTCGAACACCTTGTCGCCGAAGTGCGCTTTCAGTTGATCGGAGACTTGCTGCTGCAGCGTGATGCGCGGATCGAACATCACGCGCAGCAAGCCGATGATCTTCAGGTCGCGGTTCATGTTCGCGTGAACCTGCTTGATCGTGTTGACGAGGTCCGACAACCCTTCCAGCGCGAAGTACTCGCACTGCATCGGAATCACGACGCCATGCGCCGCGCACAGCCCGTTCAGCGTCAGCAGCGACAGCGTCGGCGGGCAGTCGATCAGCACGAAATCGTAGTCGTCGGCCACGTGCTCGAGCGCGGCCTTCAGGCGGCGCTCGCGGTTGTCGATGCTGATCAATTCGATCTCGGCGCCGGACAGCTCGCGGTTCGCGGGAAGCACGTCGTACGTGACGCCTTCCGGACGTACGCGCGCGTCGGTGACCGACACGCCGTCGACCAGCACCTCGTACACGGTCGCTTCGCAGGCGGCCTTGTCGATCCCGCTGCCCATCGTCGCGTTGCCCTGCGGGTCGAGATCGATCAACAGCACTCGTTGCTCCTGCGCTGCAAGGCTTGCGGCGAGATTGACCGATGTCGTCGTCTTGCCGACGCCCCCCTTCTGGTTCGCAACGCAGAAGATCTTTGCCATCGTTGGTGTGTTCCCTTTACCTTCAAACAAACGGCGCGCTACCGCGCGCCTTCAATTCGCGTCGTCGACGGCCACTTCGAACAGATGCCGCTCCGCATCGAGCATCGGCACCGCCAGCCGAATCGTCTGCTTCACGCGGCTGCCTTCCGGCAACCGCGCAATCTCGTCGTCCGGATGAACGCCCTTCATCGCCCAGATCGATCCGCCCGGCGCAACCAGATGTCGAGCAAGTTTAACGAAGTCGGACAGGTCCGCGAAAGCGCGGGATACGATCATGTCGAATTTTTTCGGGACTTCGACACCGGGCTGCAGCGATTCGACCCGGCCGGTCACGACCGACAGGTTCGCGAGCTTCAACTCCGCGCGCATCTGCGTCTGGAACGCAGACTTCTTCTGCACGATGTCGTTCAGCGTGACCTGCCAGCCCGGCTCGACGATCGCCAGCACGATACCGGGCAGCCCGCCGCCCGAACCGACGTCGAGGACGCGCGCCGACGCACGGCCGCGCAGATGCGGGACGATGGAAAGCGAATCGAGGATGTGCTGGATCAGCATCTGCTTCGGGTCGCGGATCGCGGTCAGGTTGTAGACCGCGTTCCACTTGCCGAGCAGCGCGACATAGTCGAGCAGCTGGTTGCGCTGCGTATCCGTCAGCGTGAGGTCGAGCGCCGCCGTGCCTTCGACGAGCATGCTCTCCAGTACGTCCCGATTAACCGCCGGCGCGCGACGCGCCGTCATTGTTGCGTCGGGACGGTGCCGTCCCCCTGCTCCGCGGCCGCGGCGGCCTCTGCGACCGTACCGTTACGGCGGCCCAGGCCGCGCCGCTTCAGGTGCACCATCAACAGCGAGATTGCCGCCGGCGTGACGCCCGAGATGCGCGACGCCTGTCCGATCGTTTCCGGCCGGAACTCGTTGAGCTTCTGGCTCACCTCGAACGACAGGCCGCGAACCTCGCGGTAATCGATACCGTCCGGCAGGCGCGTGTTCTCGTTCGCATCGTTGCGCTCGATCTCCGACGCCTGACGCTCGATATAGCCCTGATACTTGATACCGATCTCGACCTGCTCCTTGATCTGCTCGAGCAGCACCGGATCGTCGGTCAACGGCTCCGCGGGGCCGCACTCGCCGCCCTTCAGCCCGCACACGCCGTCGTAGCTCACGCCCGGGCGACGCAGCAGCTCGGCGAGGCTGTATTCGTGGTCGATCGCCTTGCCGAGCAATGCGGTCGCCTCGTCCGCAGGGAGCGTCTTCGGCGTGACCCACGTCGACTTCAGGCGTTCGGTTTCACGTGAAACAGCGTCGCGCTTCCGGCTGAACGCGTCCCAGCGCGCATCGTCGACCAGCCCAAGCTCGCGGCCGATCTCGGTGAGGCGCATGTCGGCATTGTCTTCGCGCAGGCTCAGGCGATACTCGGCGCGGCTCGTGAACATCCGGTACGGCTCCGCCACACCGCGCGTGACGAGATCGTCGACCAGCACGCCCAGATATGCCTGGTCCCGACGCGGGCACCACGCATCCTTTTCCTGCACGTAGCGGCCCGCATTGAGGCCGGCCAGCAGCCCCTGCGCAGCCGCTTCCTCGTAGCCGGTCGTGCCGTTGATCTGGCCCGCAAAGAACAGCCCATTGATTGCCTTCGTCTCGAGCGACGCCTTCAGCGCACGCGGGTCGAAGTAGTCGTACTCGATCGCGTAACCGGGACGCAGGATGTGCGCGTTCTCAAGGCCGCGCATCGAATGCACGAGCTCGAGCTGCACGTCGAACGGCAGGCTCGTCGAGATCCCGTTCGGGTAGAACTCGTTGGTCGTCAGCCCTTCCGGCTCGAGGAAGATCTGGTGCGATTCCTTCGATGCGAACCGGTGGATCTTGTCCTCGATCGACGGGCAATAGCGCGGCCCGACGCCTTCGATCACGCCTGTATACATGGGCGAACGGTCGAGACCGCCGCGAATGATGTCGTGCGTGCGTTCGTTCGTGTGCGTGACCCAGCACGGCAGCTGCTGCGGATGCTGCTCCGCGCGGCCCAGGAACGAGAACACGGGAATCGGATCGAGGTCGCCCGGCTGCTCGTCGAGCTTCGAGAAGTCGATCGTGCGGCCGTCGATGCGCGGCGGCGTACCGGTCTTCAGCCGGCCCTGCGGCAGCTTCAGCTCCTTCAGGCGCGACGACAGCGACACGGCCGCCGGATCGCCCGCGCGACCGCCCGTGTAGTTGTTCAGGCCGACGTGGATCTTGCCATCGAGGAACGTACCGGCCGTCAGCACGACCGCGCGAGCGCGGAAGCGGATGCCGATCTGCGTGACGGCGCCGACCACGCGGTCGCCTTCGACCATCAGGTCGTCGACGGCCTGCTGGAACAGCCACAGGTTCGGCTGATTTTCGAGTCGGTGGCGGATCGCGGCCTTGTACAGGATGCGATCCGCCTGTGCACGCGTCGCGCGCACAGCCGGCCCCTTCGACGAATTGAGGATCCGGAACTGAATGCCGCTTTCGTCCGTCGCGGCGGCCATTGCGCCGCCCAGCGCGTCGACTTCCTTGACCAGATGGCCCTTGCCAATGCCGCCGATCGACGGATTGCAGCTCATCTGCCCAAGCGTTTCGATGTTGTGGGTCAGCAACAGGGTCTTTGCGCCCATACGGGCGGACGCCAGCGCGGCTTCCGTGCCGGCATGGCCGCCACCGACGACGATGACGTCAAATTCTGTGGGAAAAAGCATGGTGGATTCCGTACGCGGAGCTGCGTACGAACCTATCTGAGAAATGTATGGGCCGAATTATAGCGGGTTCGCTTTTCGCCCGAAGGCCGTCCGAATGGTAGGGTCTGTGCATTTCGGCGATTTTTTGGCTGTGGACGACGGAATTTATCGTTCCGAGCCGCGCTGGCAACGCTTTTTGCGCGCTTCAATGCACATTTCCACGCCTGTGCAAAAACCTGGGGTACTAGCCATCCTAGCATGTGCGGAACGTCTGACTTGACCGGCGACTGTGCCCGGCACAACAGGCGGAAGCGATGCCCTGTGCCACACAGCATTTCTGTCGATTTCCGGGGGCACTTATCCACCGAGGGGCGGTGCATCGTCAGCGTCCGTGGACCAAACCGCCAGCGCCGCATAGCGCTTCCCACTGTTCCCGCACGACTTATCCCCGGCCTTGAACCGTCTGCGCATCGACGCTCCAGCCTGCTCACAAACAAAAACGGCGTGTTTCACGTGAAACACGCCGCTCGTTTCCCATCCACCCCATGCGATCAAGCCGTCTTCTTCGCCAACCCGAGATACGTCTCGATCACACGCGGGTTCTGTGCGAGCTCGGCCGCCGGCCCTTCCAGCGCAAACTCGCCCGTCTCCAGCACATAGCCATAGTCGGAGATCTGCAGCGCCGCCCGCGCATTCTGCTCGATCAGCAGCGTGGCCACCCCGGTGCCGCGCAACGCGCTGATGATATGAAAGATCTCCTTCACGATCAGCGGCGCCAGCCCGAGGCTCGGTTCGTCGAGCATCAGCAGGTCGGGCTTGCCCATCAGCGCGCGGCCGACTGCCAGCATCTGCCGCTCGCCGCCAGACAGCGTGCCGGCCGCCTGCCTGCGGCGCTCTTTGAGCCGCGGAAACAGCGCGAACACGTGATCGAGCTGATCGAGGAAGTTCGCTTCCCCTGCCTGCTTGCGCCGATACGCGCCGAGCACGAGGTTGTCCTCGACCGTCATCGTGCTGAACAGCTCGCGCTTTTCCGGTACGAGGCACATTCCGCGCGCGACGCGCTGCTCGACCGGCAACACGCTGACGTCGGTGCCGCGATACACGACCGCGCCCGACGCGTGCCCCGTTACCGGCAGCGCCCCCATGATCGCGTTCAGCAGCGTCGATTTACCGGCACCGTTCGGGCCGATCACGCTGACGATCCGCCCCGCCCCCACCTTGATTGCCGCATCGTGCAGCGCCTCCACCTTCCCGTACCGCACCGCCAGCCCGCGTACGTCGAGAATCGGCATCGTCGTGTCCGTCATCACTCCACCCCGCCCAGATACGCTTCGAGCACGGCCGGGTCCTGCTGCACGTCCTGCGGCAGCCCTTCCGCGATCCGCGTGCCGAATTCCATCACCACCAGCCGGTCGGTGAGGTTCATCACGAAATCCATGTCATGTTCCACGAGCAACACGCTCATTCCTTCGGCCTTCAGCCGCCGCAGCAGGTCGGCGAGTTGCTGCTTCTCCTGGTAACGCAGCCCCGCGGCCGGCTCGTCGAGCAGCAGCAGCGTCGGATCGCAGCACAGCGCCCGCGCGATTTCGAGAATCCGCTGCTGACCGAGCGCGAGACTCCCCGCTTCGTCGTACATGTGCGCCTCGAGCCCGACACGGCGGATCTGGCGCGCGGCTTCGGCCAGCAATTGCGCTTCCTCGTGCGCATTGAGCCGCGCAATGCTGCGCCACACGCCGGTATGGCCGCGCAGATGGGCGCCGATCGCGACGTTCTCGAGCACCGTCATCGTCGGCAGCAGCTTCACGTGCTGGAACGTGCGACCGATGCCGCGGCGGACGATCTGGCGCGACGTCAGCCCGTCGATACGCTCGCCACGGAACGTGATCGCGCCGCCGGTCGGCTTCAGCACGCCGGTCACGAGGTTGAACGTGGTCGACTTGCCCGCGCCGTTCGGGCCGATCAACCCGATGATCTGCCCCGCTTTCACGTCGAAGCTGACGTCGTTCACGGCCACGAGCCCGCCGAACTGCTTGCGTGCGGTGTCGACGACGAGCAGCGGCTCGCCGGCCACGGGCTTCGCGCGCTGCGGCAGCGGATCGGCCTGCTCGGGCACGTGCGCACGGGGCCCGCGCGGGAACAGTCTCGCGACGAACGGCCATACGCCCTGGCGCGCGTACTGCAGCAGCAGCACCATCAGCACGCCGAACACGATGATCTCGAAGTTGCCTTCCGAACCGAGCAGCTTCGGCAGCAGCGTCTGCAGATAGTCCTGCAGCACGGTCAGGATCGCCGCGCCGAGCACCGCGCCCCATACGTGCGACACGCCGCCCACCACGGCCATGAACAGGAATTCGATCCCGTGGTTCAGACCGAACGGCGTCGGGTTCACCGCGCGCTGCAAGTGCGCGTACAGGAAGCCCGATACCGCCGCGAGCACGGCCGCGTAGACGAAGATCACGACGCGCATCCACGCGGTGTTCACGCCCATCGCCTCGGCCATCACGCCGCCGCCGCGCAGCGCGCGGATCGCGCGGCCGGGCCGGCTGTTGAGCAGGTTCTGCACCGACACGATCGCGGCCAGCACCACGGCCCAGATCAGGAAGTACAGGCTGCGGCCGCTGTCGAGCACGATGCCGAACAGGTTCAGCGCCGGAATCCCGTTGATCCCGTCGTACTTGCCGAGCAGTTCGAGGTTGCCGAACAGGTAGAACAGCGCGAGGCCCCACGCGATCGTGCCGAGCGGCAGGAAGTGCCCGGACAGCCGCATCGTCACCGCGCCGAGCACGAGCGCGACGAGCGCCGTCAGCACGACGCCGACGATCAGCGCGAGCCACGGCGACACGCCGTAGCGCGTCGTCAGGAACGCGGTCGCATACGCGCCGATGCCGACGAACGCGGCCTGTCCGAAGCTCGTCATCCCGCCGACGCCCGTCAGCAGCACGAGCCCGATCGCGACGATCGCATACAGGCCGATGTAGTTCAGCAGCGTGATCCAGTATTCGGGCACCTGCAGCGCGCCGGGCAGCACCGGCAGCGCGAACAGCACCACGAGAAACAGCCAGAAGGTCTTGTTGCGTACCATCGTCTTCATCGCGTCACTCCTCTTCCTCTTCCGCATGCGGCGTCGCGAAGCTCCGCCACAGCAGCACCGGAATGATCAGCGTGAACACGATCACCTCCTTGTAGGCGCTCGCCCAGAACGACGAATACGATTCGAGCACGCCGACGAGCAGCGAGCCGGCGGCCGCGAGCGGATAGCTGACGAGCCCGCCGATGATCGCGCCGACGAAGCCCTTCAGCCCGATCAGGAAGCCCGAGTCGTAGTAGATCGTCGTCAGCGGGCCGACGAGGATCCCGGACAACACGCCGAGCCCCGCCGCGAACGTGAACGCGAGCCGCCCGGCTTCGGTCGTGCCGATGCCGACGAGCCGCGCACCGAGCCGGTTCACCGACGTCGCGCGCAGCGCCTTGCCGGCGATCGTGCGGCCGAAGTACACATACAGCGCGCCGATCAGCACGAGCGCCGTGACGACGACCAGGATGCTCTGCACCGACACCGTCATGCTGCCGATCGCGAGCGACGCGTCCGAGAACCCGTTGGTACGCGAGCCTTCCGCGCCGAACATCACGAGGCCGAGGCCGACCATCGCGAAATGGACGGCGACCGACACGATCAGCAGCAACAGCGTCGTGCCTTCGGCGATCGGCTGGTACACGAGCCGGTAGACGAACGGCCCCATCGGCACGACGATCGCGAGCGTCAGCGCGATCTGCGCGAGCATCGGCATCGGCTGCGCGGCGAAGCTGCGCGTGATCGCGAACACCGCGAGCGGCAGCAGGATGTAGCGGCTGCCGAGCGTCGCGAGCGTGCGGCCGAGCTGATGGCGGCGTTCGCGATGCCGAATCAGGCCGCCGGCTTCGAGCAGGAAGCATGCGACGCCCATCACGAACAGCAGCCAGCAGGTGGCGGGAAATTTCTGCGCCTGCAACGCGGCCAGCGTCAGCGCACCGTAGGCGACGAATTCGCCCTGGGGAATGAAGATCACCCGCGTGACGGAAAACACCAGTACGAGCGCCAGCGACAACAATGCATAAATGGCGCCGGTCGTGATGCCGTCTTGCGCGAGGATCGCCGCAATCGAGAGATCCATACGTTTCGTGTATCGAGAGAATGCTGCGGAGAAACGAAAGGCGGAAGCGGCCGGGGCGCGCGGCGGGCCCCGGCCGTTCCAGGCGGCACGGATGCGGCCGTGACGCGCGCCGCCCTACCGACGGCGTGCGCGGCGCCGTTCGCGCCGCGCACGCCGGTTTCACGTGACGCTTACTCGGCCTGCAACTTCCACTTGCCGTCGACGATCTGCACCATCACGCGCGCACGTGTGTCGAAGCCGTTGTGATCCGTCGCCGTCATGTTGATCACGCCGTGCGAGACGGGCAGGTCCTTCACGCTTTCGAGCGACGCGCGCAGCGCTTCGCGGAACGCCTCGGTGCCCGGCTGGCCCTTCTTCAGCGCGTCCGGGATCGCCCGCTGCAGCAGCAGGCCCGCATCCCACGCATGGCCGCCGAAAGTCGACAGCGAACCCGCGCCGTAAGCCTTCTCGTACGCGGCCTTGTAGCCGAGCGCCGGCTTCTTCACCGGATTCGAATCGGGCAGCTGGTCGGTCACGAGCACCGGGCCGGCCGGCAGGATCTCGCCCTCGCAATCCTTGCCGCACACGCGCAGGAAATCGTTGTTCGCGACGCCGTGCGTCTGGTACACCTTGCCCTTGTAGCCGCGCTCCTTCAACGTCTTGGCCGGCAGCGCCGCCGGCGTGCCGGAGCCGGCGATCAGCACCGCATCCGGGTTCGAGCCCAGCAGCTTCAGCACCTGCCCCATCACCGACGCGTCGGTCCGGTTATAGCGTTCGTTCGACACGAGCTTCAGCCCGTTCTTCGCGGCCGCCGCGTCGAACGTCTTGTGCCAGCTGTCGCCGTACGCGTCGGCGAAGCCGATGAAGCCGACCGTCTTCACGCCATGCTTCGCCATGTAGCCGGCGATCGCATCGGCCATCAGCTGGTCGTTCTGCGGCACCTTGAACATCCACGCGCGCTTCGCGTCCATCGGCGCGATGATCTGCGCGCTCGCCGCGAGCGAGATCGTCGGCGTCTTGCCCTGCGACACCGGATCGAGCATCGCGAGCGAGTTCGGCGTGACGGACGAGCCGATGATCGCGTCGACGTGGTCCTCGTCGATCAGCTTGCGCACGTTCTGCACCGCACGGCTCGTGTCGGACGCGTCGTCCAGCACGATGTACTGCACGCTCTTGCCCGCGATCTCCTTCGGCAGCAGCGCGATCGTGTTCTTTTCCGGAATCCCGAGCGACGCGGCCGGCCCGGTGGCCGACAGCGTCACGCCGATCTTCACCTGCGCCGACGCCGTGGCCGCCGCACACACGAGACCCGCAGCAAGCAGGGCCTCCATCCATCGATTCATCTTCATTTACGTTGTCTCCAAACGCTGCTCGAAAAAACCACGGTTGCTCGGGCGGCTCCCGGTCCCCAAACAAGTTAATATCTTAATTATCCCGCCCATCCGCGCCCATGCTCGTTTTCCCGCGACACGCCGCCACGCGCCGCGCGCCGATTGAAACGGCCGTTCGACCGTCACGATGCGCAGCAGCGGTGTCGTCAGGATGAAGAAAGCGAAGAAATGCGGGAGCGTACGCAGCTCGTTGCGCGCGCATCGATGGTCGGCACGCACGGCAAGCGATGAAACCTCGGAAAGCCGGCCGCTCATGCGATTGCGCATACGGATGCAGAGACGGATGCGAGCGCAACGACCCGCGCCGGCACCGGGACGCGCATACAGGCCATGGAACGGCTCGGAAATGCCCCGATGACCCATCGGGCACCCCATGACGAACGAACGGCGTCCGCCGCGTCTCCTGCCCCGAACCACCGTGCTGCGCTGCTCATCCAACCGTACTCCCTGTTCTGCATTGTGCTTGTAGGAGAACTGCCGACCGATTTTCCCGACCGCACGGTCGGCGAAAGCCGAGTGTAACGGACGCCTTTCGCGCCCGCTAACCGGGTAAGCCCGAAGCGCCTGTGCAGGATTGCACATCGTCGGCGAACGGATCGCGGGAAACGGAAAAACGGGCAACGCGGCAAAGCGCGGAAAAGACGCGGTGCGAACGCAAACGCGGAAGGCGGCACCATCGGCTGGCATGCGGGCCGATGCACCATCGAGGGAATTCGTGCACGCAAATGAAAAAGCGCTGTTGGATTCCGTCCAACAGCGCTTTGGGGTCCGGGCACTTTGTGCCTCGATTGTCTCCTCGTTCTCCACCTGCAAATTCGTTTCGCGGTGCATCAGAACTGAGGTGAATCTTAAAGAGGCTTAAGCACCACGACAACTTAGCATTTACCCCTATGGTGCATTGCCGCACGAAAATGGGGCACCAGCCGGCCGCGCGGCGACGGCCCGAGCCCGCGGTGACGCCCTTCCCGGCCGAGCCGGATGGTGCTTCGCATCAACACGGGCGACGCGCACCGCATGCTCACGACGACGCCCTGAGCGGCTTGATCCGCGCGACCATCTCGCCGACGATGCCGCGCCGGAACGCCAGCACGCATGCGATGAAGATCAGCCCGGTGACGATCGTCGTCGATTCGCCGAGCGAATGGAACCACGCGACGCCCGTCGTCGACGCGAGCCATTCGCCGATGTCGCCGAGCCGGTCTTCCAGCGCGACGATCAGCGCGGCGCCGAGCAGCGGCCCGAACAGCGTGCCCATCCCGCCGACGAGCGTCATCAGCACGACGAGGCCCGACATCGTCCAGTACGCATCCGACAGCGTCTCGAAGCCGAGCACGAGCACCTTCAGCGAGCCGGCCAGCCCCGCGAGCGCGGCCGACAGGATGAACGCGAGCAGCTTGAAGCGATCGGTGTCGTAGCCGAGCGAGATCGCGCGCGCTTCGTTCTCCTTGATCGCGACGAGCACCTGGCCGAACGGCGAATGGACGACCCGCACGATGAACGCGCACGCGGCCACGACCACCGCCAGCACGACGTAGTACAGCGTGACGTCGTTCGACAGGTCGAGCAGCCCGAACAGATGGCCGCGCGGCACGCCCTGCAGGCCGTCCTCGCCGCGTGTGAACGGCGCCTGAAGATAGATGAAGTAGACCATCTGCGCGAACGCGAGCGTGATCATCGCGAAGTAGATGCCCTGCCGGCGGATCGCGAACAGCCCGACGACGAGCCCGAGCAGCGTCGCGGCGACGGTGCCGGTCAGCACGCCGAGCTCCGGCGTGAAACCGAGCGTCTGCATCGAATAGCCGGTCGCATAGCCGGCCGTCGCGAGGAACATCGCATGGCCGAACGACAGCAGCCCCGTATAGCCGATCAGCAGGTTGAACGCGGCCGCGAACAGCGCGAACGCGAGCACCTTCATCACGAACACCGGATACGCGCCGATGAACGGCGCGGCGAGCAGTGCGGCGAGCAGCACGCCGTAGAGCACTTTTCTCTGCATCATTTTTCCTTGCCGAAGAGGCCCGCCGGGCGGAACAGCAGCACGATCGCCATGATCACGAACACGGCGGTGGCCGACGCTTCGGGATAGAACACGCGCGTGAATCCCTCGATCACGCCGAGCAGCAGGCCCGTGACGATCGAGCCGAGGATCGAGCCCATCCCGCCGATCACGACCACCGCGAACACGGTGATGATCATCGGCTGGCCCATCAGCGGCGACACCTGGATCACCGGCGCGGCCAGCACGCCCGCGAATGCGGCGAGCGCGACGCCGAAGCCGTAGGTGAGCGTGATCATCATCGGTACGTTCACGCCGAACGCCTCGACGAGCTTCGGGTTCTCGGTGCCCGCGCGCAGGTACGCGCCGAGGCGCGTCTTCTCGATCACGAACCACGTCGCGAGGCACACCGCGAGCGACGCGACGACGACCCACGCGCGATAGTTCGGCAGGAACATGAAGCCGAGGTTGGTCGCGCCGGACAGCTGCGACGGCACGTCGTACGGCTGCCCGGATGCGCCGTAGATCGAGCGGAACACGCCTTCGACGACCAGCGTGAGGCCGAACGTGAGCAGCAGCCCGTACAGGTGATCGAGCTTGTACAGCCAGCGCAGCATCGAGCGCTCGATCGCGATCCCGAACGCGCCGACGATCAATGGCGCCAGCACGAGCATCGCCCAGTACGGCAGCGCGAAATACGACAGCCCCATCCACGCGAGCATCGCGCCCAGCATGAACAGCGCGCCGTGCGCGAAGTTGATCACGTTGAGCAGCCCGAAGATCACCGCGAGCCCGAGGCTCAGGATCGCATAGAACGAGCCGTTGACGAGCCCGAGCAGCAACTGGCTCAGCATCGCCGGCAACGGAATGCCAAAGATTTCCATCGACTTAGCCGTCAGAATGAGTTTCGTTGCGTACGCAACTTTGCAGCCGCGCGCACGCGGGCGGCGCAGCGGGCACGTCGCTGCCACCGCCCCCGTGCGGCGCGCCCGTGCGCGCCGCTATCCGATGCTTACTTCCACAACGCGCAGCGCGTTTCCTGCTTGGTGCCGAACGCCTGTTCGCCCGGAATCGTCGCGAGCACCTTGTAGTAGTCCCACGGCTCCTTCGATTCCGACGGCTTCTTCACTTCCATCAGGTACATGTCGTGGATCATGCTGCCGTCCTGACGGATATAGCCCTTCGCGTAGAAGTCGCTGATCTTGATCTTCTTCAGCTCGGCCATCACCTTGTCGGAGTCGGTCGTCCCGGCGGCCTGCACGGCCTTCAGGTAGGTCGTCACCGACGAGTAGTCGGCCGCCTGCAGGCTCGACGGCATCTTCTTCATCTTGCCAAAGTAGCGCTGCGCCCACTGGCGCGATGCCGCATCGCGGTTCCAGTACCAGCTGTCGGTCAGCACGAGGCCCTGCGTCGTCTCGAGGCCGAGGCTGTGCACGTCGTTGATGAACATCAGCAGCCCGGCGAGCTTCATCGTCTTCGTGATGCCGAATTCCTTCGCGGCCTTGATCGAGTTGATCGTGTCGCCGCCCGCGTTCGCGAGGCCGAGGATCTGCGCCTTCGACGATTGCGCCTGCAGCAGGAACGACGAGAAATCCGACGCGGACAGCGGATGCCGTACCGCCCCCAGCACCTGTCCGCCGCTCGCCTTCACGACGTCCGACGTGTTCTTCTCGAGCGCCTTGCCGAACGCGTAATCGGCGGTCAGGAAGAACCACGTCTTGCCGCCCTGCTTCACCACCGCCGAGCCGGTGCCTTTCGCGAGCGCCATCGTGTCGTACGCATAGTGCACCGTGTACGGCGTGCACTCCTCGTTCGTCAGCGTGTCCGCGCCCGCGCCGATGTTGATGTAGACCTTCTTCTTCTCCGCGGCCAGCTTGGCCATCGCCAGCGCCGTCCCCGAATTCGTGCCGCCGACGAGCAGGTCGAGCCCGCCGCGGTCGATCCATTCGCGCGCCTTCGACGCGGCGATGTCCGCCTTGTTCTGGTGATCCGCGTACACGACCTCGATCGGCTTGCCGAGCACCTTGCCGCCGAAGTCGGCGACCGCCATGCGGATCGCCTCGAGACCGCCCTGGCCGTCGATGTCCGCATACAACCCCGACATGTCGGTGACGAAACCGATCTTCACACTATCCGCGGCATGCGCGGCACCGGCGGTGAGTGCGGCGGTCGCGAGCGCGAGACAGGCCTGTGCGAGGGTCTTCATTTTCATTGACGTCTCCTGTTGTTCTGATGCGTTGTGGTTATTCGAGGGCCGCCACGGCTAGCGGCAATGGAAACGAGGCGGCGTCATACTCCGAGCAGGTCGTGCAGGGTCGGCATCTTGCCTTCCAGTTCGGACGCGCGGAAATGCTCGACGATGCTGCCGTGCTCCATCACGTAGAAGCGGTCGGCGAGCGGCGCGGCGAAGCGGAAATTCTGTTCGACCATCACGATCGTGTAGCCGCGCGCCTTCAGCGCGACGATCATCCGTGCGAGCGCCTGGACGATCACCGGCGCGAGGCCTTCGGAGATCTCGTCGAGCAGCAGCAGGTTCGCGCCGGTGCGCAAGATTCGCGCGACCGCGAGCATCTGCTGCTCGCCGCCGGACAGCCGCGTGCCCTGGCTCTGCCGGCGCGACGCGAGGTTCGGGAACATCGCGTAGATCTCGTCGAGCGACATCGAATGCTCGCGCGGCCCGATCAGCGGCGGCAGCATCAGGTTCTCCTCGCACGACAGGCTCGAGAAGATCCCGCGCTCCTCCGGGCAATAGCCGATGCCGTAATGCGCGATGCGATGCGTCGCGAGGCCGATCGTCTCGTGGCCGGCGACCTTGATCGACCCGCTGCGGCGGCCCGTGAGGCCCATGATCGCGCGCAGCGTCGTCGTGCGGCCCGCGCCGTTGCGGCCGAGCAGCGTGACGACCTCGCCGCGGTGCACGGTCAGGTCGACGCCGTGCAATATGTGGGATTCCCCGTACCAGGCCTCCAGGCCCGTGATTTCCAGCGCAGGCGTACCGCTCTCGACGCCGCTCAATTCGCGTTCCTCCCGTTCGCTGTGCTTCATGCGTGCGCCCCCGCGAGCGCCGCGTCGGCGCTGCCCATGTAGGCCTCGATGACGAGCGGATTCTTCGACACTTCCGCATACGAGCCTTCGGCCAGCACCTCGCCGCGTTGCAGGACGGTGATCGTGTCGGAGATCCCCGCGATCACGTTCATGTTGTGTTCCACCATCAGGATCGTGCGGCCGCTCGCGACCTTCTTGATCAGTGCGGTCACGCGGTCGACGTCCTCGTGGCCCATCCCCTGCGTGGGCTCGTCGAGCAGCATCAGTTCAGGCTCCATCGCGAGCGTCGTCGCGATCTCGAGCGCGCGCTTGCGGCCGTAGGCCAGCTCGACGGTCGGCACGTGCGCGAAATCGGTGAGGCCGACCTGCGTGAGCAGGTCCATCGCGCGATCGTCGAGCCGCTTCAGCGTGCGTTCGCTGCGCCAGAAATGGAATTCGGTGCCGAGCGCGCGTTGCAGGCCGATGCGCACGTTCTGCAGCGCGGTCAGGTGCGGGAACACGGCCGATATCTGGAACGAGCGGATGATGCCGCGCCGCGCGACCTGCGCGGGCCGCTCGTCGGTGATGTCGATGCCGTTGAAGACGATCTGGCCGGCCGTCGGCGTCAGAAATTTGGTGAGGAGGTTGAAACAGGTGGTCTTGCCCGCGCCGTTCGGCCCGATCAATGCGTGGATCGCGCCGCGGCGCACACGCAGGTTGACGCCGTTCACGGCGGTGAAGCCCCTGAATTCCTTCGTCAGTCCGCGTGTTTCCAGAATCGTGTCGCCGAGAATCATGTTCCCTTCCGTACGAAGTCAGGCGAAGCACCGGGAAGCCTGGCGCAAGCGGCCGCGAACAGGTCAGCGGATCAGCGGGCTGCCCCCGGGCGCCGTGGTACGCCTCGAGGGTTGGTCTCCCGCGCCGACGCGTATGCACATTACAGAACATTGTCGCGCCGTTGGTGCAGTGCAATCATCGGGATTTGCACTTATAGGGGTGGCCGCCCTATCGGATGCGACGGCGCACGGTTATTCACCCCGCTTTTTTGACACGTGCATCATCACGCGTTGACCTGCCGCAGGATCTGGCACGCGCGCGCCCGATAAAAAACCGCGCGACGGCGCGGCTTGCACGGATCTTGCCGTTCGGGCGGACGCGCCGGCAGCTTGTTTCGCATAGCGAATCAGCGGGCGTTCGCATGACGGCCCGCTGGCGCGCGGGTCAGCGAGCCTTCATGCCGCCGTCACCGCGGCCTCGGTGCGCACCGACGTCGTTTCGCGCGCCGCACGGCGGTCGGCACGAATCATGTCGCTCGCGCGCTCGGCGATCATCAGCGTCGGCGAATTGGTGTTGCCCGACGTGATGAACGGCATCACCGACGCGTCGACGATCCGCAACCCCGCGATCCCGCGCACGCGTAGCCGGCTGTCGACCACCGCGCGCGCGTCGTCCGCACGCCCCATCCGGCACGTGCCGACCGGATGGAAGATCGTCGTGCCGACGACGCCGGCCGCGTCGATCAGTTCGGCCTCGGTCTGGTACCGCGGGCCCGGCAGGATTTCCTCGGGGCGATAGCGCGCAAGCGCCGGCGCGGCTGCGATCCGGCGCGTGAGGCGCAGCGCGTTCGCGGCGACGTGACGATCGTGATCGGTCGACAGATAGTTCGGCGCGATCGTCGGTGCGCTGCCCGGATCGGCGCTCGTGACGTGCACGCTGCCGCGCGAGGTCGGCCGCAAATGACAGACCGACGCCGTAAACGCGTTGAAGCCGTGCAGCGGCTCGCCGAAGCGCTCGAGCGACAGCGGCTGCACGTGGTACTGGAGATCGGGGCGCGTGAGCGCCGGATCGTCCGGATCCGATTTCGCGAACGCGCCCAGTTGCGACGGCGCCATCGACATCGGCCCGCGCTGCAGCAGCGCATATTCGGCGCCGATCATCAGCTTGCCCCACCAGTGCGCGGACAGCGTGTTGAGCGTGCGCACGCCGTCGACGCGAAACGCCATCCGCAATTGCAGATGATCCTGCAGGTTTTCGCCGACGCCCGGCAGATCCTGCACGACGTCGATGCCGAGCGCCTGCAGCCGCCGGCCATCGCCGACACCCGACAGTTCGAGCAGTTGCGGCGAATTCACCGCGCCCGACGTCAGCAGCACTTCCGCGCGCGCCCGCGCGACGTAATCGGTGCCGCCGCCGTGGTACTCGACGCCGACCGCGCGCCGCCCGTCGAAGATCACGCGCTGCGCATGCGCGCCGGTGATCACGGTCAGGTTCGGGCGCGCCATCGCGGGCCGCAGGAACGCCTTCGACGTATTCCAGCGCACGCCGCGCTTCTGGTTCACTTCGAAGTAGCCGACCCCCGCATTGTCGCCGCGGTTGAAATCCTCGGTGGCTGGAATGCCCGTCTGCTGCGCGGCCTGCGCGAACGATTCGAGGATCTCCCAGCGCAGCCGCTGCTTCTCGACGCGCCAGTAGCCGCCCGCGCCGTGCGCATCGCTCGCGCCCGCATGGTGATCCTCGCTGCGCTTGAAGATCGGCAGCACGCTGTCCCACGACCAGCCGGCGTCGCCGGTTTCCTGCGCCCAGTTGTCGTAGTCCTCGCGCTGGCCGCGCATGTAGATCATCCCGTTGATCGACGAGCAGCCGCCGAGCACGCGGCCGCGCGGATACGACAGCGCGCGGCCGTTCAGCGCCGCCTCGGGCTGCGTCTTGTACAGCCAGTCGGTGCGCGGGTTGCCGATGCAGTACAGATAGCCGACCGGGATATGGATCCAGTGATAGTCGTCCTTGCCGCCCGCCTCGAGCAGCAGCACGCTGATGTCGGGATCCTCGGTCAGGCGGTTCGCGAGCACGCAACCCGCGGTGCCCGCGCCGACGATCACGTAGTCGAATTCGCCCTCGAGCGTGCGTTGAGTACTCACGGCGTGTCTCCTTCCTGCTTGTTATGTACCGCGCGGCGCGATGCCGCGCGCATGTTCAGCATAGTGCGTCGCGCCGCGCCTGCGGCCCCGCGCCACGATCCGATGAAGCGTACTCCCGCGCCCGGCCGCCGATCCAATGAGTTATGCTGAACTGCGTTATAAGCCACGCTCATATCACGACGATGGATCTCACCCTGCTTCGCGCGTTCGCGACGGTCGCCCGCGAAGGCAACCTGACGCGCGCCGCCGTGCAGCTACATCTGACGCAGCCGGCCGTCAGCCTGCAGATCAAGCATCTGCAGGAAACGCTCGGGGTCGTGCTGTTCACGCGTACGTCGCGCGGGCTCGCGCTCACGCGCGACGGGCAGACGCTGCTGCCGCACGCGGAGCGCGCGCTTGCCGCGGCTGCCGACGTGCAGCGTGCCGCTGCCGCGCTGCGGCACGAGGTGCGCGGCCGGCTACGGATCGGCACGATCCTCGATCCGGGGTTCCTGCGGCTCGGTGGCTTCCTGCGCGCGCTGGTCGAGACCCATCCGCAGATCGAAACGGCGCTGCGGCACGGGATGTCGGGCTGGGTGCTCGAACAGGTGCGCGCGCAGGCGCTCGACGTCGGCTACTACATCGGCCGGCCCGACGACGATTCGCCGCGCGACGGCGCGCTGTTCCACACCGTCACGCTCACGCGCTTCGAATACCGCGTGCTCGCGCCGGCCGGCTGGAAGGAGCGCGTGCAGCGCGCGCACGACTGGCGCGCGCTCGCCGCGCTGCCGTGGATCTGGACGCCGCCGGCGTCCGCGCACCACCGGCTGCTGTCGCGCCTCTTCGCGACGGCCGGCGCGCAGCCGGTGAAGGTCGCCGAGGTCGACCAGGAGCAGTCGATGCTCGATCTCGTCAAATCGGGGATCGGGTTGACGCTCGCGCGGGATTCAACCGCGCTGGCCGAGGCGCACGCGCATGCGCTGACGATCGTCGAACGCATGACGGTGCCGACCGAGCTGACGTTCGTGACGCTCGCCGAGCGGCGCGACGAGCCGGCGATCGCGGCCGCGCTGCGGTTGATCGACGCGCAGTGGGCGATATGAGCGCGGCTGATGTCGACGCGGCCCGTTACGCATCGAGTTTCGGCGCCCGACGCATGCCGCGGATCGAATCGCGTGCCGCGCGTCGTGTCGCCGCGGCCGGTCCGCGCGTCACGCCACCATCGCAGGCTTTTTGCTAGATTGTGCGTTCGCACACCGCGAGACCCCGATTGAAGGAGACCCGCATGGCCCGCAACATCGAGATCAAAGCCCGCGCCCGCGAATTCGACCGGCTGCGCGAACGGGCGGCCCAGCTCGCGACCGAAGCGCCGCTCTTCTACCGCCAGCAGGATTTCTTCTATGACGTGCCGCGCGGCCGGCTCAAGCTGCGCCGCTTCGAGGACGGCACGCCGGCCGAGTTGATCTTCTACCAGCGCGACGATCGCGACGGCCCGAAGGCGTCGTACTACACGCGCAGTCCGGTGACGAACCCCGACGCGATGCATTCGCTGCTCGCGACCGCGCTGACCACGCGCGGGATCGTGACGAAGGAGCGGCACGTGTACCTCGCCGGCCGCACGCGTATCCACCTCGACCGCGTCGACGGCCTCGGCGATTTCATCGAGCTCGAAGTCGTGCTGGGCCCCGACGACGACGAAGCGGGCGGCGAAGCCGAAGCGCACGAGGTGTTCGCGAAACTCGGCGTCGCGCAGGACGATCTCGTCGCGGTCGCGTACGTCGATCTGCTGAACGCCGACACCCAGCCCGAAACGGCCTGATCCGGCCCCATCGAAGGCGGTACGGCGCGTGCCGCCTTCAGCGCCGATGCCGCCGCGGCCGCGTCCCCGTTACGCGGCGCCCGGCGCGAGATGCGCGAGCGGCAACGCACCGTTGCGCTTGAAGGTCGTCAGCACGATGTTCGAGCGTACGCTGTCGACGCCCGGCACCCGCATCAGCTTCTTCATCACGAACTGCGACAGCGCGTTGAGATCCGGCGCGACGATCCGCAGGAGGTAGTCGGCATCGCCCACCACCGCATGACATTCGAGCACTTCGGGCAGCACGTCGATCTGCTGCTGGAACTGCTCGATGATCGAATCGCCGTGATGCTTGAGCTTCAGGCTCGTGAACGCGGTCACGCCGAGCCCGAGCTTTTCGGGTCGCAGCATCACGCGGTAGCCTTCGATCACGCCGGCCGCCTCCAGCCGCTGCAGCCGACGGCCGATCTGCGACGGCGACAGCGGCACCTGCTCGCCCAGCTGCTGATGCGTCGCGCGACCGAAGCGCTGCAGCACGTCCAGCAGCGCGAGATCGAAGTGATCGAGTTCCAGCATGAGCATTCTCCGCATTGATTTGTGATTTGATGCGCGATTATCGCATCATACGGTGAATTAATGCCAACTATGCGCCCAATCCGCGCGTCGCCCGCTCTACACTTGCATGGTCCCAACCCCAGCGTGCAGAGCCTGATCATGTCCACCGTCGTCACCGCGAAACTGCAGGAGCAGTTCGATGCGGGCCTCGAAACCCGCGCCGATTTCACCATCGACCAGCCGCTGCAGCGCTACGGCCAGGTCGACCACGCGGTGTGGAAGCAGCTCTATGCGCGCCAGTCGGCGCTGCTGCGCGGCCGCGCGTGCGACGCGTTCGTCGCCGGGCTCGGCAAGATCGAGCTGCCGGCCGATCGCGTGCCGTCGTTCGCCGACGTGAACCGCCAACTGAAGCCCGCGACCGGCTGGGAAATCGTCGCGGTGCCCGGCCTCGTGCCCGACCGCGTGTTCTTCGCGCATCTCGCGAACCGGCGTTTCCCGGTCACCTGGTGGATGCGCCGTCCCGACCAGCTCGACTACCTGCAGGAACCCGACTGTTTCCACGACCTGTTCGGCCACGTACCGCTGCTGATCGAACCCGTGTTCGCCGACTACATGCAGGCGTACGGCCGCACCGCGCTCGCGGTCGCCGACGACGAAGCGGCGCTGGCGCGGCTCGCGCGCCTCTATTGGTATACGGTGGAATTCGGGCTGATCCGCGATCCGCGCAGCACGAACGGGCTGTCGATCTACGGCGCCGGGATCGTGTCGAGCAAGGGCGAAAGCCTGTACAGCCTCGAAAGCGCGGCGCCGAACCGGCTCGGGTTCGATCTCGAGCGCGTGATGCGCACGAAGTACCGGATCGACATGTTCCAGAAGACTTACTTCGTGATCGACGATTTCGCGCAGCTGTTCGCGCTCGCCGACGTCGATGGCCGCGCGCTGGCCGACCGGCTCGCAGGGCTGCCCGAATTCGCGGCCGGCGCGGTACTCGACACCGATCGCGTGCTGCATCGCGGCACGGGCGAAGGCTGGCCCGCCGACGCCGACGCGTGACGCGCGGGCCGTCGGCTGCCGGTTGCCGGCCGCCCGTCGCCGTTTCCGCAACTATGGAACAATGAACGATGCCGGCTTCGCCGCGGGGCGCAACCGCGCGCGGGCGCCGTTACCGAACGAGAGGTGCAAGATGATCCACAAGCTCACATCCGAAGAACGCAAGACCCGGCTCGAAGGCCTGCCGCAGTGGACGGCCGTGCCGGGCCGCGACGCGATCCAGCGCCGCCTGCGCTTCGCCGATTTCAACGAGGCATTCGGCTTCATGACGCGTGTCGCGATCAAGGCGCAGGAAATGAACCACCATCCGGAATGGTTCAACGTGTACAACCGCGTCGACGTCACGCTGTCGACCCACGACGCCGACGGCCTGACCGAACGCGACATCGAACTCGCGCGGTTCATCGACGGCGTCGCCGCGCACGCGCAACCGGGCGCCTGAATCCCGTCTCCGCCGCCGCGCGCTTTCCGTGCGCGGCGCGTCAACTTTTCATTTCGCTGAACGTTTTCTAGGCTGTACTCAGCGAAAGCCTTCAGCTTTCCAAGCCATCCTTAAGGCGCACGTAAGTCTCGTACGCTTTCCGCGCCTTGGGGTCCAAACCTTCCAGTTGCAGCGCGCTTTCGCGCTGTACAATCAGCAGCGCATACGGCTTGGAGAGCGCGCTGGCCTCTTCGCAGAGTTTGAGTTCGTCGCCGCTCGACGGCGAGCGGGCGCGCCAGAAATTGATCGCGGCTTCGAGGTCGTGGATCGAAATATCGGACATGATTGGATTTAATCGTTCGCTGGCCGCCATGCTTGATGTCAGGCGATGCGGCGTTCCTGTGGAAACGGCTTCGTGCTGTCCGCGTGCCTGAACCGCCAACCCATTGTACTTGAGCGAACTTCATGCGACTCCTTCTGATCGAAGACGACCGCCCCATCGCACGCGGTATCCAGAGCAGCCTCGAGCAGGCTGGCTTCACCGTCGACATGGTGCATGACGGCATCTTTGCCGAACAGGCGCTGGCACAGAACCGCCACGAACTCGTGATCCTCGACCTCGGCCTGCCGGGCATCGACGGCATGACGCTGCTCACGCGCTTTCGGCAGACCAACCGCCACACGCCGGTGATCGTGCTGACCGCCCGCGACGAGCTGAACGACCGGATCCAGGGCCTGAACTCCGGCGCCGACGATTACATGCTCAAGCCGTTCGAGCCGGCCGAGCTCGAAGCGCGTATCCGCGCGGTGATGCGCCGCAGCGGCCCGCACAGCGACATGCCGCGTCCCGAAGTGTCGCTCGGCGGCGTCCGCCTGTCGGGCGTCGACCGCCGCATCTTCAACGACGACAAGCCGCTCGAACTGTCGCCGCGCGAATTCGCGGTGCTGGAAATGCTGCTGCTGCGTCACGGCCGCGTCGTCAGCAAGGCGCAGTTGCAGGATCACCTCACGCACTTCGGCGGCGATCTCGGCGACACCGCGATCGAAGTCTACGTGCACCGCGTCCGCAAGAAACTCGAGCAGTGCCGGGTCGAAATCGTCACGGTGCGCGGCTTCGGCTACCTGCTGCAGGAAATCCGCCAGACGGCGAGCGTCTGAGCGACGCCGGGCGCCGGCCGGCCGCGTGCCGCCGGCGCACGCGTGCTGCTCCGCGTCGCCCTCCCGGCGCACGACCGCGCCGCTCCCCGTGAGCGGCGCTTATCCCTTTGCCCGTCGAAATGTCTTCTGATCCGGCTGTGACCACCAGCCTGCGCCGCTCGCTGCTCCGGCGCCTCGCCGCCCCGCTGTCGATGCTCGCGCTGATGAGCGGCCTGATCGCCTACTGGCTCGCGTGGCAATACACGCAGCACGTGATCGACCGCTCGCTCGCCGATCTCGCGACCGCGATCTCCAAGCAGATCCAGATCGCCGGCCCCGACGCGCCGTTCACGGTGCCGCCGCTCGCGCAGGCGATGTTCTCCGATCCAGCCGAAGCGCTGATCTACCGGATCAGCGACGGCGAGGAGGAACTCGCCGGCGATCCGAAGCTGCCGCTGCAGGGCATCAACGTGCGCCGCATGCATCACGCGTACGTGTTCGAGGCCGAATACGACAATCGCGCGGTCCGGGTCGCGCAGGTGCGCGTCGACAACGTCGAGGGCGGCCGGCCGATGGTCGTCGAAGTCGCGCAGCCGGTGCGGCACCGCTATCGGATCGCGGCCGAATTCCTCGTCGCGATCATGATGCCGCTGCTGTTGCTGCTGCTCGCGGGCTGGGGCATCGTGTGGCGCGTCGTGAACCAGCAGCTGGGCCCGCTCACGCATCTCGCCGATTCGCTGAACCGGCAAACCCATACGTCGCTGGAACCGGTCGACGAAACCGACGTGCCGCTGGAGATCCGGCCGCTGACCAGCGCGATGAACGCGCTGCTCGGCCGCCTGAAGACCGCGCTCGACGCGCAGCGCAAGTTCATCGCCGATGCCGCGCACCAGTTGCGCACGCCGCTCACCGCGGTGAAGCTGCATGCCGAGCAGGCGGCCGTCGCGCGCGACCCGCACCAGACCTTCGCCGCGGTGCGCGAGTTGCGCGCGGCCGCCGACCGCGCGGTGCGGCTGTCCAATCAGTTGCTGTCGCTCGCGCGGGCCGAGCCGGGCGAACAGGCCGCGCGCTTCGTCGACGTCGATCTCGCGGCAATGGCGTTCGAGACGGGCGCCGAATGGGTGCCGCGCGCGCTCGCGTCGCACGTCGATCTCGGCTTCCAGCGCAGCGACGAGCCGGGCGACGACGAGAAGCTGATCGTGCGCGGCAACCCGGTGCTGCTGCGCGAGGTGATCGCGAACCTGCTCGACAATGCGCTGAAGTATGTGCCGCTCGCGCGGCCGGACGGCGCGCGGATCACGGTGAACGTCGCGCGCGCCGCGCTCGAGGACAGCCAGCCGGCCGCCGAGATCGTCGTCGAGGACAACGGCCCCGGCGTGCCCGCGAACCAGCAGGCCGACCTGTTCAAGCGCTTCTTCCGCGGCGACGCGCAAAGCGGCAACGGTGTCGAAACCGGCGCCGGGCTCGGGCTCGCGATCGTGCACGACATCATCGCGATGCACGGCGGCACCGTGTCGTACGAGGATGCATCGGAAGGCGGCTCGCGCTTCGTGGTGCGGGTGCCGCTCGCGACGCGGACGGAAAAACCGGCCAGCGAAACGCCGGCCGCGGCGCCGACGCACTGAGCGATCACCAGCGAGTCGCGGCGGGCAACCGCTGGCCCGTCGACCGGGCGGCCCGCCGGAAAAGGAAAGCGAACGCCGGGCCGCCACGACGCGGCAACCGCCGGCTGAAACGACCGCGGCAGCACGCGATGCGCTGCCGCCTGCATCACTTCCTGTTCTTCTTGTCCTTCGAACCGGATGCAGGCTTGCCGTCCTTCTTGTCCTTCTTCTTTTTCTTCTTCCCGCCTTCGTCGGACGTCGCGAGCAACGTGCCGCGGCACGATTCCGCACCGCAGTGGCACGCGTATTCGCGCTTGAGCTTCTTCGTCAGCTTCGCGTCGATCACGAGGCCGTAGTCGTAGAACAGCTCCTCTTCCGGGCCGATATCGCGCAGCGCGTGGATATACACGCGCCCTTTGACTTCCTCGGCTTCGCAGTTCGGCGCGCACGAATGATTGATCCAGCGCGCGCTGTTGCCGTCGACCTTGCCGTCGATCACGCCGCCTTCGTCGAGTGCGAAGTAGAACGTATGATTCGGCTCGCTCGGGTCGTGCGGATGACGGCGCAGCGCTTCCTTCCACGAGATTCGCTCGCCCTTGTATTCCACTACGCGTTCGCCGGCCTTGATCGGCGCCACGGCGAACACGCCCTTGCCGTGTACTCCCGAGCGGCGCACCGCGATCCTGCGTGAACTCATCGAACCAATCCTTGTGAAGACGACTTGAACGGAAGCGACCGCGATCGCGGCCGGGCGCCGCGCCAAACGAAAACGCGGCACCGGTCGGTGCCGCGTCGGGGCATGCGGCGAATCATCCGCATCCTACACGTTCGATATTGCTTCGTTCAACATCGCGCGCAATATTGCGCGATGGGCTCAGCGCTGGCCGAACGCGACGTCGCCGAACAGCGTCTTGTGCTCGCGCGGCTGCGAACGCCAGTACTGCGGCGGCGCCGTCACCTGCGCGCCGAGCTCGGCCGCCGCATGCCACGGCCAGCGCGGGTCGTACAGCATCGCGCGCGCCATCGCGACGAAATCGGCATCGCCGGCCTCGATCAGCCGGTTCGCATGCTCGGGTTCATTGATCAGGCCGACCGCGATCGTCGGCATGCCGACCGCCCGCTTCACGGCCTGCGCGAACGGCACCTGATAGCCGGGCGACAGCGGAATCTTCTGCAGCGGCGACACGCCGCCGGACGACACGTCGATCCAGTCGCAGCCGCGGCGCTGCAGTTCGTGCGCGAACGCGATCGTATCGTCGAGTTCCCAGCCGCCTTCGACCCAGTCGGTCGCGGACACGCGCACGCCGACCGGCCGATCCTCCGGAAACGCGGCGCGCACGATCTCGAAGATCTCGAGCGGAAACCGCATCCGGTTTTCGCGCGAGCCGCCGTATTCGTCGGTGCGCCGGTTCGCGAGCGGCGACAGGAACTGATGCAGCAGGTAGCCGTGCGCCGCGTGCACTTCGATCGCATCGATGCCGAGCCGCGCGGCACGCCTCGCCGACGCCGCGAACGCTTCGCGGATCCGGTTCAGGCCTGCGGCATCAAGCGCGAGCGGCGGCGTCTCGCCGTCCTTGTGCGGCACGGCCGACGGGCCATGCGGCAGCCAGCCGCCGTCGGCGACCGGCACGAGCTGGCCCCCCTCCCACGGCGCCGCACTCGACGCCTTGCGCCCCGCATGCGACAACTGCATCGCGATGCGGATCGGCGAATGCTTGCGGATCGCGGCCAGCACCGGCTTCAGCGCGGCTTCGGTCACGTCGTCCCACAGGCCGAGGTCGCCATGGGTGATGCGTCCGTCGGGTTCCACCGCGGTCGCTTCGATGCACAGCAGCCCGGCGCCCGACAGCGCGAGATGGCCGAGATGAATCATGTGCCAGTCGGTCGCTTCGCCGCGTTCGGCCGAGTACTGGCACATCGGGGAAATCACGATCCGGTTCGGAAGGGTCACGCCGCGCAGCGTGAACGGGGAAAACAGCGCAGTCATGGAAGCCGCTCGCCAGGAAAAGGAAGGAGCGGACGAGCGTAGCACGCACGCCTGAAGCGTGCAGACAGCGCGCTCCGCAGTAAGCGAATGGTCAGGTATGGCCGGCCGGACGCCGGCGGGGGCGTGGAACAAACGGAATAGGCGATGGAAGGCGATGCGCCGGCCCTCAACGGATGCAGGCCGGGCCAATCCTTTCCGGCGGACGGGGCCGCCCGCGACGTCAGAGCCCGACGCTACCGAGCCACTCCGCGAACATATGCCGGGCGGCCGTCTCGAGCGCGGGGCCGTGCTGCGCGGTATCGGCGCGCAACTGACGCGCGTCGATGCCGGGCGTCGCGGCGATTTCGCCGGCGTTCGCGATCAGCCACGGTTCGAAGCGATCGGTACGGATCTCGGGATGACATTGCAGCGCCAGCACGTGCTGCCCCCATGCGAATGCCTGGTGGCGGCAGGCCGGCGTCGACGCGAGATGGATCGCACCGCCCGGCAGGTCGAACGTATCGCCATGCCAGTGCAGCATCGATGTCGTCGCGCCGTCGAGATGGCGCAGCGGCGACGCGCGGCCGGCATCGGTGAGCGTCAGCGGCGCCCAGCCGAGTTCGTGCTGCGCGGCCGGATAGACGCGCGCCCCGAGCGCCCGCGCGATGAACTGCGCGCCGAGGCATATGCCGAGGATCGGCAGCCCCGCGTCGATGCGCTGGCGCACGAGCGCCAGCAGCGGTGCAATCGTCGGATACTGCGCGTCGTCGTACACGCTGAGCGGCCCGCCGAGCACGACGAGCAGCGACGGCTCGAGCACGTCGAGCACCTCGACCCGCGACGATCCGACATCGACATAGCGCACCCGTCGACCGCGTTCGCCGAGCACCTGCTCGAAGCTCCCGAGATCCTCGAAATGCACGTGGCGGATCGCCACGACTTCAGCGTTCATCATCGGCCTCCCGGTCGATCGACGGACGTCAGCCTGCGAAAATCTTCCAGGTCTTCTTCTGCGTCGCCGCGTCGGCTTCTTCCTGCACCGAGCAATCGAGACGCAGATCGCTGTCGGACATGCCGATGTCGAGCGTCGCGCAGTGATGCACCGTCTTCTTCGACGGCTTGCCCGGCTGAAAGTACGTGCACGTGAGGCACATGCGCTGCGGCGGCGTCGCACCGGCCACCTGCAGCTCGCGCAGCGTCTTCAGCAGCGCGCGGTACAGCGTGCCCTGCTCGTCCGCGCCGAGCTTGCCGACTGCCTTCGTCAGGAATTCAGGCCATTGCAGCGCCTTCTTCGCGGCCGTGCGGCCACGCGCCGACAGGCGTACGGCCAGTGCCCGGCCGTCGTCCAGCGCACGGCGCTTCTCGACGAGCCCCTTCGTCTCGAGCGTGCTGACCGCATCGCTCGTGGTGGCCGCGGTCAGCTGCGTCTCGCGCGCGATCTCGCCGAGCCGCATCGGGCCCTTGCGCTGCAGCAGCAGCACGAGAATCTCGCCTTGCGTCGGCGTCAGGCCAGCGCCTTCCGCCCAATCCCATGCCTCGCTCCGCATGGCCGTGCTCAACCGCAGCAGGCTGTGGGTCACACGTCCCGCAGCCTGGTTCCCGTAAACGCCTTCGCTCATAGTCTTTTCGCTTTGCCGCCGCCCGGATGGCCGAGCGGCCGTAGTGTGGAGATCGAATCCATCTCAAAACAGACGCCCTCTCTCGAGTGCGTCAGCACGGCCGTCGCGAGGCACACGCGGCGGTCGCGTTCGCGGCGACCGGAGAGACACGCATCGTTCCGGTGTCCGCAAAGCCGACATTCTAAGCGAGAGCGGAAAATCGCACAGCTAAGTTATCCCCTGCATGCTGTGGAAAATCGCTGGATAACCGGATTTTTTCGTTGTGCGCGCGCTGTCGCGCGCCCGCGAAACGGGGCGCGCCGGCATTTTCCTGTTCGGATCGGCCATCGGCCGCGCGGTCATGATCCACCGGGTTATCCCACCCACAGAGCATTGACTTTGCAGCGGAATATCGGGTTATCCACAGATTGCGACGGTGCCCGGCAACGATTTCGGCGCGACAGGGCGCCGATAACCGTTCAGCGAATCGCGGCGCGGTCGATTCTGCAATCTGCAAAACATATTTTCACTCGCGCCAACGTAAGCACTGCTGCCGGACCGTCTCGTTCAGCGATTTTTCCTGTTTGAAAACGGTTCTCAACCACGATGCATCGTTCACGCGCGCCTTCGCGAGCGCGCCGATCTCGTCGAGCGCCGCGCGCGAACCGAGCGCGGCCGCATGCGGCGCGATCCGGTCGAGCGTGTCGAGGATGTCTTCCGCGATCGTGCGGCGCTCGCCCGTCTGAGGATTCACGCAGGTGCCCTCGAGCCCGAAGCGGCACGCTTCGAAACGGTTGAACGTGTAGACAAGGTAATCGTCCTCCGACAGCTTCAGCGGCCGGTCGGTCAGCAGGTAGCGTGCGAGCGTCTGGATGTAGCAGGCGATCGCCGCCGCGCGGTCGACCGACAGCGGCGTGTCCATCACGCGCACTTCGATCGTGCCGTAGCCGGGCTTCGGCCGGATGTCCCAGTAGAAGTCCTTCATCGAGTTGACGACGCCCGTGTTCACCATCTTCGTGAAGTACTCCTCGAACGAGTCCCAGGTCAGCACGAACGGCGCGCGGCCCGACAGCGGGAACGCGAACACCGAATTCAGGCGCGCCGAATGGAAGCCCGTGTCGACGTTCTGCACGAACGGCGACGACGCGGACAGCGCGATGAAGTGCGGAATGAAGCGCGACATCGAGTGCAGCAGGAACAGCGCGCTGTCGGGATCGGGGCAGCCGATATGCACGTGCTGGCCGAACACGGTGAACTGCTTCGCGAGATAGCCGTACAGCTCGGAGATGTACTGGAAGCGCGGCGCATCGTAGATCTGCCGGTCGCTCCATTGCTGGAACGCATGCGTGCCGCCGCCGGCCAGCCCGACGTTGAGCTGGTCGGCCGCCTTCACGAGCACGTCGCGGATCGCATGCAGCTCGCTGACGGCCTGCTCGTGCGAATGGCAGATGCCGGTCGACAGCTCGATCATGCTTTCGGTGATTTCCGGCGTGATGTTGCCGGGAAAGGTCTCGCCCTGGATCAGGCGCATCAGGTCGGACGCCGCTTTGGTCAGGTCGTAGTTGTGCGTGTTGACGACCTGGATCTCCAGTTCGACGCCGAACGTGAACGGTTCGGAATTGACGAAGGTTTCGAGTGCCATGGCAGGTTCCGGAATCAGTTGCCGTCGCTGCGTTCGCCGACCGCCGACAGGCAGCGATAGACGACGAACGGGCTGACGAGCTGCAGGATCACGATCGAGCACATCACGATCGCGCGCAGGTGCGGGTCGAAATTGGGATAAAGCTGGTAGGTATCGTCGACGAGCAGGTACGACAGCGCGGACATCGGCGTGAGCGCGATGCCGAGCGCGATGCCCTGCTTCATCCCGAGGCCGCTCGGCTTCGCGAACGCGACGACGCCGGCCAGCTTCGCGGCGAGCCGCGTGACGATCAGCACGATCGCGAGCAGCCCGCCGAGCGCGATGTCGCCCCACGTGAACGACGTGAGCGTCAGCACGAACAGCACCACCGTCAGCAGCCAGCCGGCCGTGCCGAAGTGCTCGGGCCACAGCTGCGGCCGCGCTTCGAGGTTCTTCACGATGATGCCGGCGAGCAGCAGCGTGAGCAGCGTCGACAGCTTCAGCGCCTGCGCGACGGCGATCGCGAGCATCACGAGCCCGAACAGCGCGACGAACGAATGCTCGTCGCGCATCGTCGCGGTCATGTGACGGAACAGGTAGTTGCATGAACGCGCGACGAGATACGCGACGATGAACGAACCGGCGAGCAGGTAGAGCGGTTGCAGGATCGTCGCGAAAACGTTGCCGTACGCTTCCTGGTGCAGCCAGCTCGTCACGAGCTTGGTCAGCACGATCGCGTACACGCTGTTGAGCGCGGTGAGCGTGATCAGGCGTTGCGACACCTGCCCTTCCGCGCGCAGTTCGGTCTTCAGCTGGATCACCATCGACGGCGACGTCGCGATCGCGATCGCCGACAGCACCAGCGCGACCATCCCCGATACGCCGAGCGCGAGCATCACGAACAGCACGAGCACGAACGTGAGCGTGGCCTCCGCGAGACTCGACGCGACGAGCCACGGATTGCGCCGGATCCAGCGCAGGTCGAGGCGGCTGCCGAGTTCGAACAGCAGCAGGCCGAGCGCGACGTCCATCAGCAGCCGCGAGGTTTCGTCGGTGCTGGTGTCGATCACGCCGAATCCGAACGAACCGGCGATCAGGCCGATCACGGCATAGCCGGTGATGCGCGGCAGGCGCCACGCGCGATAGCACAGCTCGCCGCACAGGCCGGCTGCGAACAGCGCGAGCCCGGCCCAGAACACGGCATCCGGCGCGAGCGGCCAGTTGGGCAGGAATGAGAACGCCGACTTCATCGTGGTGACTTCTCCTTTGGAAGCAACCGCCAGCGACGCGGGGTCAAGCGACAGGAATGGATGCGCGCCGGCTGGGTATTGCCCCGAATGTGATTGTTGTGCTCGACGATGGCGGTACATGGGGTCCGCCTGTTCCGCCACAAGGCGGAACGTCGTTCAGGTTGCCGATCTGGATTGTCGGCCTGGTGTGTGAACGGACTGCGCAGTCTCGAAGATTCAGATTCGAAATCGTGCCGACCGTTCCATTGAAGCATGTCCGGCGCTTGGCCGAACGAACGCGAAGGAAACCGATTGTGCCACAGGTTTTTCGCTCCGGAACCGATTGAATCGACTCGCGGGGCTGTGCGCCGCCGCAGGTCTTTGGTTTCAAAGGTTTACTTGTATATATACGTAGTAGAAGTTAACAAAGGACGCACAGTTCTGTGGATAACTCCGGTTTACGCTGGCAGATCAAGGTGTTGGCGAAACCATAACCGGTTGCACAGGCTGTTCGCGCACAGCGGTTTGACTTGAGCAACTTTCGGGCCGCATCACAGCTGTGCCGAGTTGCCCAGTTTACGTCCACTGTGATTGCACACGAAGTGCGCGCGGAATCCGCGCGGTTATCCACAGCGTCGCGTGGATAACCTTGCGCGGAAAAATCGGGAAACTGTGACGGCTGCGAGCGGCCGGTCAGCCGGCCGAACCGACGCGGCGGGCGCGCAGTGCGCGGATCAGGAAGCGGGCGGGATCGATCGCGTCGGCGAGTTCGCGCTCGAGCGGCCACGGCTCGCCTTCGAGTTGCGACGCGATCAGTTCGGCGCCGAGCGCAGCCCACACGAGGCCGCGCGAACCGAAGCCGAATGCGCCGTAGAGGCCCGGCGTGCGCGGCAGGTCGCGCGCCTGCGCACCGCCCAGCGCGCGTGCGTTCGCGGTGGCCTGCGCTTCGTCGGCGAGCGGGCCGACGAGCGGCAGACGGTCGCCGACGACCCAGCGGAACGCCACGCGGCCGCGCAGCGTGGCCGGATCCGGCAGGTCGCCGATCAGGCCCGGCAGCAGGTGCCGCACGCGGTCGAGGTTTTCGGCGTGGCCGGCGGCGCGCATCGCGGGATCGGTGTCGTCGGGTTCGAACGTGGCGCCGATCAGCAGCGTGCCGTCGTCGAGCGGGACCGCGTAACCGTCGCCGATCGCCGGGCACGACAGCGGCGCCGTCGTGCCCGGCGGCAGCAGCGTGAGCTGGCCGCGTACCGGTTGCAGCGCGACATGCTCGAGCCCGGCAAGACGCGCGGCGTCGCCCGCGTTCGCGAGCACGACGACGGGTGCGTCGGCGAGCGTGGCGCCGGTATCGTCGAGCGCATGCCACGCATCGCCCCGCCGTTCGAGCCGTGCGACGCCGGTGGACGCGAGCAGGCGCACGCGCTCGCCGGCCGCCGCATATTGCGCGGCGCACAGCCCGGCCGGCCAGACGGCGCCGCCGTGCGGGAACAGCAGGCCGCCGTGCGCGACCGGCAGATTCAGATGCGCGCGCGCGGCATCGGCATCGAGCAGCGTCACGTAGTCGGACGGCGCGCCGAACGCATCGAAGGCGTCGCGCATCCGCGCGAAATCGTCGGCCGATTCGGCGAGATGGATCATCCCGTGCGTGCTGCGTGCGAATGCATGCCCTGCGTGTTCGAGCGCACGCCAGCGTGCGAGCGCGTGCAGGAAGCCGCCGCGCGTGAGGCGGCTCGCGACGTTGTCGTCGCGCGTCATCAACGGGTGGAACACCCCGGCCGGATTGCCCGACGCTTCGCTCGCGATCCGTTCGTGCCGCTCGATCAGCGTGACGTCCCAGCCGCGCGCGGCCAGACGTTCGACGACCGCGCAGCCGGCGAGGCCCGCGCCGATCACGATCGCACGGCGCGTTGCAACGGGCAGCGCACGCGGCGGCTCGTGCCGGCGCGCGCGCCAGCGCGGCGCATAGTCGCCGACCAGACGATCGTCGACTTCGCGGAACGTGAAACCTGTTTCGCCGAGTGCGTGCTTCACGTCGTCGGACTTTGCATGGGTCGCAAACGTCGCGTGTTCGCCGGCGAGTTTCGCGAGTGCGCGGATCCCGTCGCTCGATGCCGCGGCGCCGTCGAGAAAAAACGCATCGGCGCGCGCGACGAGCTTCTTCAACAGGTCGATCGGATCGCTGAACGCGAGCGTGAGCACCACGCGTCCTTCGTCGAATTCGAGCCGGTGCACGCCCGGCACGAGCATCGGCCATGCGTCGATCAACGCGTCGACGTCTGCCGATATGGTTGTGTTCGCAACCATGTGCGAAACCGCGCGGCGCAGGTCGTCGCGCGAGAACGGATGCGACTCGACTGCAACGACATGCAACCGTTCGCAGCGCGCGGGATCGTCGCGCCACGCGGCCCATGCGGCGAGGAAGGCGGCGCCCGCGCCGAATTCGGTCGCGACGATCGTAAACGTCCGGCGGCGCTGCCAGCGCGCGGGCAGCCCGTTGCCGGAGACGAACGCGCGATGCGCGTGCGCGAGCGTGCCGGATGCGCCGCGATGAAGCTCGCCGAACTCGGGCGAGACGAGCGTGCCGTCGTCGCGAAGCGCGAGCGAGGCGTAAACAAGTCGGTCGGGCATGCGAAACAAAAAACGTGGCAGCCAAGCCTGGCAAGGGATTGCGGCAGGCCGTCCGATCGGCCGTTGGAAAAGGGCAACGGGGCGACGGGCGGGCGGACCGCGCTGCGTATCCTGTCCGGTTGGCGCAGGTCAAAAAACGGGCAATCGACGATTCATTCGGCGAAATACCGATGAAAATCTTTGAAACCCTTGTCGTTATTGGGTTTGCGCTGCGCTATCATAGCAACGCCGTACCGCGGGGTGGCCGCCGGCAAGCCGGAGGGCGCGTCGCGCGGGCCAGGATTCGGCGCTGTGTCGTCGGAGTCTGACTCTCGACGGCACGGTTCGCGCACGTATAATCGGCGCGTTCGCGCTGTTCGTGTCAACCTAACCTGATAAAGGAACCTTAATGAACAAACAGGAACTGATCGACGCCGTCGCCGCCCAAACGGGCGCCAGCAAGGCTCAAACCGGCGAAACGCTGGACACGCTGCTCGAAGTCATCAAGAAGGCCGTGTCGAAGGGTGATGCGGTTCAGCTGATCGGCTTCGGCAGCTTCGGTTCGGGCAAGCGCGCAGCACGTACGGGCCGCAACCCGAAGACGGGCGAAACCATCAAGATCCCGGCAGCCAAGACGGTCAAGTTCACGGCTGGCAAGGCGTTCAAGGATGCCGTCAACAAGCGTTAAACCCGCGCCTGTTCCAGAAAAAACCCGCCTCTCGGCGGGTTTTTTGTTGGGCGCGCGCGGCATTTTCGCCACAGTTCGCGCCGCCCTTGCAAAAGTTAACGGTTGTTTTTACAAGCCGTTACCACGCGCTCATGTGTGCACGATCACGCGTGCACGATCTGCGTGTCGCCGTGATCGTCGTCGTCGTGCGAATCGACGTCCCACGCCGGGAACGGATCGTCGAACGCGGCCCATCCCGCCGCGCCGAGTGCGAACTCCGCATCCGTCAGCAGACACGCGTCGAGTTTCGTGCGCCACGCATCGGCGTCGAGCGCGATGCCGATCAGCACGAGTTCCTGCCGGCGATCGCCGACCGTGCGATCGTCGAGATCGCCGAGCCATTCGGTGCGGATTTCAGCGAGCAGCTCGTCGTCGTCCGGCCATTCCGCGCGATCCTGCGCCGCCCACCACAAACCCGCCGGCCCGTGCCGGCATACGCCGCCCGCCTGCGACAGCGAACCCGCGATGTCGTTGCGCGTCGCGAGCCAGAAGAACCCCTTGCTGCGCAGCACGCCCGGCCACTCCTGATGCAGCAGCGCCCACAGCCGTGCCGGGTGAAACGGCCGGCGCGCGCGGTAAACGAAATTGCCGATCCCGAATTCGTCGGCTTCGCCGTGCACGTGCGCATGATGGTCGTCATGGCAGTCGGGGTCGTCGCAATGCGTGTGACCGTGGTCGAGCGACGTGAGCCAGCCCGGCGCGTTCGCGGCTTCGTCGAAATCGAAGCGGCCGGTGTTCAGCACTTCGTCGAGCGGCACGTTGCCGAACGTCGAGACGACCTGGCGCGCGCGCGGATTGAGGCGCGCGAGGATGTGCTGCAGGCGTGCGAGATCGTCCGCGCCGACCAGGTCGGCCTTGTTGATCACCAGCACGTCGCAGAATTCGATCTGCTCGATCAGCAGTTCGACGAGCGTGCGGTCGTCGTCTTCCGACGCGGCGATGCCGCGCGTCGCGAGTGCGTCGTCGGAGCCGTAGTCGCGCAGGAAGTTGTACGCGTCGACCACGGTGACGAGCGTGTCGAGCCGCGCGATCGCCGACAGCGACGCGCCGTCGTCGTCGACGAACGTGAACGTTTCGGCGATCGGCATCGGCTCCGCGATACCGGTCGATTCGATCATGATCGCGTCGAAGCGGCCTTCGGACGCGAGGTTTCGGATTTCGACGAGCAGATCGTCGCGCAGCGTGCAGCAGATGCAGCCGTTCGACATCTCGACGAGGCGTTCCTCGACGTGCGACAGCGCCTGCGCGTCGCGCACGAGCGACGCGTCGATGTTGACCGCGGCGAGATCGTTGACGATCACCGCGACTTTCAGGCCCGCGCGGTTCGCGAGCACGTGGTTGAGCAGCGTGGTCTTGCCGGCGCCGAGGAAACCGGACAGCACGGTGACGGGCAACGGCTGTTTCATTGCCGGATTCATGATGATATGCACCAACGGAAAAGATGAAAAAGCGGCCGCGGCGCCCTGCCGGGGCGCGATCGGCCCGCACGCGGGCGAAACGGCGGCGTCAGCCCGCATTGTGCATCAAACGCGCGCGGCCGGCCCGGCGCCAACCGGCGACGCGGCGCCGAATCACTGAGCGGGCTGCGCTGGCTGCGCGGCCTGGGCAGTCTGCGCGGCCGGCAGCAGCTTCCATTGCGTCAGGATGCCGGCGATCTGCCGCGCGTACTTGTCGCGCAGCGACGGCGTTTCCGAATGATAGGCGCCGACCGCCTGCCACGTGTTGCCGTAGCGGTTCATCTTCTGTTTGAGATGCCACGCGGCGATGTACACGTTCTTGCACGGCTCCATCAGCGTGTCGCGGCCGATTCCGTAGCGCGACAGCGTGGGCAGGTGGATCGAATTGATCTGCATCAGGCCGTAGTCGACCGAGCCGTTCGTATTCTTGTTCAGCGCACCGGGCCGGTTGCGCGACTCCTGCCACGCGATCGCGCGCAGGATCAGCGGATTGACCTGCTGATATTTGGCCGCTTCGTCGAAACAATCCGCGCGTGCGTTGCCGCTGGCGAACCACGCGCCGGCGGCGATCAACGCGAGCGAAGCGAACCGTCTGTTCATCGTGCGGAAACGGAAAGGAATTGCGCGAAGCTCGGGAAAACCCGTGCCTGTTATTAATGCGACGAGAAACGCGCCGCCCGTATCATACCGGCAGACCGTCCAATTGCGACAGGCAGGAATACGGCAGCCCGGTTATACCGCATTTCCGTGTCGATTCATCTCGAAATCGGGGCGACGGCCGGCATGCGGAGGGTGACGCCGATCCTTACATATCGCATACGAATCGCCGGACACATGTCGTATGTGAGACAGTCTTCGGATCAATGTGATATTTCGGACATGAAAAACTGCTAATGTCGTCTCTTTCGGACTTGGATCCCAGCACTACCGCCGGAAGCGGCCTGAGCCGGCATCGACCCATTCATCCATGACAAGAAATCGCTTCGTTATGCGGCGTATCGCCACGACCCTGCTCGTGGCCGGCATCATCGTCTCGCAGGCTGCCTACGCTCAGGTCACGCTCAACTTCGTGAATGCGGACATCGACCAGGTCGCGAAAGCGATCGGCGCCGCGACCGGCAAGACCATCATCGTCGACCCCCGCGTGAAGGGGCAGCTCAATCTCGTCGCCGAACGGCCGGTGCCGGAAGACCAGGCGTTGAAGACGCTGCAGTCCGCGCTGCGCATGCAGGGCTTCGCGCTCGTGCAGGATCACGGCGTGCTGAAGGTCGTGCCGGAAGCCGACGCGAAGCTGCAGGGCGTGCCGACCTACGTCGGCAATGCACCGCAGGCGCGCGGCGACCAGGTGATCACACAGGTGTTCGAGCTGCACAACGAATCGGCGAACAACCTGCTGCCCGTGCTGCGGCCGCTGATCTCGCCGAACAACACGGTGACGGCCTACCCGGCGAACAACACGATCGTCGTGACCGACTATGCGGACAACGTGCGCCGCATCGCGCAGATCATCTCGGGCATCGACAGCGCCGCGGGTGCGCAGGTGCAGGTCGTGACGCTGCGCAACGCGAACGCGATCGACCTCGCCGCGCAGATGCAGAAGATGCTCGACCCGGGTGCGATCGGCAACAGCGACGCGACGCTGAAGGTGTCGGTCACGGCCGACCCGCGCACCAACTCGCTGCTGCTGCGCGCATCGAACGGCTCGCGCCTCGCGGCCGCGAAACGCCTCGCGCAGCAGCTCGACGCGCCGAGCGCGGTGCCCGGCAACATGCACGTCGTGCCGCTGCGCAACGCCGATGCGGTGAAGCTCGCGAAGACGCTGCGCGGGATGCTCGGCAAGGGCGGCGGCAATGACAGCGGCGCGTCGGCGTCGTCCAACGATGCGAACAGCTTCAACCAGAACGGCGGCTCGTCGTCGAGCGGCAACTTCTCGACCGGCACGTCGGGCACCCCGCCGCTGCCGTCGGGCGGCCTCGGCGGTTCGTCGTCTTCGTCGGCGTATGGCGGTGGCGGTTCGTCCGGCGGTGGCCTCGGTACGGGCGGCCTGCTCGGCGGCGACAAGGACAAGAGCGGCGACGACAACCAGCCGGGCGGGATGATCCAGGCCGACTCGGCGACCAACTCGCTGATCATCACCGCGTCCGATCCGGTTTACCGGAACCTGCGCTCGGTGATCGACCAACTCGACGCACGGCGCGCGCAGGTCTATATCGAAGCGCTGATCGTCGAGCTGAACTCGACGACGCAGGGCAACCTCGGCATCCAGTGGCAGGTCGCGAGCGGCCAGTTTCTCGGCGGCACGAACCTGAATCCCGGACTGGGGCTCGGCAACAGCATCATCAACCTGACGGCGGGCGGCTTGACCAACGCGGCCGGCGGAGTCACCGGCGGCGGGCTTGCCTCCAATCTCGGGCAGTTGTCCCAGGGGCTCAACATCGGCTGGCTGCACAACATGTTCGGCGTGCAGGGCCTCGGCGCGCTGCTGCAGTATTTCTCGGGCGTGAGCGATGCTAACGTGCTGTCGACGCCGAACCTGATCACGCTCGACAACGAGGAAGCGAAGATCGTCGTCGGCCAGAACGTGCCGATCGCGACCGGCTCGTATTCGAACCTGACGAGCGGCACGACGAGCAATGCGTTCAATACCTACGACCGCCGCGACGTCGGCCTGACGCTGCACGTGAAGCCGCAGATCACCGACGGCGGGATCCTGAAGCTGCAGCTCTACACGGAGGATTCGGCGGTCGTCAGCGGCACCACGAACGCGCAGACCGGCCCGACCTTCACGAAACGCTCGATCCAGTCGACGATCCTGGCCGACAACGGCGAGATCATCGTGCTCGGCGGCTTGATGCAGGACAACTACCAGGTGTCGAACAGCAAGGTGCCGCTGCTCGGCGACATCCCGTGGATCGGCCAGCTGTTCCGTTCGGAATCGAAGCAGCGCGCGAAAACCAACCTGATGGTGTTCCTGCGCCCGGTGATCATTTCCGATCGCAGCACCGCGCAGGAAGTCACCGCGAACCGCTACGACTACATCCAGGGCGTGACGGGCGCCTACAAGTCGGACAACAACGTGATCCGCGACAAGGACGACCCGGTCGTCCCGCCGATGCCGCTGGGTCCGAGCCAGGGCGGCACGCCGGCCGGCAACCTGTTCGATCTCGACAAGATGCGCCGCCAACAGTTGCAGCGTCAGGTCGCGCCGGTACCGGCCCAGCCGCTGCCCGAGGCGACGCCCGCGCAGCCGCAGAGCGTGCCGCAGCAGGCGGTGCCGCAACAGCCGCTGACCACCCCGGGAGCGTCGCAGTGAGCGACGTGCTCGCATCTTCAGCCCACGACGGCGCGCCGGGCGAACGCCAGCCGCCGTCGCCGCTCGCCGCGCGCCTGCTGCCGTACGGTTTCGCGAAGAGCGGCCAGGTGCTGATCGCGCATCAGCTCGACGACACGCTCGAGGTGTGGATCAGCGAACGCACGAGCGACGCCGCGCTCGCGGAGATCGCGCGCAACTTCGGCTCGATTTCCGTGCATCGCGTGCCGGCCGACGAGCTCGCGCAGGCGATCAACCAGGCGTACGCGCGCCAGGACGGCAGCGCCGCGCAGGTGGTCGGCGAGGTCGAAGGCGAAGTCGACCTGTCGCGGCTGATGCAGGACATCCCCGAAGTCGAGGATCTGCTCGAGTCGGAAGACGACGCGCCGATCATCCGGATGATCAACGCGCTGCTCACGCAAGCGGCGCGCGAACAGGCGTCGGACATCCACATCGAGCCGTTCGAGAATGCGTCGGTCGTGCGCTTTCGCGTCGACGGCACGCTGCGCGACGTCGTGCGCCCGAAGAAGGCGCTGCACGGCGCGCTGATCTCGCGGATCAAGATCATGGCGCAGCTCGACATCGCCGAGAAGCGGCTGCCGCAGGACGGCCGCATCACGCTTCGCGTCGGCGGCCGGCCGGTCGACGTGCGGGTGTCGACGCTGCCGACCGGGCACGGCGAGCGCGCGGTGCTGCGTCTCCTGGAAAAGGACGCGCAGCGGCTGAACCTCGAAGCGCTCGGGATGGGTCGCGACACGCTCGTCCAGTTCGACAAGCTGATCGCCCGCCCGCACGGCATCGTGCTCGTCACCGGCCCGACCGGTTCCGGCAAGACGACCACGCTGTACGCGTCGATGTCGCGGCTCGAAACCGCGACGACCAACATCATGACCGTCGAGGATCCGATCGAATACGACCTGTCCGGCATCGGCCAGACGCAGGTGAACGAGCGGATCGGGATGACCTTCGCCCGCGCGCTGCGCTCGATCCTGCGCCAGGACCCGGACGTGATCATGATCGGCGAAATCCGCGACCTCGAAACCGCGCAGATCGCGGTGCAGGCGTCGCTGACAGGCCACCTCGTGCTCGCGACGCTGCACACGAACGATGCGGCGTCCGCCGTCACCCGTCTGACCGACATGGGCGTCGAGCCGTACCTGCTCGCGTCGTCGCTGCTCGGCGTGCTCGCGCAGCGCCTCGTGCGCCAGCTCTGCCCCGTCTGCAAGGAAGAGCGGCACGAGGACGGCCGCACCGTGTGGCATCCGGTCGGCTGCGACAAGTGCGGGCATTCGGGCTATGCGGGCCGGCGCGGCGTGTACGAACTGCTGCTGGTCGACGAGTCGATCCGCACGCTGATCCACCGCAACGCGGCCGATGCCGAGATCCTGGCCGCCGGCCGCGCGGAAGGGATGCGCACATTGCGCGACGACGCGGAGCGCTGGCTCGCGTCCGGCGCAACGTCGCTCGAGGAAGTACTGCGCGTGACGGGAGGCGCATAGCGCGATGCCGGCATTCCGTTTCGAAGCAATCGATTCGGCGGGGCGCGCGCAGAAAGGCGTGATCGATGCCGACAGCGCGCGTGCCGCGCGCGGCCAGCTGCGCACGCAGGGGCTGACGCCGCTCGTCGTCGAGCCGGCCGCCAGCGCGACGCGCGGCGCGCGTTCGCAGCGGCTCGCGTTCGGCCGCAAGCTGTCGCAGCGCGAACAGGCGATCCTCACGCGCCAGCTTGCGAGCCTGCTGATCGCGGGGCTGCCGCTCGACGAGGCGCTCGGCGTGCTGACCGAGCAGGCCGAACGCGACTACATCCGCGAACTGATGGCCGCGATCCGCGCGGAAGTGCTCGGCGGCCATTCGCTCGCGAATGCGCTGGGCCAGCATCCGCGCGATTTTCCGGAAATCTACCGCGCACTCGTTGCCGCGGGCGAGCACACCGGCAAGCTCGGCATCGTGCTGTCGCGCCTCGCCGACTACATCGAGCAAAGCAATGCGCTGAAGCAGAAGATCTTGCTGGCGTTCACGTATCCGGGCATCGTCACGCTGATCGCGTTCGGCATCGTCACGTTCCTGCTGAGCTACGTCGTACCGCAGGTCGTCAACGTGTTCGCCAGCACGAAGCAGCAGCTGCCAATCCTCACGGTCGTGATGATGGCGCTGTCGGAATTCGTGCGGCACTGGTGGTGGGCGATCCTGATCGCGGTCGCGCTCGTCGTGTGGTTCGTGAAGGCGACGCTGTCGCGCGCCGGGCCCCGGCTCGCGTTCGATCGCTGGGTGCTGACCGCGCCGCTCGCCGGCAAGCTCGTGCGCGGCTACAACACGGTGCGTTTCGCGAGCACGCTTGGGATTCTCACCGCGGCCGGCGTGCCGATCCTGCGCGCGCTGCAGGCGGCCGGCGAGACGCTGTCGAACCGCGCGATGCGCGCGAACATCGACGATGCGATCGTGCGCGTGCGCGAAGGCTCCGCGCTGTCGCGCGCGCTGAACAACGTGAAGACGTTTCCGCCGGTGCTCGTGCACCTGATTCGTTCGGGCGAGGCGACCGGCGACGTGACGACGATGCTGGATCGCGCGGCCGAAGGCGAAGCGCGCGAACTCGAGCGCCGCACGATGTTCCTGACGAGCCTGCTGGAGCCGCTGCTGATCCTCGCGATGGGCGGCATCGTGCTCGTGATCGTGCTGGCCGTGATGCTGCCGATCATCGAGCTGAACAACATGGTGCAGTGACGGTGCGGCCCGATTCCGACGGATGGGCCGCTACCGTTCAGCGCATGTAGATCGCGGGGGACGGCGTGTTCGCCGGGAGCTGGATTTCGGCGCGGGCGCCGTTGCGGTCGACGATGATCGAGCGCGGCCGGACTTCGGCGAGCTTCGCGCCGGACGTGACCTCCGCGCCGAGCGACACGGCGCGCGGCGGTTCGCCGCCGACGCCGACGATCGCGGCGCCGCCATGGTCGAGCGCGAGAATGCCGAACAGGTGGATATCCTGGACGGGATTCTTGTCGAGCTGACCGCCGAAGAGCGCGGCGGCGTCCTCGGTGCGGATCGGCAGCCGCGCGGCGGCGGCGGGCAGCGGCGCTTCGCGGGCCGACAGCGTGACGACCCAGTAGGTGGCCGTCGCGCACAAACCCGCGAAGAGGGCGAGGGAAAGGATCCGGATCGAGAGCGCGTTCATGCGCGCTATTGTACGGATGTATATGAAATTTGCGTTGGGTGAAAGCCCTCGGCGATGCGCGCCTTACAATGCGTGCTCCGCGCCCGCCGGTCCGGAAGGTTGCTGTCAGGCAATCGTCCGGTGCGCCGGGTGCGTCACTCAATCGACGACATTTTTTGGAAAGAGGTAGTCAGTCATGCAAACGTGGATCACTCGCCGCAACGCGGCCGTGCGTCGTCAGCGCGGTTTCACGCTGATCGAGATCATGGTGGTGGTCGCGATCCTCGGGATCCTGGCGGCGCTGATCGTGCCGAAGATCATGAGCCGCCCCGACGAGGCGCGCCGCATCGCCGCGAAGCAGGACATCGGCACGATCATGCAGGCGCTCAAGCTGTACCGCCTGGACAACGGCCGCTATCCGACCCAGGAGCAGGGCCTGAACGCGCTGATCCAGAAGCCGACCAACGATCCGATCCCGAACAACTGGAAGGACGGCGGCTATCTCGAGCGCCTGCCGAACGATCCGTGGGGCAACGGGTACAAGTACCTGAACCCGGGCGTGCACGGCGAGATCGACGTGTTCAGCTACGGCGCCGACGGCAAGGAAGGCGGCGAAAGCAACGACTCCGACATCGGCTCGTGGCAGTAAGCCGGCGCTGATCGGCCCGACGTTTCATTTCCGTTCTTCATGCTCGCCATTCGCACGACCTCCCGCTGCGGCCGCGATTGCCGCGTGCGTCGCGGTGCGGTGCCGTCCGTACCGGCAGGTGCCGATGGCGGCTTGATGAAGCCCCGCGCGGCGCGCCGTCGCGCGCGCGGCTTCACGCTGCTCGAAATGCTGGTCGTACTCGTGATCGCGGGGTTGCTCGTGTCGCTCGCGTCGCTGTCGCTGACGCGCAATCCGCGCACCGACCTGCGCGAGGAAGCGCAGCGGATCGCGCTGCTGTTCGAGACGGCCGGCGACGAAGCGCAGGTGCGCGCGCGGCCGATCGCGTGGCAGCCAACCGCGCACGGTTTCCAGTTCGACGTGAGCTCGCCCGACGGCTGGCGCACGTTGCGCGACGACCTGCTGCGCCCGCGCGACTGGGACGGCGGCGTCACCGGCGCGGACATCGATTACCCGGGGTCGGACACGCGCGCGAACCGCGTCGTGTTCGGCACCGAGAGCATCGACACGCCGGTGCGCGTGACGCTGCATTCGGCCGCCGGCAGCGCGACGATCGTCGGCACCGGCAACGGCCGCTACGAGGTGCAATGACGATGCGTCGTCGCCTGCCCTTCCCCGTTTCCTCCGCCCGCGGCTTCACGATGATCGAGGTACTGGTCGCGCTCGCGATCATCGCGGTCGCGCTCGCCGCGTCGATCCGCGCGGTCGGCACGATGGCGACCAACGCGTCCGACCTGCATCGCCGGCTGCTGGCCGGCTGGAGCGCCGACAACGCGCTCGCGCAGCTGCGGCTCACGCATGCATGGCCGGAGGTCGGCGAACAGAGTTTCGACTGCTCGCAAGGCAACGTGCAGCTCGTCTGCACGCAGCGCGTGAGCACCACGCCGAACCCGGTGTTCCGGCGCGTACGGATTTCAGTGAGCATGCCCGGCCGCGCCGGCGTGCTCGCGCAGATGGTGACGGTGGTCGCGAATGAAACCAGCCGTCCGCTCTGACGCGCCGATGCGACGCGCGTCCGCCCTCTCGTCCCGCCCCGCCCGCGGCTTCACGCTGATCGAGCTGATGATCGCGATCGCGATTCTCGCGGTGGTCGCGATCCTCGCATGGCGCGGGCTCGACCAGATCATGCGCGGTCGCGACAAGGTCGCGGCCGCGATGGAAGACGAGCGCGTGTTCGCGCAGATGTTCGACCAGATGCGCATCGACGCGCGGCTCGCCGCGACCGACGACGAGGCCGGCCAGCCGGCGATCGGCGTCGCCGGCAATACGCTGCAGATCGTGCGCGAGCTCGACGTGCCGGGCGTCGCGCCGCGGCTGCAGGTGGTCCGCTACCGGATCGCCGGCGGGCGCGTCGTGCGCTATGCATCGCCGCCGATCGACGACACGAACCGGCTTCGCACCGTGCTGAAGGACAGCAGCGTCGAAGGCTGGAGCTGGGTCGCGCTGATGGGCGGCGTCGGCGCGATCGACGCGAAGCTGTACGTGCCGCGCGTGGGCTGGACCACCAACCTGCAGACGGCCGACGAAGCGCTCGCGCAGAACAACGACGCGCTCAAGGTGCCGCAGATCGGCAACGCGCCGCCGGCGCGCGCGGTGACCGGGCTGCAGGTCAGCATCGGCGCGACGTCGCTGCGCGTGCCGGTCACGCGCATCTTCCTCGTCGGGGAATGACGATGCGTGCGCGCCCTTCCCGTCGAATCCGTGCCCGCCGCCAGCGCGGCGCCGCGATCATCACCGCGCTGCTCGTGGTCGCGCTGTCGGCGATCCTCGTGTCGGGGATGCTGTGGCGCCAGCAGGTGCAGATCCGCCGCATCGAGAACCAGCGGGTAATCGCGCAGGCACAGTGGGTCGCGCGCGGCGCGCTCGACTGGACGCGGATGATCCTGCGCTCCGAAGGCGATACGGCGCCCGGCATCACGTATCTCGGCGGGATCTGGGGCGTGCCGATCGCGAAGACGAAGCTGTCGGATTTCCTCGGCCGGATCGGCGCGCCCAACGACACGGACGCCGAAGACACCTATCTGTCCGGCTCGATCGAGGATGCGCAGGCGAAGTTCAACCTGCGCAACCTCGTGTCGTCGCCAGCGCCCGGCGTGCTGCAGCTGAACGTCACGCAGATGCAGGCGTTCCAGCGCCTGCTGACGACGCTCGGCTACGACAGCGCATTCGCGAAGCGCATCGCGCTGCAGGTGCGCGCGGGGCTGCTGCATTCGGCCACGCGGTTCCAGATGCCGAACCTGCCCGGCGGCGGCGGGACCGCCGCGAACGCGGCGACCGCACCGGTGACGAGCGGCGACATGCAGGGCAGCGGCTTCACCGACGATCCGGGGGTGGCCGGCGGCGACCGCGGGCCCGCGCCGCTGATGATGACGCGCGTCGACAGCCTGCTCGACGTCGACGGCGTGACGCCCGAGATGGTCGCGCGGCTGCGCCCGTTCGTCACCGTGCTGCCGACCACGACGCCCGTGAACATGAACACCGCGCCGGCCGAAGTGATCGCCGCGCTGATACCGGGGATGAGCGTGTCGTCCGCGCAGGCGCTCGTGGCGCGCCGCGAGACGGTGTTTTTCCGGAACGTCGGCGACGTGCAGCTCGCGCTGCGCGGCGCCGGCGCGCCGCCGAACGTGACGATCGATTCCAGCCTCGTCGACGTCAATTCGAGCTATTTCATCGTGCATGGCCGGATCCAGCACGAACGCGCGGAGGTCGATCGCACCTCGCTCGTGTATCGTGATCCGACCACGCATTCGACACGGGTCGTGCGCATCCGCGACCAGCTATAACGACGCCAATCGGGAGAGGAGCTCTTGTGAGCACGTTGATTGTTTCTTTGCCGCCGCGCGAGCCTGCCGTGCCGTTGCAGGAATGGCAGTGGCCCGAGCTGCCGTTCACGCTCGTCGACAAGGCCGGCCAGGTGCAGCGCGCGGGCCGCGCCGCGCTCGCGTTGCTGCCGCGCGCGAACGCGACGGTGCTGATCGTCGCCGCGCGCGACGTGCTGCTGCTGGCCGCGACCGTGCCGCCGTTGAAGGGGCCGAAGCTGCGCCAGGCGCTGCCCAACATCGTCGAGGATCAGCTGATCCAGGATCCGCTCGGCTGCCATATCGCGCTCGATCCGGCCCCGTTGCCCGACGGGCGCCGCGTGCTGGCCGTCGTCGATCGCGCGTGGTTCCGCACGATCTGCGACGCATTTACCGCGGCCGGCCACCGGCACCTGAGCGCGGTGCCCGCGACCCGCTGCCTGCCGGCGCCGCGCGCGTCGGCCGACGCCGCATCCGCCATGCCGGCCAACGGCGAGCCCACCGACGCCGCCGCGCTCGTCGCGGACGTCGCCGAGCCGGCTGCCCGCCCGGCGACGGTCGCAGCGGTGCTCGGGCTCGCGACGGCGGTCGAGCCGGTGCTCGTCGAAGCCGGCGCGCTGCCGGCCGCGGCCGGTGCGCCGCGCCTCGAGCTGGCGGTCGCGCGCGGTGCGCTTGGCGAAGGCTTCGCGGCGCCCGCGTCGCGCGCGGCCGGCACGCTGGCCGCGCTCGCGGGCGGCGGCGACATCGAACTGTACGAACTCGGCGAGCCGGGCGCGGAGCCGCGGCTCGCATCGGTCGGCCGTACCGATGGCCCGCTGCTGCCGGGCGCCGCGCCGATGTCGTTCGATACGTTCGCGCGCCGGGCGCTGACCGAGAAATTCGATCTGTGCCAATTCGAGTTCGAATCGCAGCCGTGGCGCTTCGACCGCGCGACGCTCAAGCGCCTGCGCGTGCCGATCGCGCTCGCCGCGGCGACGCTCGGCGTCGCGGTGATCGGGATGAACGTGCACTGGTGGAAGCTGTCGCGCGAGCGCGATGCGCTGTCCGCGCAGATCACCGAGACGCTGCTGTCCGCGTTCCCGAAGACGACCACCGTGCTCGACCCGCCCGCGCAGATGCAGCGCCAGCTCGACCAGCTTCGGCTGGCGGCCGGCGAGCTGTCGCCGAACGATTTCCTCGCGCTGTCGAGCGGCCTGGCGCGCTCGATGGGTGCGCTGCCGCTGAACGGCATCGCGTCGCTCGACTATCACGACCGGCGGCTCGACGTCGGCTTCAAGCCGGAGGTCAAGGTCGATCCCGATTTCACGCAGCGCCTCGCGCGTAACGGACTGTCCGGCGAAGTCGACAGCAACACGGGCAAATGGACGATCCGGAGTCGCTCATGAAAACCGAACAACTGAACCAGACGCTGGCCCAGTTCTGGGGCGAGCGCTCGCCGCGCGAGAAGATGCTGCTCGGCTGGGGCGGCGCCGTGCTGGCCGTCGCGATTGCGTATTCGGTGCTGTGGTCGCCCGCGCAGGAAGGCCGCGCGCGGATTCAGCGCGCGCTGCCGACGATGCGTCAGGAGCTCGCGCAGATGACCGCGCAGGCGAACGAGGCGAAATCGCTGACGGCTGCCGCGCAGGGCGTCGCGCCGACCGGCCTCGCGCTGAAGGATGCGCTGACCGCGTCGCTGTCCGATCACGGGCTGCAGGGCGCGCAGGTGCAGATCGTCGGCAACGGCGTGCAGATCCAGATGAAGAACGTGTCGTTCCCGGCATGGACCCAGTGGCTCGACGATGCGCGCCGGCAGTTCAAGGTGCAGGTCGGCGAAGCGCATGCCACGGCGCTGAAGGAAGACGGCCAGGTAGACCTGACGGCCGTGATGCAGCCTTCCGTCCAGAAATAGATGACCGCGGTGGATGACGCAAACGAAGGCCGGCCGATGCGGCCGTGGGTGAGACGGCTCGTCGCCGTGTTGCCATGGGTGCTGGCGGGCGGCGTGGCGACGGCGGTGACGCTCGTCGCGCTCGCGCCGGCCGCGTGGATCGCGCCGCAGTTCGCGCGGGCGACCGGCGGTCACGTGAATCTCGTCGATCCGGACGGGTCGCTGTGGCACGGCTCGGGCACGCTGATGCTCGCGCCGGGCGCAGACCAGAGCGCGGCGACGCTGCTGCCGGGACGGGTCGAATGGACCACGCGCTTCTGGCCGCTGCTGACCGGGCGCGTGCAGATGCGCCTGCGGCAGACGGAAGCGATGCCCGATGCGGTCACGCTCGATGCGACGTGGCGCGGCGCGGTGCTGTCGGCGGGCACGATGGCGGTGCCCGCGTCGCTGCTCGCGGGGCTCGGCACGCCGTTCAACACGCTCGACCTGCAGGGCGACGTGCGGCTCGGCTGGAGCGACTGGCGGCTCATCGGCAACAACGCGTTCGGCCAGTTGACGGTGACGATCGATTCGATGAGTTCGCGCGTGTCGCGCGTGAAGCCGCTCGGTTCGTACCGCGCGGTATTGCAGGCGAAGGGTGTGGGCGCCGATCTCGACCTGTCGACGACGCAGGGCCCGCTGTTTCTCGACGGGCACGGCAGCTTCGGCCCCGGCCAGGGATCGTTTCGCGGGACCGCGCATGCGGCGCCCGAGCAGCAGGCGAACCTCGCCGGGCTGCTGAATCTGCTCGGCCACCCGATCGGCAACAACCAGGTTTCGCTGATCTTCGGCGACGCGCAGCGCTGATTGCGCGCGTCGCCCGCTTCCCTGCCTACTTCTGCGCGAGCGGCGCGGCGACCGACGGTGCGGTGGCCGCGGGCGCGGCCGCACCGGACGCCGGCACAGGCGCCGGCGCCGGCGCCGCCATGTCGCCGTTCTCGCGCGCCATCGCCGACACGTCCCAGCCGCCGCCGAGCGCTTTCACGAGCCCGACCGACGACACCATCCGCTGCCCGGCGATCGTCGCGAGCTTCTGCTGCGCGGTGAACGCGGTGGTCTGCGCGTTCAGTACGTTCAGATACGCGACCGTGCCCGCCTTGTACTGGTTCGTGACGATCGCGAGCGCGTGCTCGGCGCTGTCGACGGCCTGCCGCTGCACGTCGATTTCCTGCGCGAGGATCCGCTGCGACGCGAGGTTGTCCTCGACGTCCTGGAACGCGGTCAGCACCGCGAGGCGATAGGCGGCGACGTCCTGGTCGTAGGTCGCGCGCGCGGCGTCGGTCTGCGCGGCGCGCAGCCCCGCGTCGAACAGCGTGGCCGCGAGTTGCGGGCCGACCGTCCAGAAGCGCGCCGGCAGCGTGAACAGCTGCGACCACACCGAGCTTTGGAAGCCGCCGGTGGCCGACAGCGTCAGCGTGGGGAAGAACGCGGCGATCGCGACGCCGATCTGCTCGTTCGCGGCCGCCGCGCGGCGCTCGGCCGCCGCGACGTCGGGCCGGCGCTCGAGGATCGTGGACGGCACGTCGACCGGCGTGATCGGCGGCTCGGCCGCGAGCGGGGTCGGCGGCAGCGAGAAGGTCGACGCGGGCTCGCCGATCAGCGTCGCGATCGCATGCTCGTACTGCGCGCGGGCGACGCCGTTGTCGATCTGCGCGGCCTGCGCGCTCTGCAGTTGCGTCTGCGCCTGGATCACGTCCGCGCGCGCGGCGACACCCTGCGCGTACTGGTTCTGCGTGAGCTGCAGCGAGCGTTCGTACGACTTCACGGTGTCGTCGAGCAGCTTTTGCAGCGCATCGGACGTGCGCAACTGGAAATAGGTCTGCGCGAGCAGCGCCTGCTGCGACAGCCGCGCGTTCGCGAGATCGGCCGCGGCGGCCGCTTCGCCGGCGCGCTGCGCGCTGACGGTGCGGCTCACCTTGCCCCACAGGTCGGGTTCCCAACTGGCGTCGAGGCCGACGCTGTAGCTGTTGTTGATCGACCCGGTCGACCCGCTGCCGAAATTCGACGACGAACCCGACGACAGCGACGTGCGCGGCGACCGCGCGCGCGAGCCCGATGCGGTCAGCCCGACGGTCGGGAAATACGCGGCACGCGCCTCGGTGACGAGCGCGCGCGCCTGCCGGTAGGCGGCCGCCGATTGCGCGATGGTCTGGTTCGACGCGTTGAGCTTGCCGATCAGCGCATCGAGCTGCGGATCGTCGTAGACCGTCCACCAGGCGCCGCGGTCGGCACGATCGGCGGGCTGCGCGACTTTCCAGCCGGCCGGCGCTTCCTTGAAGGCGGCGGGGACCGACGTGTCGGGCCGGTGATAGTCGGGCCCGACGGCGCAGCCGGCGAGCAGCACGGCCGTCGCAATGGCGACGGCGGCGCTCAGCGGGCGAACGGCGCGCGGGAGGGAGGCGTACGGCATGGTGGTTTTCCTGTCTGGGCGTGACGGCCGGCGAGCGGCGTCGCGCGATGCGGTCGTCGTGCCGCTGGCGGACAAATGGTAACTGACGGCGGGAAAGCTGCGCAGCCCTAAGGGTACGGTGCGCGGCGGCCCGGATGTGTTACCGGCGCGGCCGGCCGGTTTACCGGCCATTACGGCTCGCTTGCGGGAAAACGGACGTGCGAACGGGCGTACGACGCCGGTCACGCGTGACGCGGCCGGCGATCAGGCGGGATAGTGTGGAGCGTGAGAGCGCTGCGACGTCAGTGGCAGCGCACCGGCACCGGGACAGGTTCGGCGGCGGCCCGCCATGTCGACGGCTCGGTCACGGACGGGGCCGGCTGGCTCGCGCGGCGGGCGCCGCCTTTCGCGTTGCGCTGCCGGCGATGATCGAACCATGCGAACCCGAGCGCCGCGAGCGAGCCGCCAGGCACGACCAGCATCGTCACGTACAGCGCGATCTTCCAGCCGCGGTGCGGCCCGGAGAACACATGATGAGCGGTATCGGTCAGGTTGCGGCGCAGCGCGCCGGCGGCATTTTTCAGGAACAGCATCGCGAACATCCTCGGGGTGCCCGGCAGCGCGGGCCAATCGGTCAGAACATAGTCTCCGGCAGTGCAACATGCACGTCGTAACTGGTTGACTCAAATAATATTGACTAAGCAATCATTTTTCAAGATACTGGACGCGTTTAAACCCGAAACGCACTATTGCTGCGCGCGCAATCGTATGACCGGCGGCCTCTACGATCCCGAGAACATCGCGCTGGAAACGAGCCTCGGCTATTACCTGTCGAAGGCGAAGCAGGCGCTCGTCGAGCGGATGGACCGCGCGCTCGAGCCCCTCGACCTCACCGCGCAGCAGATCGGCGTGATCCTGCTGCTGTCGCGCGGCTACGCACGGACGCCGTTCGAGCTGTCGCGCAAGATGTCGTACGACAGCGGGTCGATGACGCGCATGCTCGATCGGCTCGAACGCAAGGGGCTGATCGCGCGTGCGCGCAGCGAGCAGGACCGCCGGATGATCGAGCTGACGCTGACCGAGCGCGGCATCGAAGCCGCCCGCGCGCTGCCGTCGCTGGTCGCGACCGTGCTGAACGCGCAGCTCGAAGGCTTCTCGGCCGACGAACTCGCGACGCTCATCGGCCTGCTGCAACGCTTCATCGCCAACGGGCCCGGTTCGACCGGCTGCCCGACGCCCGACGAATCCGACTGCTGATGCGTGCGGAGACCCCATGTCCAGGTTTAAACGGTCGCTTATTTCTCTGTCTGGGCAGAAGATGACAGGGCACGCGCTTCGCTTTTCCCCTTTTTCATTCCACCCGGCCGGGCCGCGCGGTGTCGCGCGCCCGTGCGTTGTGCCGGCGCGTTGCGCGCGCCGCGTCTAGGAGATTCCGATGTCCGCCACCACGGCATCCGCCCCCTCGCCCGCCGCCGAACCCGCGCCGCTGACCGGCGGCGCGCTCGCGCTGCTGACCGTCGGGCTCGCGCTCGGCACCTTCATGGAAGTGCTCGACACGTCGATCGCGAACGTCGCGGTGCCGACCATCTCGGGCAGCCTCGGCGTCGCGACGAGCGAAGGCACGTGGGTGATTTCGTCGTACTCGGTCGCATCCGCGATCGCGGTGCCGCTGACCGGCTGGCTCGCGCGGCGGGTCGGCGAGGTGCGGCTGTTCACGCTGTCGGTGCTCGCGTTCACGATTGCGTCCGCGCTGTGCGGCCTCGCGACCAACTTCGAGACGCTGATCGCGTTCCGGCTGCTGCAGGGCCTCGTGTCGGGGCCGATGGTGCCGCTGTCGCAAACGATCCTGATGCGTAGCTACCCGCCCGCGAAACGCGGGCTCGCGCTCGGGCTATGGGCGATGACGGTGATCGTCGCGCCGATCTTCGGCCCGTTGCTGGGCGGCTGGATCAGCGACAACTACACGTGGCCGTGGATCTTCTACATCAACCTGCCGATCGGCGTGTTCTCCGCGACCTGCGCGTACTTCCTCCTGCGCGGTCGCGAGACAAAGACGTCGAAGCAGCGGATCGACGCGATCGGCCTCGCGCTGCTCGTGATCGGCGTGTCGTGCCTGCAGATGATGCTCGACCTCGGCAAGGACCGCGACTGGTTCAACTCGTCGTTCATCGTCGCGCTCGCGCTGATCGCGGTCGTGTCGCTCGCGTTCATGCTCGTGTGGGAGGCGACCGAGAAGGAGCCGGTGGTCGACCTGTCGCTCTTCAAGGACCGCAACTTCGCGCTCGGCGCGCTGATCATCTCGTTCGGCTTCATGGCGTTTTTCGGCTCGGTCGTGATCTTCCCGCTGTGGCTGCAGACGGTGATGGGCTACACGGCCGGCAAGGCCGGCCTCGCGACCGCGCCGGTCGGGCTGCTCGCGCTCGTGCTGTCGCCGCTGATCGGGCGCAACATGCACCGGCTCGACCTGCGGATGGTCGCGAGCTTCGCGTTCATCGTGTTCGCGGGCGTGTCGCTGTGGAACGCGACGTTTACGCTCGACGTGCCGTTCAACCACGTGATCCTGCCGCGGCTCGTGCAGGGCATCGGCGTCGCGTGCTTCTTCGTGCCGATGACGACGATCACGCTGTCGAGCATCTCCGACGAGCGGCTCGCGAGCGCGTCGGGGCTGTCGAACTTCCTGCGCACGCTGTCCGGCGCGATTGGCACCGCGGCCAGCTCGACGTTCTGGGAGAACGACGCGATCTACCATCATGCGCGGCTGTCGGAATCGGTGAGCGTCTACGCGCAGAACACGACCGACTACCAGGGCGCGCTCGCGCAGCTCGGCATCGTCGGGCAGACGGCCAATGCGCAGCTGAACCAGCTCGTCACGCAGCAGGGCTTCATGATGGCGACCAACGACTTCTTCCACCTGTCGGCGGGCGTGTTCATCGCGCTCGCGGCGCTCGTGTGGATCACGAAGCCGAAGAAGGGCGCGGGGCCGGCGATGGGGCATTGAGGCGGTCGCGTTCGGGTTCCCGGCACGCCGCCCATGCGGCGTCCGCCACATAGATAAAGAGCTAAGCTGGCCGACCCGGACTCGCGGAACGGTGAAATGCCGACTTATGACCTACGTGATGCGACAAGGAACCTGTCGCTTTTGATCGATGACGCAATTCGTTCTGGTGACCCGTTCGTCATCGAGAACGACGGCAAGCCGCTGGTCGAAGTCGTGCCGATTGCCTCGGCACCGACGCTTGCTCCGGTATCGCGGGTCGGATTCATGAAGGGGCAGATTCGGGTCCCCGAGGATTTCGATGCATTGCACGCCGACACTATTCGAAACAGATTCGACGGCACCGAATGAAATCAGCGTGCCGAACGTCTCGGCCTTGCATCACTCCCGCGCCCGCAATCCCCCAAACGCCAGATCGTCGGCCGGCGCGAGCGGCAGCGTCGCCCGCGCGACGTCGAGCCACGCGCGCGCCGCGTGCGACAGGTAGCCCTTCTTCAGCCAGCCGAGCGCGATCGCCCACGTGATTTCCGGCTCGACGATCGGCCGGCACGTGAACTGGCTCGCGTCGAGCCGCCGGCAATACGGCTCGGGCAGCAGCGCGATGCCGACGCCCGCATGCACGAGCGCGGCCATGAAATCCCAGTGGCCGCTGCGGCTCACGATCGACGGCGTGAAACCGGCTTGCCGGCACGCGTCCAGCACCGCGTCGTGCAGCGCGAGGCTTTCCGCATAGAACACGAACGATTCGCGCGCGAGATCCGCGAGCGGCACGGCCGCGTGGTCCTCCCAGCGCGACTCGCGCGGCGCGACGAGCCACAGCGGCGCGCGCACCATCGGCAGCCGCTCGAACGTGCCGGGATCGACCGGCTCCAGCAGCCCGCCGAGTTCCAGCTCGCCCGACATCAGCGCGGCCTCGATCATCCGCGCGCCCTGCTCGAACAGCTTCAGCTCGATGTTCGGGTAGCGCTGCTTGTACGCGGCGATGATCGGCGTGAACAGCGAACCGCCAAGCGGCGGGATGCCGATCGTCAGCTCGCCGCGCCCGAGCGTGCCGAGATCGTTCAGCTCCGACTGCAGCTGCGCCTGCGCGGCGAGCACGTCCTGGCCGCGCTGGAACACGATCCGCCCGGCGTCGGTCAGCACCATCTGCCGGCCGTCGCGCAGCAGCAGCGGCGAACCGATCTCGTCTTCCAGCGCCTTCACCATCTTGCTGATGGTCGGCTGCGTGACGAACAGCTTGTCGGCCGCCGCGGTGAAGCTCTGCTGGCGAACCACCTCGACGAAGTACCGCAGCGCGCGCAATTCCATCGATCACTCCCCAGATTGGTGCAGCTGAATTCAAGCGAATTCCGAATTGGAATGACAAGGATAGAGACAAGTCATTTTATTTATGGTTAGGGGAAACCCTATACTTGCTCCATTGACAGAAACATCTGTAGGGAGCCCGCCATGAACAAGCCGACCGCCACTGCCGCCGCCCGCCCCGCCGCTTCGGGCAGCCTTGCGCACACGGGCCGGATCGTGCTGCAGGCCACCGCGCTCGGCGTGCTGTGGATGGCGGTCGACTGGGCCGTGCGCAAGGTCGGACTGCCGATTCCGTCCGGCGTGATCGGCCTCGCGGTGCTGCTCGTGCTGCTGTTCTCGGGCCGCGTCGCACCGGCGTGGGTGAAGGACGGCGCGAACTGGCTGCTGTCCGACATGCTGCTGTTCTTCGTGCCGGCCGCCGTCGCGGCCGTGCAGTACGGCGGGCTGTTCCGCGAGGACGGCTGGCGCATCGCGCTGGTGATGCTCGCCGGCACCGCGTTCGTGATGGTCGCGGTGGCCGTCGCCGTCGATCTCGCCGCGAAGCTCGAACGCCGGCTCGCCGTGCAGCGCGTGTTCGCCGAACGCCGCCGCGCGCGCCTGAGCGCCATCGCGCACTGAGCCGGAGCCTTCCATGCTCGCCGCGCTATCGAACCTGCCCGCCGACCGGGTGAATACCGCCATCTCCGTCGGCTGCTTCGTGCTGACGATCGTGCTGTATTTCGCGTCGAAGCGCCTCTATGCGTACAAGAAGACGCTGCTGTTCTCGCCGCTCGTGTTCGTGCCGGGCGTGCTGGTGCTGCTCGTGCTGCTGACCGGCATCCCGTATTCGGTGTATTTCCGCGACACGCGCTGGCTGATGTGGCTGCTCGGCCCGGCGACGATCGCGTTCGCGGTGCCGATCTACGACTATCGCGACCTGATCCGCCGCCACTGGCTGTCGCTGTCGGTCGGCGTCGCGGTCGGGATCGGCGCGGGCGTGTGCGGATCGCTGCTGCTCGCGAAGCTGCTGCACCTGTCGCCCGAGCTGCAGCGCTCGCTGATGACGCGCTCGGTGTCGACGCCGTTCGCGCTCGCCGTGTCGGACAAGATCCACGCGCCGAAGGATCTCACGGCCCTGTTCGTGATCGCGACCGGCATCTGCGGGATGCTGCTCGGCGAACTTGTGCTCGCGCTCGTGCCGATGCGCACGCGGCTCGCGCGCGGCGCGCTGTTCGGCGCGGCCGCCCATGGCGTGGGCACCGCGAAGGCGCGCGAGATCGGCAGCGAGGAAGGTGTCGTGTCGAGCCTGACGATGATGATCGCGGGCGTCGCGATGGTGCTGATCGCGCCGCTGCTGTCGCTGCTGCCGATCTGACGATGGATGCGCGGGCGGGCACCGCTGCCCGCCGGCCGCACTCCTTGCCCGACGGCCCGATTCCCGCCGGGCGCACGCCGTCCCGTTCCCGCCCGATCGTTTCCCCCCGCCGTTCCTGCCCCGCATCGCGCCGACATCCGGCCGACGCCCGGCCGACAATCGGCTGAGATAGCCGCAATTCCCCCCTCTTTTCCGCCCATCGGCCTCGGCCCGGATGCCGAACAATGCATGCTACGAGACATCACGCACGCATTCACATGGCCACGACTGCAACCCCGACCGCCGACAAGCCGGCTTCCTCCGGCAAGTTCAAGCGCATCGCGCTCATCGCCGTCATCGCGCTGGGCGCGGCTGCCGCCGCCGCCGGCGGCATGTACGTGTTCCTGGGCAAGGCAGGCGTCGGCCATCCGAGCGCGCCCGCCGAGCCGGCGCCGCTTGCCGCGCCGGTGTTCTTCGCGCTCGACCCGCTGACCGTGAACCTGCAGTCCGACGACGGCGTGCAGCACTACCTGCGCGTCGGCCTGTCGCTGAAGCTCACCGACCCGAAGGCGCAGGAGCAACTGACCGCGCGGATGCCGGAAATCCGCAGCCGGATCCTGCTCGCGCTGTCGAACAAGCATCCCGAGGAGCTCGCGACGCCGGACGGCAAACGTTCGCTCGCGAAGGAGCTGCGGGAGCTGATCGAGCAGCCGACCCAGCCGGGCAACCAGCGCGCGAAGGTCGACGACGTGCTGTTCACCGAGTTCGTCGTCCAGTAACGCGGCCGCAAAAGGAGCGCGTATGGGTCACCAGGAGTTCATGTCCCAGGAGGAGGTCGATGCCCTCCTCAAGGGCGTCACGGGCGAAACCGATTCGGTCGACGAGCAGCGCGACACATCGGGCGTCCGCCCCTACAACATCGCGACGCAGGAGCGGATCGTCCGCGGCCGGATGCCCGGCCTCGAGATCATCAACGACCGCTTCGCGCGCCTGCTGCGGATCGGCATCTTCAACTTCATGCGGCGCACGGCGGAAATCTCCGTCAGCCAGGTGAAGGTGCAGAAGTACAGCGAATTCACCCGCAACCTGCCGATCCCGACGAACCTGAACCTGGTGCACGTGAAGCCGCTGCGCGGCACGTCGCTGTTCGTGTTCGACCCGAACCTCGTGTTCTTCGTCGTCGACAACCTGTTCGGCGGCGACGGGCGCTTCCACACGCGCGTCGAGGGCCGCGATTTCACGGCCACCGAGCAGCGGATCATCGGCAAGCTGCTGAACCTCGTGTTCGAGCACTACACGACCGCGTGGAAGAGCGTGCGGCCGCTGCAGTTCGAATTCGTGCGCTCGGAGATGCACACGCAGTTCGCGAACGTCGCGACGCCGAACGAGATCGTGATCGTCACGCAGTTCTCGATCGAGTTCGGGCCGACGGGCGGCACGCTGCACATCTGCATGCCGTACTCGATGGTCGAGCCGATCCGCGACGTGCTCAGCTCGCCGATCCAGGGCGAGGCGCTCGAAGTCGACCGCCGCTGGGTGCGCGTGCTGTCGCAGCAGGTGCAGGCCGCCGAGGTCGAGCTGACCGCGAATCTCGCCGAGATCTCGGCGACGTTCGAGAAGATCCTGAACCTGCGCGCGGGCGACGTGCTGCCGCTGGAGATCGAGGACACGATCACCGCGAAGGTCGACGGCGTGCCGGTGATGGAATGCGGCTACGGAATTTTCAATGGTCAATATGCGTTGCGCGTGCAGAAGATGATCGGCGCGAGCGATTCGATGAAGGAAGGTGGATATGAGTGAGCTGAACCAGACGCCCGACGACGACATGCAGGCGATGGCCGATGCGGCCCTCGCGGCGTCGGCCGCCGACGCGAAGGCGCCGGCCGCGGCCGACGAAGAGCAGGGCCTCGACGACTGGGCGGCCGCGCTCGCCGAGCAGAACGAGCAGCCGGTGCAGGTGGGCGCCACGGGCGCCGGCGTGTTCCAGCCGCTGTCGAAGGCCGCGGCGAGCTCGACGCACAACGACATCGAGATGATCCTCGACATCCCGGTCAAGATGACCGTGGAGCTCGGCCGCACGAAGATCGCGATCCGCAACCTGCTGCAGCTCGCGCAGGGGTCGGTCGTCGAGCTCGACGGCATGGCCGGCGAGCCGATGGACGTGCTCGTGAACGGCTGCCTGATCGCACAGGGCGAAGTCGTGGTCGTCAACGACAAGTTCGGTATTCGCCTCACCGACATCATCACGCCCGCCGAACGCATCCGGAAGCTGAATCGATGAACGTCGTGAAGGCCGGCTGGCGCGTGTACCGCGCGATCGCAGCGGCGGCGCTTGCCGTCGCCGCGTCGCTCGCGTGCGCGCCGGCCGGCGCCGCCGACATGAACGCGGTCAACCACGCCGGTTCGATCGCGTCGAGCGTGACGGTCGGCTCGGCCGTGCCGTCGCTCGGCATCGGCGCGGTGCTGCAGACGCTCGTCGGACTCGCGGTCGTGATCGGCCTCGTATTCGCGTGCGCATGGCTCGCGCGCCGCTTCGGCTTCCAGCCCGCGCGACGCGGCGGCCCGCTGAAGGTCGTGTCGAGCGTCGGGCTCGGCGCGAAGGAAAGCGCGACGATCGTCGAGATCGGCGACACCTGGCTCGTGCTCGGCGTCGCGCCGGGCAACGTGCGCCTGCTGCATACGCTGCCGGCCGGTTCGGTGGCGGCCGCCGCGACCGCGGGGTCGACCTCGGCCGACGCGCCTGCCGACGGCAACCCGTCCGACGGCACCCTGCCCGGCACGTTCGGCGCGCGGTTTCGCGACGCGCTCGCGGGCGAAGCCGCGAAACGCCTCGGTCGTGGCAAGGACCGCTGACATGGCGCCGCGCCCTCTTTCCGTCTCCGCACTCCGATGAAACACGCATTCCTGCATCACGCGGCGCGTGTCGCGCCCGTGCTGATCCTCTGTCTCGCGCCCGCGCTTGCCTGCGCGCAGGCGAACGGCCTGCCCGCGTTCAACGCGAGCCCGGGCCCGCACGGCGGCACCACCTATTCGCTGAGCGTGCAGACGATGCTGCTGCTCACGATGCTGTCGTTCCTGCCGGCGATGCTGCTGATGATGACGAGCTTCACGCGCATCATCATCGTGCTGTCGCTGCTGCGCCAGGCACTCGGCACCGCGACGACGCCGCCGAACCAGGTGCTCGTCGGCCTCGCGATGTTCCTGACCTTCTTCGTGATGTCGCCGGTGCTCGACCGTGCGTACAACGACGGCTACAAGCCGTTCTCCGACGGCTCGATGCCGATGGAGCAGGCCGTGCAGCGCGGCGTCGCGCCGTTCAAGACCTTCATGCTGAAGCAGACCCGCGAGACCGATCTCGCGCTGTTCGCGAAGATCTCGAAGGCCGCGCCGATGCAGGGCCCCGAGGACGTGCCGCTGTCGCTGCTGGTGCCCGCGTTCGTCACGAGCGAACTGAAAACCGGCTTCCAGATCGGCTTCACCGTGTTCATCCCGTTCCTGATCATCGACATGGTCGTCGCGAGCGTGCTGATGTCGATGGGGATGATGATGGTGTCGCCGTCCACCGTGTCGCTGCCGTTCAAGCTGATGCTGTTCGTGCTCGTCGACGGCTGGCAACTGCTGATCGGCTCGCTCGCGCAGAGCTTCAGTTAAGCGGAGGAACACGCGCGATGACGCCCGAACAAGTGATGACGCTGGCGCACCAGGCGATGATGGTCGGCCTGCTGCTCGCGGCCCCGCTGCTGCTGGTCGCGCTCGCGGTCGGCCTCGTCGTGAGCCTGTTCCAGGCCGCGACGCAGATCAACGAAGCGACGCTGTCGTTCATCCCGAAGCTGCTCGCGGTCGCCGCGACGCTCGTGATCGCCGGCCCGTGGATGCTGACGACGATGCTCGACTACCTGCGGCAGACGCTGCTGCACGTCGCGACGCTCGGCGCCGGCTGAGCGGCGCGCCCGGCCCGCTTTTTCCGCAATGTTCTCGGTTACCTACGCGCAGCTCAACGGCTGGCTCACGGCTTTTCTGTGGCCATTCGTGCGGATGCTCGCGCTCGTCGCGACGGCGCCCATGGTCGGCCACGCGGCGGTGCCGGTGCGCGTGAAGATCGGCGTGGCCGCGTTCATGGCGCTGGTCGTCGCGCCGACGCTCGGCGCGATGCCGGACGTCACCGTGTTCTCCGCGCCGGGCATCTGGATCCTCGTCACGCAGTTCCTGATCGGCGTCGCGATGGGTTTCACGATGCAGCTCGTGTTCGCGGCCGTCGAAGCGGCCGGCGACTTCATCGGGCTGTCGATGGGGCTCGGCTTCGCGACCTTCTTCGATCCGCATTCGAACGGCGCGACGCCCGCGATGGGCCGGTTCCTGAACGCGGTCGCGATGCTCGCGTTCCTCGCCGTGGACGGCCACCTGCAGGTATTCGCCGCGCTCGCCGCGTCGTTCCAGTCGCTGCCGGTGTCGGGCGAGCTGCTGCACGCGCCGGGCTGGCGCACGCTTGCCGCGTTCGGCGCGACCGTGTTCGAGATGGGGCTGCTGCTGTCGCTGCCGGTGGTCGTGGCGCTGCTGATCGCGAACCTCGCGCTTGGCATCCTGAACCGCGCGGCGCCGCAGATCGGCATGTACCAGATCGGCTTTCCCGTCACGCTGATCGTCGGGCTGTTGCTCGTGCAACTGATGATCCCGAACCTCGTGCCGTTCGTGTCGCACCTGTTCGACATGGGGCTCGATACGATGGGGCGGGTGTTGATCGGGTGGCGGTGACGCGCGGAGTCGTCATTGCTGCCGAGGTGCCAGCTTAGGGAAAATCCACTGATCCGACTTGCGGTGTCTTATCGGAGTCAGATAATGATGCTGGCTAGGGTGTTACGGGCGGCGTGCGCACTGGCAACAACCAAAAAAGGGCGGCCGCCAGGATAATCGCGCAGCGCAAAGACGGTCGCGAAAATGAATCCACCCCATAACGCGACAGCGACATAGACGGGGCCGTAGCCGTGCACGGTACCGAACGCAAGAGTGGACGCACAGACGGCCAGCGAAGCACTTGCTTTGAATACGCGGCAAATCAATCGGATGGGTAGCCATTGGAAAATAAATGTTTCCACTAGCGGAGCGACGAGTGAGCCGACAAACAGTCGTGTTGCTAGATCAAGTCTCCTTATCTGAGGTGATGGTCCGGAGAAGAACTCTGAAGGGAAATCAAAGAAAGATTGCGCGAGCCAGATAGAAGCACCGGCAAGGTATGAAAGTACCCAAGTCAGAAACGCCGAAGTAACAACTGGGCCGCGCGAGAGTAGCCGAGCTACATGGGAATTAAGACAAGCGGTTGGTAAGGTTTGTCGATCGTTCAAAGCCGAGCCCTGAGAGTCATATTTTTTCATATGCATTTTCACTGACCCGAATCGGATGGTTTCCACCCGTCGGGTTTCCAATCGAACCGTGCACGCCAATCGCTGCCTGCTTGCATCACTGCACACTGGTCATACGTCAAGAGCCTCATCTTTATCCTCGGATTTGCATGTTCTCGAGACCCGTGAGCTGCGCGCAGACCGCGTTCGCCGCATCGTGCAGATCTGAACCGTATATCCGCAACTCAGCGCCCCGCAGACCGAATTGAATGCGTCCTAAGGCGGACCGGGCCTATCGGTTGCCTGGTCCCGCTCCGTCCGGTTTCCGCGCCCCGCTTTCTGGAAAACTCCTAAACGAATTGCCGCGCCGCGAAAGGTTGCAGAAGGTTTCGCCTCCCAATACTCGTTAAGACGATGCAGCAAGCATCGCGCCATACGAATACAGCCAAGGACACGACCCGATGCGGCCCCTCCTGCGCACCCTCGCCGTTAGCCAGCCTCGGCTGCGCGCTCGCCGCTCCCCCGCTTTCGCCGACGACGGCGGCAAGATCACGATCATGGTCGGCAGGCTCGACGTCGAGCTGCTGTCGCTGCCGGTCGGCGCGGACGCGAGCTTCTCGGGCATCCGGACGCGTTCCTGATCCGGGGCGGTCATCGGGGCAGGGCCCTTCGGGCCCTGCCGCACTCTCCATCACGGATGCTCTCCATGCGGGCACGCCGGCGCCAGGCGCCGACCGTGCCCCTTTTTTCGTCCTTTCCACCGCGGCGCCGACCACCTGCGACGCGCCCACCGCCCACCCCGTGCGACAACCGGCCCGAACCCGCTTCCAGCCCGTCCGGCGGGCGATCGCGGCCGATACCAGCACGTTCGTCGCACATCGGTGCTTGACCTGCGCCGACCGACTCGCTAGCGTTTCGGGTTTGCCCGGGCGGCCATTGCCGCCGGTGCCGTGAGCGCGCCCGACGTCCTGGCGCGCGCGGCCGGGCTCCGATGGAAAAGACGATGCAGAAACTCGATGCGGCCAGCCCGCAGGCGATGTCGACGGATTTCACCGCCGACAACGTCGCGCGCCTGAAGGCGCTGTTCCCCGAACTCGTGACCGAAGGCCCGGACGGCGCGTCGGTCGACGTCGACGTGCTGAAGGCGCTGGTCGGCGAACGCACGGTCGGCGACGCCGACGAGCGCTACGGCTTTCACTGGCACGGCAAGCGCGCCGCACGCCAGGCCGCGCTCACGCCGTCGACGGGCACGCTGCGGCCCTGCCCCGACGACAGCGTCGCGTGGGACGACACGCGCCATCTGGTGATCGAGGGCGACAACCTCGACGTGATGAAGCTGCTGCACAAGAGCTACGCCGGCAAGGTGAAGCTCGTCTACATCGATCCGCCATACAACACCGGCAGCGATTTCGTCTATCCGGACGACTTCAGCGACAGCATCCGCCACTACCTGGCGATGACGGGCCAGACCGAAGCCGGCGTGAAGCGCAGCACCAACACCGAGGCGAACGGCCGGTTCCACACCGACTGGCTGAACATGATGTATCCGCGCCTGAAGCTCGCGCACGCGCTGCTGTCCGACGAAGGACTGATCGCGGTGCACATCGACGAGCACGAAGTGCATGCGCTCGTGCTGATGCTGCGCGAGATCTTCGGCGAGGAAAACGAGCTCGGCGTGGCCGTGTGGGACAAGCGCAACCCGAAGGGCGACGCGCGCGGCGTCGCGTACCAGCACGAATCGCTGGTGCTGTTCGCGCGCAATGCCGAGACGCTGCTCGAACAGGCGCCGCTGAAGCGCCCGAAGCGCAACGCGCAGCGCATGCTCGACGCCGCGCACGACGCGGTGTACCGCAGCGGCAACCCGAAGGACGCGCAGAAGGCGTACCGCGCGTGGATGAAGGCGCAGACCAACCTGTCCGGCGGCGAGGTGATGTACGACCGGCTGTCGGCGGAAGGCCGCGTGTACCGCCTCGTGTCGATGGCGTGGCCGAACAAGAAGAAGGCGCCGGACGAATATTTCACGCCGCTGATCCACCCGGTCACCGGCAAGCCGTGCGCGATGCCGGCGCGCGGCTGGCGCAACCCGCCTGCGACGATGCAGGCGCTGCTCGAGCGCGGCCAGATCGAATTCGGCCCGGACGAAACCACGCAGCCGCAGCGGATCTACTACCTCGACGAGAACATGTACGAGAACGTGCCGTCGGTGCTGCCGTTCGCGGGCTCCGACGACGCGCTGTTGAAAACGCTCGGCATCCCGTTCGACCTGCCGAAGCCGGTCGACTTCGCGGCGGCCGTGATCGGCTGGTGCACGCGCGGCGACGACATCGTGCTCGACTGCTTCGCCGGCTCCGGCTCGACCGGCCACGCGGTGATGCAGGTGAACGCGACCGACGGCGGCGCGCGCCGCTATATCCTCGTGCAGCTGCCCGAGGCGCTCGACCGACGCGACGAGACGCAGACGGCGGCCGCCGATTTCTGCGCGAAGCTGAAAAAGCCGCTGACGCTCGCCGAAATCACGAAGGAACGCCTGCGCCGCGCCGCGCAGCAGGTCGCGCGCGACTATCCGGAAAGCTATGGCGACCTCGGTTTCCGCGTATACCGGCTCGACACGACCAACGTGATCGAGTGGGACCCGCGCCGCGACGACTTCGACCATGCGCTGTTCGCGTCCGTCGAACACGTGAAGACCGGCCGCACCGAGGACGACCTGCTCGCCGAGCTGACGCTGAAGCTCGGCCTCGACCTGTGCACGCCGGTCGAGCATCACCAGGTGGCCGGCAAGACGGTGCACCTGATCGGCCGCGCGATCGTCGCGTGCTTCGATGCGCGCATTTCGCGCGACGACGCGGGCCCGCTCGCCGACGGCATCGTCGACCTGCTGGATGCGACCGGCGCGTCGCGCGACGTCACGTGCCTGTTCCGCGACAGCGGCTTCGTCGACGACGTCGCGAAGCTCAATCTCGCCGCGCTGCTCGAACAGCACGGCGTGAAGCGCGTGCGGAGCCTGTGATGCGGCTGCATTTCGAAGCGGATCTCGACTACCAGCGCGAGGCGATCGACGCCGTCTGTGACCTGTTTCGCGGGCAGGAATCGTATCGCGGCGACTTCAGCGTGCTCGCGAACGCCGCGCCCGGCACGACGGCCGCCGCGCAAGGCTCGCTCGGTTTCGCGGTATCGGAGCAAGGCGTCGGCAACCGGCTGTCGCTGACCGACGACGCGCTCGCGCGCAATCTCGCCGACGTGCAACTGCGCGGCGGGCTGCCGCCGTCCGGCCTGCCCGGCTCGCGCGACTTCACCGTCGAGATGGAGACCGGCACCGGCAAGACCTACGTGTACCTGCGCACGATCTTCGAGCTGAACCGCCGCTACGGCTTCACGAAATTCGTGATCGTCGTGCCGTCGATCGCGATCAAGGAAGGCGTGCACAAGACGCTGTCGATCACCGAGGATCACTTCCGCGCGCTGTACGCGGGCGTGCCGTACGACTACTTCCTGTACGACTCCGCGAAGCTCGGCCAGGTGCGCCACTTCGCGGCGAGCGCGGCGATCCAGATCATGGTGATGACGGTCGCCGCGATCAACAAGAAAGAGATCAACAACCTCTACAAGGACAGCGAGAAGACCGGCGGCGAGAAGCCGATCGACCTGATCCGCGCGACGCGGCCGATCGTGATCGTCGACGAACCGCAAAGCGTCGACGGCGGCCTCGAAGGGCGCGGGCGCGAAGCGCTCGCCGCGATGGCGCCGCTCTGCACGCTGCGCTATTCGGCCACGCACGTCGACCGCCACCACATGGTGTACCGGCTCGACGCGGTCGACGCGTACGAGCGCAAGCTCGTCAAGCAGATCGAGATCGCGTCGGCGATCGTCGAGGATGCGCACAACAAGCCGTACGTGCGGCTCGTCGGCGTGTCGAACCGGCGCGGCGCGATCAGCGCGCGCGTCGAGCTCGACGTCGCGACGGCGGCCGGCGTGAAGCGCCAGATCGTGTCGGCCACCGACGGCGACGATCTCGAGCGCCTGACCAAGCGCGCGCTGTATGCGGGGCTGCGGATCGGCGAAGTGCATGCGGTCAAGGGCGCCGAATACGTCGAGCTGCGCCATCCGGAAGGCGAGGCGTTCCTGTCGCTCGGCGAGGCGTTCGGCGACATCGACACGCTCGCCGTGCAGCGCGAGATGATCCGCCGCACGATCCGCGAGCATCTCGACAAGGAGCTGCGCTTGGCCGAGCGCGGCGTGAAGGTGCTGTCGCTGTTCTTCGTCGATTCGGTCGAACGCTATCGCCGCTACGACGAGAACGGCGTGCCCGTGAAGGGCGATTACGCGCTGATCTTCGAAGAGGAATATGCGCGTGCGGCGCGCGTGCCGGCCTACCGTGCGCTGTTCGACGGCGTCGACGTCGCGCTGGAAGTCGAGCGTGCGCACAACGGCTACTTCTCGATCGACCGCAAGGGCGGCTGGACCGACACGAGCGAAAGCAGCGCGGCGGCCCGCGAGAACGCGGAACGCGCGTACGGCCTGATCATGCGCGAGAAGGAGGCGCTGCTGTCGTTCGACACGCCGCTGAAGTTCATCTTCTCGCACTCGGCGCTGAAGGAAGGCTGGGACAACCCGAACGTGTTCCAGATCTGCACGCTGCGCGACATCCAGACCGAGCGCGAGCGTCGTCAGACGCTCGGCCGCGGGCTGCGCCTCGCGGTCGACCAGGACGGCGAACGCGTACGCGACGCGGGCGTGAACACGCTCACCGTGATCGCGACCGAGCGCTACGAGTCGTTCGCGGAGAACCTGCAGAAGGAGATCGAGGCCGATACGGGCATCCGTTTCGGGATCGTCGAGGAACACCAGTTCGCGGCGCTGCCGGTGCAGGAAGACGACGGCCCCGCGCATGCGCTCGGCATCGAGCTGTCGCGCGTGCTGTGGAACCACCTGCACAAGCAGGGCTACGTCGACGCGCAGGGCAAGGTGCTCGACCGGCTGAAGGATGCGCTGCGCCAGAGCGCGCTCGTGCTGCCGGATGCATTCGAGCGGCTGCGCGCGCCGATCGTCGCGACGCTGCGCAAGCTGTCCGGCCGCTTCGCGGTGCGCAATGCCGACGAGCGCCGCGCGATCGCGTTGCGGCGCGATGCGTCGGGCAAGGCCGTCGTGTTCGGCGAGGATTTCCGCGCGCTGTGGGACCGCATCCGCCATCGCACCGTGTACCGCGTCGAGTTCGACAACGCGAAGCTGGTGCGCGACTGCACGGCCGCGCTGCGCGACGCGCCGGACATCGCGCGTGCGCGGCTGCAGTGGCGCAAGGCCGAGATCGACATCGGCAAGGCCGGCATCGAGGCGATCGAGGTGGCCAGCGCCGGCACGGTGCTGCTCGACGAAGGCGAATTGCCGCTGCCCGACCTGCTCACCGAGTTGCAGGACCGCACGCAGCTCACGCGCCGTTCGCTCGCGACGATCCTCGCCGACAGCGGCCGGCTCGACGATTTCCGCGTGAATCCGCAGCAGTTCATCGCGGTCGCGGCCGACGCGATCAACCGCTGCAAGCGGCTCGCGCTCGTCGCGGGCATCGCTTACCGCAAGCTCGGCGAGCGCCACGTGCATGCGCTCGAATCGTTCGAGAGCGAGGCGCTGACGGGCTACCTGCGCAACCTGCGGCCCGATGCGCAGAAGTCGATCCACGAAGCGGTCGTATGCGAGACGGACGCGGAGCGCGCGTTCGCCGATGCGCTCGAAGCGCACGACGGCGTGAAGCTGTACGCGAAGCTGCCGGCGTGGTTCCGCGTGCAGACGCCGCTCGGCAGCTATCACCCGGTCTGGGCCGTGCTCGCGGAACAGGACGGCGGCGAGCGGCTGTACTTCGTCGTCGATACGCCGAATGCGGACGGCCACGTGCCGAGCGAGCACGAGCGCGCGAAGCTCGCGTGCGGCGAAGCGCATTTCCGCGCGCTGGTCGAGGGCGACGGCGCGGCGCGCTTCGTGCGGGTCACGCAGGCCGATGCATTGTTCGAACCCGCGTCGATTGCGCCGCTGGCGGGCGCCGGGCGGTAAGACGAAGGGCGGCGACGAGCCGCCCTTTTTTCATGGGCTGGCGGCGCTCGCTTCCCCGCCGAATACGATCGTCAAGCGCGTGAAAGCGGCTCGTATGACGGCGGATCGGCGGCGCGGTTACGGCTGGTTGCAAATCGGGTCGGTTCGACGTTTCGGCGCGACAGCCGCTTCAGCCACTTGTGCCGCCGCCATGAAAAAGGGCGCCGAAGTGAACTGACCCCACGAAGTTGGACGGTTGAAGACTAGGTGCCCAAGGGCTGAGTCCTGTATTGCACGGGACTCAGCCCTTTCAACTTGAGCTTAATGCGTTCGTGGTT